>JAPSLL010000059.1 GCA_031180805.1 Bacillus sp. (in: firmicutes)
GTCACAAAAAGGTAAAATCCCTTTCGAAAGGAAATCGCGGGCGACTTAAGCTTGTCACAACATTAGCTAGAGACACAGAGGTTATCCTTCTTGATGAGCCATTTTCCGGCCTAGATCCGATGGTAAGAGACGCGATAGTGAAAAGCCTTCTTCAATATGTTGATTTTGATAAGCAAATCATTCTTATCGCAACACATGAAATCAATGAAATTGAACCCCTTTTAGATGAGGTTATCGCCATTTATTATGGCTCTGTCATTGGACAGGAAAATGTCGAGCAATTACGTGAGGAACAAGGTTTATCCGTATTAAACTGGTTTAAATCAGCTGTAAATAAAATCGAGGTGGGATCTTAAATGAAAGAGCTACTCCAGTTAAAAAATGTATCAAAAACGATTAAAGGAAAAACAATCATTCATAATCTTAGCTTCTCTGTTAAGCAAGGTGAGGTTTTTGGGTTTTTAGGTCCTAACGGGGCTGGGAAAACGACAACAATCCGCATGATTGTTGGCTTAATGAAAATTAGTAAGGGCGATATTATCGTTTGCGGAAAAAGCATTCAAAAGGATTTTGAGGGCGCTGTTGCGAATATCGGAGCAATTGTCGAAAATCCAGAAATGTATAAGTTTTTGACAGGATATCAAAATCTTATGCAATACGCAAGAATGCATAAAGGAATTACAAAACAAAAGGTCGATGAGGTGATCAAACTAGTACGGCTATCAGACCGAATTCATGACAAGGTCAAAACCTACTCATTAGGGATGCGTCAGCGGTTAGGACTTGCTCAATGTCTTTTGCACGATCCAAAGCTATTAATCCTAGATGAACCAACAAACGGTCTAGATCCAGCTGGAATTAGAGAAATGCGCGATCATCTTAAAACCCTTACTAGAGAAAAGGGCATGAGCGTGATCGTATCGAGTCACCTATTATCAGAAATGGAAATGATGTGTGACCGTATCGCAATTCTCCAAAAGGGTGAGCTTACAACGATTCAAAATATCTCAGAGCTACCGAGTAGCGAGCAGCTCTTTGAATTGGAAACAGGTGAGCTAGGCGAAGCAAAAAAATGGTTACAGGAAGACTTAAACGCAACATTTGCAGAAAATGGCTTCACAGTCCAAGTAGATAAGGAACAAATCCCGCTCCTTATTAAGCAGCTTACCGAAGAGGAAATTAACATTTATTCTGTTAAACCAATAGCAAAATCTCTCGAGGACCGCTTTTTAGAAATAACAGACCAAGGAGGTAGAAACATTGTCTAATTTAATACGTAACGAATGGATAAAAATTACGAAACGCGCTGGAACGATTGTCATGCTTGTTATTTTAGCGATTGCAGTGCTTGGTTCTGGAGCTCTCTTAAAATATGAAGAAGGCCGATCTTCACATGAAACTAGTAGTGAATGGAAGAAGGAAGTTGAAGCACAAATAGCAACAGATCAGAAAAATTTAACCGAGCTTGGAGACAAAAATGCAAATATGAAAATGCACTATGAGAGAGAAATTGCAATAAACGAGTACCGTTTAGAGCAAAACATCGCTCCAGAAACAGAAAATCATATTTGGTCATTTGTTTCTGATTCGATAGCAATTCTCGGCTTCGCTGGTATGTTTATGATTATCATCGCATCGGGAATGGTTGCCTCAGAATTTTCATGGGGAACGATGAAGCTGCTTTTAATTCGACCTATAAGCAGAACAAAAATTTTACTTTCCAAGTATATAACGGTTCTCTTATTCGGCTTGTTTCTTATGGCGTTCATCTTTGTTCTATCAGCAATCGTCGGACTTATTCTCTTCGGAACACCGACAACCGACAGCTCTCATTTAGCTTATGCAAATGGGAAAGTGGAAGAACAAAATATTGTAACATATCTAATTGGACAATATCTCTTATCTTCCATTGATATTATCATGATGTCGACGCTTTCGTTCATGATTTCAGCGATATTTCGAAATAGCTCACTTGCAATTGGTGTGTCAATGTTTTTATTATTCTCTGGCAGTACGGCAACAATGCTACTTGCAAGCCGATATGAATGGACAAAATATATCTTATTCGCAAATACAGACTTAACTGTTTATTTCGATGGAGTCCCACCGATCGATGGAATGACATTAGGATTCTCCATCACGATGCTTATTGTCTATTTCATTATCTTTCACGCTCTCGCCTTTACGGTTTTTCGAAAACGAGACGTTGCAGCATAACTTTTCTCCATTGAAAGAGGCTGAAAATTCAAAAGGGCTCCCCTCCTTCTCTTTTTCAGCCTCTTTTTGATAGAATGTTCTCTGTTAATACGAAAAATGAAATGATTCCTAAACTTTTCATTTTTCATATATTCCATTCTCTATCCTTTAATATATTTACAAAACTTCTTTTCTTCCATCATGTAGGTTTTCTATCAATTTTCCTGACAGCTTTTTACCCACATTTTCATTCCCCATAAAAATAGCTATCCCACCTATTCAGGACAGCCATCATCTTACAAACTCTCTATTATGTTTAACCTTAATACGTAAAGGCAATTTTCACCGTTAATACTAAAAATGCAAGGATTCCTACGTTTGATTTTATCATTTACGCCAGCTCCTTTACTATTGATACATTTACAATACATCTTTTTTTCTTTCCTGTAAGGCTTTATGTAAGCTTTTGTAACATCATTTTTCAATAATGCGCAATACGACCTACTATTAGTCCAAAATTACGATTCTATTTACCTTTGTAACAATGATGTTTAAAAAATAAAAAAACGGTACATACTATTGATACTATTTTATAGATTGCGAGGTTCGTAAAATGAATAATAAGGTTCTTCCAGTAACATTTCTTGTATTTTTTACACTTGTCGGCTTCTTTGGATACTTTCTTTATCAATTATCAGTTTTTACGATTAAGGTGATGGTTTACACACTTTAAAATCTTCATGCAGAACACCCCTGCTCACAAAAATGGCAGAGGTGTTTTTTCATTGTAAGGAACATTTTCGTCTTACCCTAAAAAAAGAGTAACTAAAACTTACTAGCTACTCTGCAAAGCTTAACGCCTCAGATACTTTATATAAATGAAGATCAATTTCCAGCTCTTCACCTAATGCAAGCTTAGCCATTTCTGCTCCTAAATAAGGGCCGCTTGTTAAGCCTGAGGCACCTAGGCCATTTGCTAATAATAGGTTACTCATCGTTGGCATTTCCCCAATTATCGGGAGAAATCCTGGTGTAAATGGCCGAAATCCTACCTTTGTTTCACACAGTGTTCCATTTGAAAGACCAGGTGCGACAGCAAGGGCCTTGTCAAGAATTTCATGTACGCCTCCCGCTGTCACACGAGGATCGAAGCCTGCTTCATTCTCATGTGTTGAGCCAAGCACAACCTTGCCTGCTTCAAATGTAAGGATATATTGATTTGTCGGGGGCATGACAACTGGCCAATCTCCTGTATCCGCTTCTTGTAATTCAAGATGGATAATTTGCGCCTTTTGCGGTGTGACTGCATATTGTATCCCTAATGGTTTTAATAGCTCACTCGCCCATGCGCCACCAGTTACGATAACCTTATCAGCTAGTAACCTCTCGCCTTCAACTTGAACCCCCTTCACATTTTCAGCCTCACATACAAGGCTAGCATCTCCAGAAATAAACCTTGCCCCATTTTTCTTAGCTGCACGAATTAATGATTGACATATTGCGTGACCATTTACACGAGCCCCTCCAGATACATAGACGGAGCCATACTCTTCAGCTAAAGGTGGAAATAAACGTCTCGTTTCAGCTGGTGATAAAATCTTTATTTCTCCAATTTCCGGAGCATCCTCTCTCCGTTTTTTTGCTCTGTCAGCCATTTTCTCTAATTTTTCCTTCTCGGTATGAAGGCAAATGGCCCCAACACGTTTATAGCCCGTATCACATTCACCGTCTTCTTCTAGCTGCTTAATTAAGCTAGGATAATAGCGTGCTCCCCCCTTCACTAGCTGATACCACGCCTTATTTCTTCTTTGTGAAAGCCATGGACAGACAATCCCTGCAGCTGCTCGAGTAGCCTGTCCCTTATCATGGCGTTCAACAATCGTTACCTCAACTCCCGCTTTTACGAGATGATATGCCGTTGAAGCGCCAAGTATCCCTGCACCTATTACGATTATTTTTTGCACTTTATTCACCTTATTCTCTCGTATTCTTATCCTTATTTTACATGACATTTTCGACTCACTCAATTTCGTGAGCATTCTACTATAATGCTTTTTACCTAAGCCCTACTTTATGGTAAAATTCTTTCATACTATTTAGTTAGAACTACGACTATTAGACTACTAAAATTTATTTATTTTTTGTGTATCTTAATTAAAGGAACTGACAAAATGAAAAACAAAAATGTAAAACTAATATGCATTACCTTTACCCTATTTTTTACTTCCTTCCTTTTGACACTTTTTATTCTTCCGCTAAGGATGGATACCTTTTTACATAGCGCGGTGATATGTATCATTTTTTTCATAGCGCTCACTCCTTTATACATTTTAATAAAAAGGAGCCATCATGAAGAACTTGAGAAGCAAAAACAAGAAAATCCGTATTTTGCAATATTAGAAAAGATTCCTGAAATTGTCATTATTCATCAAAACGGAATGATTTTATATATTAACCAAACTGGAGCACAGACACTTGGAGCAAATACTCCAGAGGAATTGCTGGGAAAATCCGTCTATCATTTTCTTCATCCAACTAATCGGGAACAGGCGATGGAGGGAGTAAAGCTTTTAGAAGGAAAAAGCTATCTAGACTTAGTTGAGCAAAGAGCGACTAGTTTGAACGGACAGGAAATCCATCTTGAAACAATCACCTTTTCAATCGATTACAATGGACAAAAAGCTATTTTAAGTATTTCAAGAAACGTATCGTTAAAGAATAAGGCGAGAGAAGAGCAAATTCAAAACGAAGTGAAATATCGGACAATATTTGAATATGCAAATGATGCAATCTATCTTTTTGGATTAGATAACGATGGTATGCCGCTAAACTTTATTGATGTCAATCAAATCGGCTGTGAACGATTTGGCTATACAAAAGAAGAGCTTCTGACAATGACGCCGTTAGATATTACCTCTAATGACCGTCTCGATAAAATTCAAGAAACCCAACAAAAGCTTCTCGAAAAGGGGTATACAACATTTGAAGGGGAATATATTTCTAAATCCGGGGAGAAAATCCCTAGTGAAATTAGTGTCCGCATCCTCCGTCTAGGTGATGCAAATTATGCTCTTGCAATATCACGGGATATTAGCGAACGAAAAAAAGCGCAGGAAAAAATCAAACAGCTTGCTTATACTGATAGTTTAACAAATTTATATAATCGGAAATATTTTAAAGAGTACTTAGACAAGGTAATTGGTAATCCTATATTTGAACAGGAACAGCTTGCGGTTTTATTTATTGATATTAATCGGTTCAAAATCATTAATAAAACACTCGGGCCTCACATTGGTGACTTACTATTAATTGAAGTGGCAAAACGCTTAAAATTACTTGTTTCAGAAAAGAGTCTGCTCGCAAGACAAAGTGATGATGAATTCTCAATTGTCATACGGTATGCAAATAAAGAAATCGCAACAGAACTATCAGAACAAATCATTTATGTTTTTCAGCACCCATTTATCATTGAAGGACATAAAATTTTCACGACACCAAGCATTGGCATTAGCATATATCCTATCAATGGTAAGGATGCCGATACACTTATAAAAAATGCTGATACAGCAATGTTTGTCGCAAAAACAAAGGGAGCAAATGTTGTTGAATATTATTCAGATGAAATGATTAAAAAGAACAAAAGAAAAATGCTTCTGGAAAGTGCACTAAGAAATGCACTACATAATAATGAGCTGCACTTGCACTACCAGCCTAAAGTAAACCTACAGACAAGAAAGCTAGTAGGTGTCGAAGCATTACTCCGCTGGAATTCGAACAAATATGGGATGATTTCTCCTGGAGAATTCATCCCTATCGCTGAGGAAACCGGATTAATCATTCCAATCGGCGAATGGGTTCTAAAAACAGCATGCACACAAAATAAAAAGTGGCAGGATGAAGGCTATGAACCGATTACAATGTGCATCAATCTTTCGGCTCGGCAATTTCAACAATATAATATACTCGACAAAATCGCGAATATTTTACAAGAAACAAACTTAGAGCCAAAATATTTAAATATTGAAGTGACAGAAACAATGGCCATGATTGATTTGGAGCAATCAATCGAAAAGCTTAATGCCCTCAAACGTCTTGGCGTTAGCATCTCACTTGACGATTTCGGAACAGGCTATTCATCATTAAATTACTTACATAAGTTTCCGTTAGACGTATTAAAAATTGATCAATCCTTTATTCGTAATATTAATTCTGATAAACAAAGTGCAGCGATTGTCAAAGCAATTATTTCCGTTTCAAAGAGTCTCGACCTAACCGTTATCGCAGAAGGCGTTGAAATTATCGATCAAATCGACTTCCTATTATCAGAGCAATGCGACGAGGTTCAAGGCTATTATTTTAGTCCACCAGTTCCCTCAAAGAAGCTCGAGGAAATGCTATCACCAGCTTAATTAGTAAAAATTAAAGAGGGTGACTCAAAAGGGTCTGACCCCTCCAACAAACACCGATATATAGTAAATCAACCTCACCATTAATCTATATATTGTGTTTTTTTGGGGTCTGAACCTTTGGTTTATTGAGCCACCCTCTTTTTTATGATATCGACTGGAATTTATATGTAATGTCTGTCAATTGAACTAATTCTACTTTATTATTTACACCTAGCTTTTTAATCTCACACATGCCTGTATTATAAATATAAATCACTTTATACATTTCATTCTTATAATATACTTTTGAACCAATTGTCAAGATCGATCCCTCCGTAATATCATTTCATAACACATATACCCGAAACAACGAAAGGATAAACATGAAAATTCAAAAAATTGGTTTCATTGTTTAAAAACACTTTAAACTAGTTAAATAACGAAAACCCTTCTCTAAAATTCTCTTATTCTAATTATTGCTACAAAGCAAATTCTCAAACTCTACCTCGTTCAATGGTTGCGAGAATATATACCCTTGTCCAAATTGACAATTGTATTCTTTTAATAAGGATAATTGCTCCTCTGTTTCGATATCTTCTGCAACAACATAAAGATTTAAATTCATCCCTAATTCAATAATCGTTTTTATCATGTATTGATCCTTTTTATCTATGATATTATCAATAAACGATTTATCGATTTTAATTGTATCTATCGGAAGCTCCTTTAACATATACAATGAAGAATAACCTGTGCCAAAATCATCAATTGATGTTTTCACCCCAAGCTCCTTTAGCTTCTTAAGAACCGTTATTGATTCCCCAATATTTTGCATAATGCTTTCTGTTATTTCCAGCTCTAAATAATTTGGATTTAGCCTTGTTTCCTGCAAAATCCCCTTTACAGTTTGATAGAAATCTCCATGTTGAAATTGTTTAACAGAAACATTGACTGAGATAATTAATGGCGGTAAACCATTCTCATGCCAAATCTCTGCCTGTTTGCAGGCGTTCCTTAGCATCCATTCACCAATCTCACCAATTTGGCCAGTTTCCTCGGCAATTGGTATAAACTCTGCTGGTGAAACATTGCCTAAGCTTGGATGCTCCCACCGAAGAAGTGCTTCCATTCCATATATCTCGCGAGATTGAAGGATAACCTTTGGATGATAGACAATATGGAGTTCCTTATTTTGAATTGCACCTTTTAACCCGTTTTCAATAAGGATTTTTCGTTCGATCGTTTTACATATCTTTTTGTTAAAAAACGGTAGTTATTCTTTCCTTTTTCCTTCGCTAAGTACATCGCTGCATCCGCATGTTTAAAAAGCGTATAACTATTATCACCGTTATCCGGATACATACTTATTCCAATACTCGGAGTTACAGCTATTGAATATTCCTCAATTTGGAACGGTTTTGAAAACATATGTAATATCTTCTCTGCAACAATTGCACAATGGGTAGTAGAGGTTCCCGAGAGAGTAATAACAAATTCATCTCCACCTAGCCGAAAGCATTTGTCCTCTTGATTAAGCGTCTTCATAAGTCGGTTAGCTACCTCAATTAAAAGCTTATCCCCAATATGATGTCCAAGTGAATCATTAATGTTTTTAAATCGATCTAAGTCTATTAAAATAACTCCAACTTGACTGTCTCGTTGTTGTGCATCCTCGAGCATGCTCCTTAAACTAGATTTAAATCTAGTCCGATTGTAAAGTCCTGTTAGTGAGTCAAGATAAGCCAAACCTTTGTACTTTTGCATGAGATGATAATTTTTCTGTAGTAAAAATAACTGTCTACTCATGACTAAAAGATAAATGATGAATAATCCAATAAAAAGGCTATTCATTTCCCAGCGATGATAATCAATAAGTAATATCATTAATAACAGACTACTAAGATAGGGAAAGATAGATACATGGTTATTCCATTTTTCTTCTTTATCCCCGCTAAACAATTGTGGTGATATTTTCATGTCCTCAAAGCAAAAACCTAACAGGCCGACACCAACGATCCATAGCGGATCAATATAACCTGCTATTTCATATATCCCTAAGCCCTCTTGAAATAAGTAAATAAAATCTCCAATAGATTTTATTGTAAACCCGATAAACATATAGTTTATTGAGCATTTATCTCGCCCATTCGAGTATCTACTTAAATAAACCACGCTTATAGTAGCTAACAACGTACTAAGGCTTAAAATTGGATAAGCAAGGATAACAAGGGCAATAATGATTGAGTTTTCTGCTAGACTATATAATTTTTGTAATAAATAATGAGCACTAATTGTTACAGCTGATGCCATAAAGATGACAATGTTAAAAATATACCGATTGGTTACTGTTGAAATCTTACAAATCATTTTCAACTTATAAAAAAGCGCAAAAAGATAGCAGATAAGCGATATATTCCAAACGATATTTACTTCATTTGAATAATAAGCTCTCTTTAATACAATGATTTCATATAACCAAATACAATTGAAAAGAATATAGAAAAACACACCTATATTCAGGATGAGCCAAAAATATCTTTGCGGATTTAAACGATTACAAAATGCATGATAAATTCTCTTAAAACTAAGAGATCCGACAATAATTGAAACAACAGAAACCCCTAATGCCCGCATCCATGCATTTTCTCCAAATAAAAAAATCCACCCATACAACAAAATTGTGATACCTAACAGGTACAACATTGCAAACCGTCTTGTTGTGTACATCCATTTTTCCTCACGTCGTATTTATTTTTGTTTAACTATTCAGTTATTTTATAGCCCTATATTACCATTACCTTTTATCTATATAAACCACTCTATTTTTCTTTTTTACAAATTATCCCCTTGACCTCTTCATAGGGTGAAGCTCAATAAATAAAGGCATCCTTCACCAAAATACTTGTAATTTTTAGTATAAATCACGTACGATTTAAAGGAAGCTCATTTCTCTTAGAAAAGAAGGAGGTAAGTTCATGAATACAGTTTACGATTTCAAGGTAAAAATGGCGAACGGTGAAGAAAAGTCATTAAAGGAATATGAAGGCAAACCTCTTATCATTGTCAATACAGCTAGCAAATGCGGGTTTACTCCACAATTCAACGGCTTACAGCAGTTATACGAAAAGTACCATGCACAAGGATTAGAAATCTTAGGTTTTCCCTGCGACCAATTCAATCATCAGGAATTTGATAATATTGAAGAAACGATGCAATTTTGTCAGGTAAATTACGGTGTGACATTTCCGATGTTTGCAAAGGTTGATGTCAATGGGGACAATGCGGATCCATTGTTTCAATTTTTAAAGCAACAGAAAAAAGGTGTATTAACGAAAAATATTAAATGGAATTTCACAAAATTCCTCATTGATCGAAATGGCCAAGTCATTGAGCGATATGCTCCTACAACTGAGCCAGCACAGCTTGAAAAGGATTTAGAAAAGGTTTTGTAACCCTTTCATTAGCTAATTTTAAATCTAAAAACAAAAAGAGAGCACAGCCACAGCCCTGCTCTCTTCTAATATAAACTATACTAGTTTCCTACATATCTTAATGAATCGTTTCTAATAAATTGAATGCTTCTTCCTTAGATGCTATCTGTAGCAATTGCTCTCTAAATTCATCATCCATCAATTTTCGGGATAGCATTTGTAAAATTTTTAGATGTGCATCTCCTGCTGCATCCTCAGGTACTGCAATCATAAAAATTAATTTTGCATCAGTTCCGTCTAAGCTTTTCCAATCAACCCCATCACGTTTCATTCCAAAAGCTACAGCTGGACACTTCACAGCATTTGATTTCCCATGCGGAATTGCTATGTTCATTCCTAAGCCTGTAGAGCTTTCTTCCTCACGCTTTAGAATCGCTTTCTTAAAATCCTCTTTAGAACGCAATACACCATTTTGTTCAAATTTAGAAATTAATTCATCTATCACCTGATCACGTGTCTCACCTTTTAAGTTTGTTTCAATTAAATTGACGTTTGTAATATCCGTTAATTTATTTAAATTTGTGTTAGGTTTCGCCTGCTTGATGATTTCTTCATTTTGTTGCACCTCTTCTTTCTTTACAGGTGCTGCCTCAACATCCTTCTTCAACGCAGTTACCATTATTGCTGTAACAATAACCCCAGCTATGACAGCAACAAAGAACATAATGACATTATCTACTGCTCCTAAGACCGCAACAATCGGTCCACCATGAGCAACCTTGTCTCCTACATTCGCTACCATCGCAATAACCGAACCAACCATTGAACCTACGACAATACTTGGAATAACACGCAACGGATCCTGAGCAGCAAATGGAATAGCCCCTTCAGTAATACCGAATAATCCCATCGTAAAGGAAGCTTTTCCCGCTTCTCTTTCATTTGGATGGAATTTACGCTTGTTTATAAATGTTGCTAAACCAAGGCCAATTGGCGGAATACAAATCGCAACTGCAATTGGTCCCATAATGTAATAATTTCCTTCTGCAATCATTGCTGAACCAAATAGAAAGGCAACCTTATTAAATGGACCACCCATATCAATCGCAATCATCGCTCCAAGAATTAACGCTAAAACAATGGAGCTTCTACCTTGCATTCCTGCAAGCCAAGTTGTTAATAATTCAAAAACGCTAGCAACCGGTGAACCAATAATATAAATGAAAGCTAAACCAACAATCACCGATGAAAGAATTGGAATAAAAATAATTGGCATAACAGGTTGTACCGCTTTTGGTACTTTCATTTTCTTAATACCTAATGCAACATAGCCCGCTAAGAAACCGGCGATAATTCCACCGATAAAACCAGCACCTGCATCACTGCCATAAAAGCTACCATTTGCTGCAATATATCCGCCAATCATACCCGGAACTAACCCTGGACGATCTGCAATACTTACCGCGATAAAACCTGCTAATATTGGCACCATGAACATAAATGCTGTACTACCAAGACTTTCAATTTGCTTCCAAATAGAGTCCTCAGGAATAATAATACCTCCTGGCGTTTGCTCTCCGCCAAGTGTTAATGCAAGGGCAATTAATAGTCCACCAACAACAATGAACGGAACCATATATGAAACACCGTTCATTAAATGCTTATAAATTGGATTTTCCTTCTTCTTACGCTGTTTTTCTTCATTTACGGAAGCAAGTTCTTGTTTATAAACTGGAACATCTCCAGTTTGAATCTTTTTTATGAGCTCCTCTGGTTTACGAATTCCATCTTGTACACCAGTAACTAATAGCTTTTTACCGACAAAGCGGTCTTTTGCCACCTCTTTATCTGCTGCAATAATAATTCCATCTGCTTCAGCAATATCCTGCTCTGTAAGCCCATTTTCAATCCCGATAGAGCCTTGCGTTTCTACTTTTATCTCTACACCTAACGCCTCGCCTGCTTTTTGTAAGTTTTCAGCAGCCATATACGTATGTGCAATTCCGACTGGACAAGCAGTTACAGCTAATATCTTTGCCATTTCGTTTTCCTCCTTAGATGTAAGCGTATTAGCAATCGCTTTCTTATATCTTATAATGTGCTTGTCCACCTATTATTTTTTATTTTTACCGGAAGTTACGGTAAAATCATGTTTATTTTTCATGACAATTAAATTAATTCTGCGAGAAGGTAAAATAGATGAAAGAGCGGAGGAAAAAAATAGAGCAGGTTTAATGCAACAATCGAGTGACAAAAGACTATTGACTATCCTGATACGTTCTAGTTAAAGAATGCAAAAAAAGAGGCCATCTTAGGAAGCTTTCATTCTTCGCCTTTAAGATAACCTCTTATAATATCTATTTATAAAAGCCATTTAAACCATCTGCCGTGTCCATCCGCTTCTGCAATAATTTGCTGAGTTTCGATTCCATTTATCATAAAATCAAGATGAAGATTGCGATCCCACATATTGTTATAGAGGTGAAAGACATCTCGTGTTTTCCCAATCCTTTTAATATGATTGATGAGCGTATGCTTTACCTCCTCTTCCAGTTGATTTGCAACATGGGTATGAAAAATACAAATTACTGCATCATCAGGAGCTTGCTCAGCAATATTTGTCAGTAACGATATCCCGTCTCCTTCAATCAAGCTTCTATCATTTCGGTTTAAAAGTTCAGCTGCCTTTTCAAAGAGTTCTCGTCGTTCATGATGCTCCGGCCAAATTAATGATTTTAACCACATAAAGTCTTCCTCATCACCTAAATGACTAATATGTAAATCTATCCCCCGACTAAAGGCAACTGGTGGGCTATTCTTGAAAAGGAGTGGTTTTTTCTTACTGATAATTTCCGATTGAATATGGACTGTTGACTGATTGTTACCATAAATTCCGTCGCTTCCATATGAATATTTATATTGATCCCATAAAAGTTGAAGTCCTGCACTTGTGCCAATTTCGATTAATGCTAGCGGCTTCTTCACCATTTCATAAATGCAGCAAAAGCTTGGATAAAGATATGCACAGCGTCTTACCTCATTAGTTTGAACAAGCTTCCTAGATATAAGAGAAATGATGTCCTCCCGATAAAGACGACAAAAATCCTTGAAATGGTCAAAGGACTTTTGCGGGTTTTGAGGATGTTCAACAATACTTTGGTAATATTCTTTTAAACTATGATTCTTGCCACTTAGTAAAAGAAAATGAACAACACTTAAAAAAAGGTTAGGAACTGGTTGACCTGCTTTCGCATTTAAACATAGTTCTAGCAGTTCGCAGTCATTAGCAATTTTATGTGACAAAAATTCATAAAGATCACTTGAGCCATGGCATTCATTGACAGCAAAGCGTTTAAAGCGGAGGGACAATTGAGTTATATCCATATTCATCTCCTTCAATTGGAATAATATGTAACTATCATACCATATAGATGAAGCCTGCTCATTGGTTTTATCTTTTTACTATGATAGCTGTTAGGACGCCTAGTAGAACAGCTTCATAAAAATGACCAAACCACTAAACGATTTGGCCAATTAAAATCATTATACCATCATACAAAGAACGTCTATAACTTGAACATTGTCATCATTTTTCAAGTAGCTGGAGAAAAGTCTGGTAATTCTTTGCACGACTTAGCTCTTCCATTAATAACGGATTTTCACTAAGTGAGGCAATTTTCCCAATTACTTTGCGAATATCTCCTTGATATTCCTTTGAAATAGCTAGCATGAATACGATTGATACTCTTTCACTCTCCCACTCAAGCGGTTCCTTTAATAACGCAATTGCTATTGCAGACTTATGAATTTGCTGTTGACTTCCATGTGGAATAGCAATGCCTCCGCCAATTGCTGTGGACGATTTCCGCTCCCTATTTACCGCACTATGAATGAACTCCTTGGTGACATAGCCATTTTCATAAAGGAGAGTTGCGAGCATTTCAACGATTTCATAACGATGATCCTTTTGAACACCAAAGCAGACAAGGTCCTCCATTATAAAGGTAGAAAAGAGCTGATAATCATCTTCTTTTGGTCCCTTTTGTTCAATCATGTTAACAAATTGACTTAGTTTTTTCTTATCCTCTTGACTGAAAAGTGGCGAAATAACAACATTCTCCTTACCTTCACTTTCAAGTGGCACTGTCGAGAAAATAAAATCAATCTGATGGACGCTTAAATAGGATGAAATATCTGATTTGCCGATACAAGCGACTATTTCAATATTTTTATATTGCTGCTCGATTTTTGCTTCTAATAAACGTGACATCCCGATTCCCATATGACAAACAATAAGTGCCTTTACCTTGCTTTCCTTCCTATTTTCCATCCGCTCAATCGAGGCTTGAAAATGAAGGACAATATAGGCAACTTCATCCTCCGGGATATCCAAATGGTAAATCTTCTTAATTTCTTCAAATGCTAAAATGACCATATTGAACATATATGGATACATTTTTTTAATATTCGATAGCAGTGGATTCGTTATTGGAAAACCATATTTCACTCGATTAATAACAGAATGTAAATGGAAGATGAGACCGTTTTTTAAAAGTACGTCAGCATCAAATTGATACAATGTCAGCTTACTAATTTTCGCAACAAGTGTATCGACAATACTCGTTACTTCCTCCTCATTCGTAACGGAATAATCTCTTTCCGCTCCCATTCGCTTACTGCTAATAAGATGCCATGTAAAATAGACCTTTTCCTCTTCTGGAAAGGCTAAACTGAACACGGACTCTAGCTGCTCAAAAAACCAAGAGGCATATTGGAATTCAATTCTTTCCTGTGCCTGTTCCTTTTCTGCAGCTTGTACATATATCGGTTCCCTTTGTCTTATTCTTTTTACCATAATGAGTGCATGAACGACCAAGCTATCAAGTGCACCCTCTGCAAAAGCAATTGAAAATTTCCGTTGCATCATTTCTAATGCATTCTTCACCGTCATAATCTCGTAAGGTAAGAATAAATCGAGTACAACATTCTTTTCGTTCGAGGTAAACGGAATTATCCCTGATAAATGGGCCAAAGCGTTTCTTTTTTGTAATTCTGTTCCTTGAACGACATTCCCAAGTCGCTGCTTTGATACAAGCTCTAATTCAAAGCGCCCAAGCCATTTCGCGATCGTTTCAATATCCTTTTTGATCGTTGCTTTTGGAACATAATACCGATGAGATAAATGCTGTAATGTTATTGGCTTATTGCTTGTTAATAGCTGGTATGCGACTTCAATAAGTCGTTCCTCATTTGTTTTAGGCTCATTTGAAAAAAGACTTTGCAAAATTTTTGACCGTTCCCCTTTATCTATTTGAATCGAAATACCTAGTCCAGGCTTGCGGATCAGTCTTCCACTATCATAATCAAGGAGAAATTCTTCAATTTTGTCTAAATCATTTCGCACTGTTTTTTCAGCACAATCTAGCTTTTCTGATAGATCCTTTATTTGTAGTACTCCTTCTTCTTGAACGAGCAATATTCTAAGTAATTCCTGCTGTCTATTATTCATAATGATGCACCTGCTCAAACTTTTGTATTATGACATCATTTTATGGCAAGATGCTTTCGTCCGCAAACTGCCTAAAAAGCATTTATGCTATTTTCACTCTTTTCTATAGCTTTTATCCATTTTCAAAAACTACTGTTATTACCTCCATTTGTTCAATTGTACTTCCTAAAAGAATATTCTTAAAATAGTATCCTTCACCAAATAAAAGCTTTAAAGCAATAACTTTTTACCTAAAGTCATTTTAGCAAAACTTTAATCTATTAACCTTCTCTTTTCAATCAAAAGAAAATAATTTGTAAGAAAAAATAACAAAACCATTGATTTTTAAAGGGTTTTCCTCCCGTGTATCCCCCCGTCAAAATTACCTAGATAAAGGATAAAACTAGGAAAATATAACCTGTTTTAATTTTCAGAAAATAAAATTATCGAACTATTCATTATATTCATATAAAGATTATAATAGGTATGTAATTATATTATTTTTTAGTAGAAAAATTTTAGAAGATTTCTTCCAAAATTCTTCTATCTAAATGAAGGGGGATTAATGTGAGAAAATCAGGAAAAGGGAAAAAGGCAAAGAGTATGGATTGGAAGAAGACCTTAAAGCTAACTACTAGCTCGGTTGTAATTGGCGGGCTCTTATTCAGCCCTTACATTTCGAGTCCTTCTAATGTACAAGCTGCAAGCCCTGTACTTGAATCAGCTCCTATTGATTGGAACATCATTCCAGAAGAAAGATTAGCTAATTCTTTAAAGGAGAAAGGAATCATTTCAAAAAAGGCAACTTCTACTGAGGTGGAAAATGCAGTCAAGGCGTATGTTGAGGAAAAACAAGGGGACAAGCCTGGTAAGGTTTCTCATAAGCAAGCAAATGAAATCATGATGGATAAAAAGACGAAGGATTTCCTTACAAAGCAAAAGGACAAGCTTGCAAAACAGCTTAACAAAGGGCATGAAAATTATAAAAAAGGTAAACCAAACGGTCCTGTTAAAGTAAACGCTGCAAAGCAAGCTCCATATAACGGAGAGGTCCGCACCGACAAAGTGCTCGTATTATTAACGGAATTTTCCGATGTAAAGCATAATCAGGTTGAGCAGGAAGAAGGCTACATGTATGCGGATGACTTTAACCGTGAGCATTATGAAAAGCTCATGTTTGGCGATGAGGAATTCACCTTATTTAACGGGGAAAAGGTAAAAACCTTTAAGCAATATTACGAGGAGCAATCTGGCGGAAGCTATACAGTTGATGGTACGGTTAGCGAATGGTTAACAGTACCAGGTACTGCCAAGGAATATGGGGATGACGATCCTGCTGGAGGTCATGATAACTTAAATCCAAAAGGACCACGTGACCTTGTACAGGATGCGTTAAATGCTGCGGTTGCTTCCGGTATTGACTTAGCTGAATATGATGAATTTGATTTATATGATCTTGATGGTGATGGCAATCAAAATGAGCCTGACGGACTAGTCGATCATCTAATGGTCATTCATGCTGGTACAGGACAAGAAGCCGGTGGTGGTGCATTAGGTGATGATGCGATTTGGTCACACCGTTGGACATTAAATGGTGTCTATCCTGTCCCTGGCTCCGAGGCTGCTGTTGATTATTGGGGTGGTAACGTCGGTGCATTTGACTATACAATCCAGCCTGAAGATGGAGCTGTTGGTGTTTTTGCACATGAGTTTGGACATGATTTAGGCTTACCTGATGAATATGATACACAATACACAGGTCACGGTGAACCAGTCGCTTCCTGGTCGATTATGAGTGGTGGAAGCTGGAATGGTAAGATTGCCGGAACAGCTCCAACAAGCTTTTCTCCGCAAAACAAGGAATATTTCCAAGCAATAATGGGCGGAAACTGGGCTAATATCGTTGAGGTGGATTATGAGGAGATTTCGAAAAATGGTGTTGCCTCCTTTATCGATCAGAGTGTAACGAAATCAAATAATCCTGGGATTGTAAAAGTGAACTTACCACAAAAAGATGTTAAAGGATTCATGCCTGCTGACAATGGTGGCGAAAACTATTATTACAGCCAAAAAGGGGATGACCTTCATACAACATTAGAAACACCGGAATTTGATTTAACAAATGCAGCATCAGCACAATTTAACGCACTTCAATGGTTCGAGGTTGAAACAGATTATGATTATGTTTACGTAAATGCGGTAACGAGTGATGGAAAGTCAGTTGAGCTTGACATCATTGGCGATGAAAATACTGCAGATGGTATGGAAACAACAAACGGGCAATGGGTTGAAAAATCTTATGACTTAAGTCCATTCGCAGGACAAAAGGTTAAGCTTGTATTTGAATATGTTACGGATGGCGGCTTAGCACCTAATGGCTTTGCCCTTGATAATCTCTCGGTATCAGCTGATGGTAAAGAAATTTTCACAGATAATGCTGAAGCAGATCCGAAAGTAACAATGGACGGATTCATTGTAACAAATGGTTACTCAAAAGCGAATAACTATTATTATCTTGAATGGCGAAACTATGCTGGTTCAGACAAAGCGTTAGCATTCTCACGCGGCGCTAAATATAACACAGGTTTAGTCGTTTGGTACGCGGACGAAAGCTTTACAGATAACTGGGTTGGCGTTCATCCGGGAGAAGGCTTCCTAGGTGTCGTTGATTCACATCCTGAAGCAGTTTTCGGACTTTTAAATGGACAAAAAACAATTAATCAAAGCACAAACTACCAAGTGGCAGATGCTGCGTTTTCACTTGATAAAACACCTGCCTTCTCTGTTTTCTCTCCGACAAGAGGAGCATACGAGTTTACTAGTTTAAAAGGCAATAAAGTATTTGATGACTCCATGACATATATCAATAACGATATTCCAGATGCTGGTCGAATTGTCCCAAATCTCGGCTTAAAATTTGAAGTCATCGGCGAAGCTAAGGATAATTCTGCAGGAGCAGTTTGGATTCACAAATAAATCCATAAGTAGATTTGCGACAAAGTTCTTCACTTTAAAGGGATACTTTTCTCACAAAATGGGGCAATTAAAAAGCTCACTGCTATCCAATTTACGAAGAAAGGATGGCAGTGAGTTTTTCTTTCTTATTCTCTATTTAACTAGATCATTATCATAGATAATAGCTAGAACTAGATGATGGCGAATAGCTTACATGATATTGATCCTTTAATTCATGCTTTATCTCCTCTGTTAAAAGCAACCCCACTTGATTAAATTCCTTTTCTAGCTCAAGTCCATTCGCAAGGAGACTGCCAGTGTTCCAATCAATCCATTTTCCATATGTTAATGCCCACCGGGATAGTTTTTCTTTTAGCTCAGCTGAAACTGGACTTTCATCTAAATCAAGATTACACCCACAGTTTCTACACCAGATTGGATCTGCACTAACATCACCTTCAATTTTTATTTCAGATGTTTTTCCGCTTTTACAGCAGCAATCCATAAGTCAACCTCCTCTCCTTTTCTCTGCTAACTCCACCTATAATATGACTAAGCATTGTTATTTACCTTTAGACCAATCCTTTAATAAACATCACATAGATTTATGACAAAAAATCCTAACAACTTACATATAATCTAATAAGTTCAAAACAACTTATAACTGCTAAACAAGGACTATGTGGATTAAGAAAATATTAAAAAGGCTAAAGGAATAAGCACCGCTAATTAAATTTATCATTTATATAAAGCTTCATGCAGTCTTGTTATGCCTTCTTTTATTTCTTCTTGCTTTAGATGACCATACCCTAAAATAAGTTGATTTTGATGTTTTCCTTTTTCGATTGTATGATTTTCTACTTGATACACCTTTACTCCACATTGTTCGATTTGTTTTAGCTTCTCTTTTGAAAAAAGGAAGTCTGTCACTTCAACAATTAAGTGTAATCCTGTCGAAAAACCAAAAACTTGCACCTCGCTAGAAAATGTTGTTTTGATACAGTGTATGAGATAATCCCTTCGCTTTTTATATACCTTCTTCATCCTTGTTATATGCCGTTCTAAATAACCTTCATCAATAAACCGAGCAAGGATAAGCTGCTCTACAGAAGGAGTATGTAAATCGGAAAACCATTTTAACCTGCGACCTTCTTCAATAAGATGCAAAGGAAGAACTAAATAACCTATTCTTAGGGCTGGTGATAGAATTTTACTAAACGAGCCAATATATAACACACGATCAGGCTCCAAGCCCTGCAGCGAACTTACAGGTGGACCTTCATATCGAAACTCACTGTCATAATCATCCTCAACAAGATAGCAATTCGTTTTTCTCGCGTAATGAATCAATTGAAGCCGTCGTTGAATTGGCAACATTCCTCCTAAAGGAAATTGATGAGAAGGAGTAATAAAGATAAGCTTCAGATTTTTATTTACTGGTAGCAACTCTGTTTTCATTCCATGTTCATCAACAGGGATTGGAAAAATAGAAGCACCTGTAGTTTTAAAAATCGTTTGAATATCTTTTGTTATGGGATCCTCCATTATTACCGTATCATTCGGTGATAAAAGTAATCTGGAGACAAGCGTTAAAGCTTGAGTTGCACCGGAAGTAATGACAATTTGTTCTGGATGACAAGCTACTCCTCGTGTTTTCAGTAAATAACGTGCTAGAGCTTGTCTTAGTTCTGGGCGTCCTTCAGGAAGATCATAACCAAACATTGAATGTGATGTATCATTCCAAATGGCATGAGACAATTTTGCCCATGTTTTGCGTGGAAATAAATCCAGAGCTGGTATCCCTGAACGAAAGTCGATAATGTTAGCATCCTCGCTTTTATCCTCTCGCCAATTTAAAGAATGAATTGAAGCCGTCCTTTTTTCTAAATAGGTTCCTTTTGCAACAAATGTCCCTGAACCTCTACGTGATACTAAAAACCCTTCAGCCGCTAGTTGGTCATATGCTTCTAGAATCACATTCCTGGACACCTTTAACTCAAAAGAAAGTTCGCGTGTCGAAGGTAGCTTTTCTCCTGATTGTAAGTCACCATTTAAAATTCGTTCCCGGATTTGTTGATAAACCTGCCTAAATAATGGTATATCCACCGATCTGTCAATAGGTATCCAAAGCATCACTACATGCTCTCCTTAACATAATTGGTACTATCAAAAACGACAATAAGTGGTACTAATACAAACCATTTTACCATGATATGGTTGATTCAAATAGGAAAAGGAGATGCATAAGGATGTCGAATGATAAAGTTCTATTTACTCAAGCTCTTAAAGCAATTGCACGAAATGAACAAATGAAATCCTACATTCAACAATCCAATGAACTGTACCCCTTATTATTAAAGGCAGCAAAACGATTTGTCACCGGTGAACATAGAAAGGAGGCAATTGCAGCTGCAAAAGAATTAATCTCAAAAGGGTATCTTATTTCATTAGACTACATAGGGGAAAATACAATAGACCTAGAGGAATGCCGAAAAGCAAAAAACGAGTATTTACATCTAATGGAGGAAATGTCTTCTCTCTCAATGCAGCAAACTGTTTCACTTGATTTATCACATATTGGATTATCCTTTGATACAGAAACAGCTCATCTCCAATTACATGAAATAGCCAAGGCAGCAAAGCTAAACGGGATGACAGTTATGATCGGTATGGAAGAATCATCGAAAACGGATGAAATTCTTACTATTTATAAAAAGGCAGCTGAGCAATACAATAATATCGGGATTACAATCCAAACTCATTTATTTCGCTCTAACAAAGATATTCAGAATTTAAAACATTTATCTGGGAGGATTCGAATTGTTAAAGGAGCCTATCAGGAATCTTCTAAATTCGCATTGCCAAGATCAAAGGAACTAAATGATCGTTATCTTCATTTTGTTGAACAATTAATAGAAGCTAACCACCCAGTATCAGTAGCTACACATGATGAAACTTTAATAAAAGAAATGGAACACCGCGGGTATTTTCATCATCAAAATTTAGAAATAGAAATGCTCTACGGAATACGTCCAGATTTGTTAAAGGCTTTAAAAAGCAAAGGGTATAATTGTAAAATATATTTGCCTTACGGAAAAGACTGGTACTTGTATTTATGTCATCGAATCGCTGAGTATCCGGAAAATTTATATCGATCCATAACCGAAATCATTGATCCAGCTTTAACAGAAAGAAGTAAAGAGTATTGAATGAGCATTTCGTTGCAAGTGTGAAAATTATTCTAGCTATGATTATTGTAGGGAGTTCAGTCGTAGCCGGTAAACTGCTTGCGCAAAGTTTTCCTGTATTTTTAGCTTCTGAATTACGATTTCTAGTCGCGTCCATTATTATGGTGCCAATATTCATTCGTATCGAGGGGGTTCCTTCGATTAAGAAGCGGGAAATGTTGATTCTATTTTTTCAAGGATTATTTGGCGTCTATTTGTATAGTATTTTTATGTTATATGGACTAACCTTCACTACAGCCATTGAAGCTGGTATCATTACAAGTACAATTCCAGCCGTTACTGGAGGTCTTGCTTTCCTTTTCTTAAAGGAGAAATTAACCAAAAGTGTTAGTGTTGGCATTTTGCTTACCGTTTTAGGGACGCTTATCATCAATGTTTTCGGATCTGCTTCGGTTATTGAACGTGGTTCCTCCCCCATCTTGGGAAATCTACTCATTTTCGGAGCTGTGATTAGTGAAGCATTATTTATTATATTAGGGAAGTTTATTACACAACGGGTTAGTTCTCTTGGAATTTCAACAATTGTAAGTGTTTTAGGTACTATTCTATTTTTACCGCTTTCCCTTTATGAGGGGGCTAAGTTTAACTTTGAAAGAGTAACGATGGCTGAGTGGGGATTAATATTTTATTTCGGTATTGTTGTAACTGTTATTGCTTTTGTTCTTATGTACCAGGGGGTATCTAAAGTTCCAGCAAGTACAGTTGGAGTATTAACAGGTGTACTACCAATTAGCAGTGTCATTCTTTCAGTACTTATTTTAGGTGAAAAAATCTCTTTCATTCACATTATAGGAATTGGTTTCACCTTAACAGCTATCCTCTTAATCAGTAAGCAGCCTGCGAAGAAATTAAATAGAACTAATTGTTAGAGGTTGGGACAAAAGATTTTCAACATAAGAAAAATCCGAACTATAATTTAGAATTCTGCTTTAAACTTCGTGTCTTTTTGTAAGTGGTAATACTTGTATACATTGTTACTTTTTTACTAGTAGTCGTTCTGGTTGATTTCCGCTACAGTACTCGCTTTCCGCGGGGTGGGTGGTGAGCCTCCTCGGTGTAAACCTGCGGGGTCTCACCTCTCCCACGCATCCCGCAGGAGTCTCGCACTTACGCTCCAATCAACCTTAATAAAGTTTGCACAAAAAACCGACCTCTTCGTAAAGAGTCTTTTCTTTATAGCTTTTTGCAATAAGCAATGTTCGGTTTTCATTAGAATATTTTCGTTATGTCCCATCCTCTTTTTTTATAATGGAAATTGAATTCTATAAACTTAATTTTACTTGTTTTTTAATTTTATTGGGGTTGAAAACTATCCTGTTTGGTAATATTCAAGTCATAAACATATCCCTTATAAGCTCCCTTTGACATCAAATAGTCCTCCTGCAAAGACTAATAGGAAGTAAAGGAAGCCTAGCTTTTAATAACTCGAATTACTTATCAACAGGTATATCAATTTCATACCCGTATGATTTCATGTAATGAATTCCTTCAATTAATAATCCCTCAGGCTTTGACTCAGTATTAAATAGCAAAGTTCTTTCCCTTCCCTCTGTTCCATCAGGTAACGTCGTACTGACTTCATTTACTGTCGTATTTAAAGGTATAATTTCACTTTTTGTTTTTACTGATACCCCATCTAGCATTACATCTGGTTCAGTCACAACCGTTAACTGAACACCTTCAGAGGTCATGCTAAGCTTTTTCACCCAAAGCTTCTTCTTATTTAGTATATAAGGAGCATCTTTCATATTTTTTAGAGAAAAATCCTTATCCAACCTTTCATAGCCAGCAAACTGTTTCACATTAAGATTCAAAGACTCTACCTGATCCGGTAAAGCATCATATCGAATCTCAAATTTCTTTCCATTTAAAGATGAATGGCTTCCACTACCTAACATATCGATAGGTTTTCCGTTTGCAAGTAATTCGACTCCATTTAACGAAAGATCCACTCGATCAAAATTCTCAACATTTAGCCTACCTTCAATTACAGTAATTGTCGGTGAGGCAGTAATTTCCTTGAAGGTTATCGTACCCTTATCAACCTTTACCGCCTTCTTTATAGGCTGTTTTATTTCTGTTTGCATCGCTTTATTAGGATGAAATGGAAACGTAACTGAATCCTCTTTCACCTGATTATTCTCTAAATGCTGACTAATATGGAGTGTTAACTTTTTTGCAAAAGGATTAACAGGTTCAAATGACATTGTGCCTTTTATTTCAGTTTGTTCCTCGTTGATAATCGAAGTACCACTTTCAACTTCAGAATTCGTTAAAAATCCAGTGATGCTTTTAGGACTAAAAAGTCCCTCCGATTGATCGAGACCGTTTGAATTAGATAATGTATAATACATAACCAACTGATTCGCATCTGTCATAATCCCATTAATCAAGAGCTCTGTCCCATCTTCGAGCTCAAGTTTTTTTTCGATGATTTGTCCCATTCCATCTTCGTTTAATCGTTGTAATGTTCCAGATATGACTTCATCGAATCCAAGTATTTTTTTACTGTAGTAGGCAATTGCATCAAAATGATATCCAATCGTTAGGATAAAAAATAAGCAGGCAGCGGCTATAATCCAGTTAGTGATCCTACGATTAGTGTTTTTAGGAACTGCCGTATGAAGAGCATTTCTTAATCTATCCTCCAATTCCTCTGGAACCTTCATTGATTCAAGCCGTTTTTTTTCTATTTCTAACTGCTTCTCAACATTTGTCACCCTTCATCACCTCCGTAGTAATCTCTAAGTTTCCTTATCCCCTGAAAAACCCTTGATTTCACCGTGCCAACCGATGAATTAGTTAACTTAGCTATTGTTTTGTAGTCATAATCATGGATATATTTTAATTGAATCGCTTCCTTCTGATGTTCGTTTAAATGTAGAAGCATTTCTTGGATATCGATTTGCTGTTCATTTTTAATAAACGGTTGACTACTTATAGATTCATTCCCGATTACCTGCCAATCATCGATTAGCACTAGCTTTTTTTGTTTACGAAGCAATTCTTTACAACTATTCACTAAAATCGTTTTGCTCCAGCTATAAAACGCTTCTTCCTTTTTTAGCTTGTTGATATTTTCATAAACCTTTACAATCATATCCTCCATTGCATCCATCGCATCATGCGAATTCCCCATGTAGGTGAAAGCAAGCTTATAATAATCCCCTTTTTCAGCCATAATTAACTGAAGCAATGCTTCTTTATTTCCCTTTTTCGCCCTTTTTACAAGTCGAATAACATTCATGCTTTCACCTCTCTTACTTATAAGAGTAACCATAGTTAAAAAAAGTTCATTTTGTCTCGAAATAATTTTTTCAACGCTCTATAAATAGAAAAAGGAGCCTTAAAGCTGAAGATCAGCTTTATAGACACCTTTTAAAAAAGAATGCTATTTTCTACTACAGCCGCAGCTTCATTACCCCATTCACCTTCTCAGCTGCAAATAACATACAAATTGCAAGTACGAGAATGACTAACGAGAATAGATGAATCGAAATATAGTTTGCGATTAATCCAAATAACGGCGGTAGGAAGGTCGAGCCAACATAGGCAACAGCCATTTGATACCCGATAATCGCTTGAGAGTTTGCTCT
>JAPSLL010000060.1 GCA_031180805.1 Bacillus sp. (in: firmicutes)
ACGGGTTGTTACTGTTAAATCAGGCAAAACCAATTACCTTTTAAAAAAGGTGTGGTTTTGCCTTTTTTATATATCGGAGGTGTTAAAGTGATTATCGAAAAAGTATTAAACAACAATGCAGTCGTTTCTTTAAAAGACCAACAGGAAATCATTATAATTGGGCGAGGAATTGCTTATCAAAAACGTGTTGGTGATGAAATCAATGAAGAACATATCGAAAAGATTTTCACTTTAAAAAACGAAGATATGCATAATAAGTTCAAAACCTTAATAACTGATATGCCGATTGAATATATGGAAGTTTCTGAGAAAATCATTGCCTATGCAAAAATGAAACTCGGCAAAAAGCTGAATGATAGTATTTATATCCATTTAACTGATCATATTCATTTTGCGATCGAGAGAAGTAAAAGTAATTTACCGATTAAAAATGGTTTGCTATGGGAAACAAAGCAATTATACAAGGATGAGTATGAAATCGGAATGGAAGCTTTAAATATGATTTTAGAGCAATTCGGAGTCATTTTACCAGAAGATGAAGCGGGTTTTCTAGCGCTTCATATCGTAAATGCTGAATTAAATGAAGAAATGCCAAATATTAAAAAAATGACAAAAGTTATGCAGGAAATTTTAACAATTGTTAAATATGATTTTAAAATTCAATTTAATGAGGATTCATTAAACTATTATCGCTTTATTACACATTTGAAATTCTTTGCACAACGATTAGTAAAAGGAACTCACTATAACCAAGATAATGATTCAGATTTATTAAACGTTATTAAGGAAAAATATCCTGAGCCATATAAATGTTCAGTGAAAATTAAGAGATACATTGAAAGTCAATATACATATGTATTGACGGAAGAAGAAATGCTATATTTAACAATTCATATTGAAAGAGTCGTAAAAAAATCAAAATAGAGATAACTAGGATTGTAACCAAAAGGCAAAACCTAAATCACACTTTTATAGTGCTTGATTTAGGTTTTTTGCATTCAATAGACTTTTTTAAAGGAGAGAACAACATGAAGTATGAGCAATTATCTAAAGATATTTTACAACAAGTTGGCGGCAGTAAAAATGTTTCCAACCTTATTCATTGCGCAACACGTTTACGATTTACTTTAAAGGATAATGCAAAAGCAAATGAACAGGCACTTAGCAACATGGATGGAGTATTAAAGGTAGTTAATAATGGTGGAGAGTTCCAAGTTGTCATTGGCCCGCATGTTTCCGAGGTTTATGAAGAGATTATTGAAATAGGTAATTTAAAACTAGGAACACCGTCCGAAAAGCCTAAAGAGTCGATGTCATCAAGGATTTTCGGTGTGATTTCTGGAAGCTTTGTCCCTTTATTAGGGGCACTAGCAGGGGCGGGGATGTTAAAGGCGTTCTTAATGGTATTTACAATGGTTGGCTGGCTTTCAGCTGAAAGCTCAACATATCTTATTTTGTCTGCAGCAGCAAATGCCGTCTTTTACTTTTTACCGATATTTTTAGGAATTACATTGGCTACAAAGCTTGGGGCGAATCCATATGTTGGTGGAGCGATTGGTGCTGCCTTGCTTGAGCCGAATTTTACAGGGTTAGCTACATTTGAAGGGGATTTAACATTTGCTGGTATTCCTGTTATCGTCTCTAATTATTCATCAACGGTATTTCCGATTTTTATTGCCGTTTGCTTCTATGCTTTGTTTGAAAAATTCTTAAAAAAGGTCACTCCAAAAAGCTTGCAATTATTTTTAGTACCAATGCTTTCATTAGTTGTTATTGTGCCATTAACGATTTTGGTCTTCGGTCCATTCGGTGTTTATTTTGGAAATGCACTAGGTGGCCTTGTAACATTTTTGAGTGAGAAGAGTGGATGGTTAACAGGTGCTGTTGTTGGTGGCTCTTGGACAGTACTTACTTTACTCGGAGTTCACAATGGATTAATTCCTGTTATGATGCAAAATCTAGCCCATGGTGGTGACCCGCTTTCTGCAATGCTTGGGCCAGCTGTATTTGCCCAAATGGGATTAGCGCTTGGTGTATTATTACGCACGAAAGAGAAGCAATTGAAGACTCTTTCTAGTTCAACCTTACTTCCAGGGATATTTGCTGGTGTAACAGAACCGATTATTTACGGCATATTTTTACGCTTTAGACGAACGATTCCTTATGTCATTATTTCAGGAGCAGTAGGGGGAGCTATTACTGGTGCACTTGGCACAAAAAGCATGACGTTTGCCTTTATTAGCATTTTTTCAATCCCTGCATTTAATCCAATGATTCCATATATTATTGGAATTGCCGTTTCATTTACATTATCAACTTTGCTAACGTATTTCTTAGGATTTGAAGACAAAAATGTGAAAGCTGAGCCGATCAAAAAACAAGAAGTGAAAGTGGATTCCTCAAAACGAGAGGTAATAAATAGTCCGTTAACAGGTGAAATCAAGCCGTTAAACCAAGTAGATGACCCAGTATTTTCTTCCTATGCAATGGGAAAAGGAATTGCAATTGAGCCGCAAATTGGACAGGTTATTGCACCGGTATCAGGAACCATAACAACTATGTTCCCAACCGGGCATGCGATTGGAATCACTTCTGATTATGGTGCTGAAATATTAATACATGTTGGTTTGAATACCGTCCAATTAGAAGGAAAGTACTTTCAATCTAAAGTAAAACAAGGTGAACGTGTAAAACCTGGTGATCTTCTAGTTGAGTTTGAGATTGAAAAGATTAAAGAATCAGGGTATCAAGTGACAACACCAGTCATTATTACAAATACAGATAACTATTTAGAAATTATTGAAACAACGAATTCAAGCACGAAATCTAGTGAAAAGCTATTAACTTTACTATCTTAATTTTTGGTTGGATGAGATGAGGAAGTGAGGTTCTTCCTCATCGCTATCTTATAGAGGAGATGTATGACGATGAATAATATTAAATTTCCTGAACACTTTTTATGGGGTGGGGCAATTGCCGCTAATCAGGCAGAAGGTGCTTACTTAGAAGATGGAAAGGGTTTAACAACGATTGATTTAATGCCAACTGGAAAAGAGCGCTTTAAAATTGCTCTCGGGCAAATTAATGACTTTAATCCTAAAGAGGGAATGTATTATCCTACTCATGAAGCAATAGATTTCTATCATAGGTATAAGGAAGATATTGCTTTATTTGCTGAAATGGGGTTTAAAAGCTTAAGATTATCAATTGCATGGGCAAGAATTTTTCCAAATGGAAATGATGAAGCCCCGAACGAAAAAGGTTTACATTTTTATGATGATGTATTTGATGAATTGTTAAAATACGGTATTGAGCCTGTAGTGACAACTTGCCATTTTGATGTTCCCGTTCATTTAGTTGAGAAGTTTGGTAGCTGGAAAAATAGAAAAATGGTTGAATTTTATGAGCGGTATGTCAAAATTATTTTTCAACGTTATAAAGATAAAGTGAAATATTGGATGACCTTTAACGAAATAAATATGCTTCTTCACCTTCCATTTGTTGGAGCTGGTATTGTTTTAAAGGAAGGTGAGGACAAAAAACAGGTATTATATCAGGCAGCACATCACCAGCTAATTGCAAGTGCTCTCGCTGTAAAGGCGTGTCACGAAATTATCCCAAATGCACAAATTGGCTGTATGCTTGCGGCAGGTTCTGTTTATCCTTATTCCGCAAATCCTGAGGACGTTTGGAAGGCAATGGAGCTTGATAGGGAATCATTTTTCTTAATCGATGTGCAGTCAAGAGGAGCTTATCCAGGCTATGCTAAGAGATTTTTTCAAGAGCATAATATTACGATTCATATGGAAGAGAATGACGAACAGCTTTTAAAGGAACATACAGTTGATTTTATTGGTTTTAGCTATTATGCAAGTCGTTGCATGAGTACAGATCCTGAAATATTGAGTCAAATGACAGAAGGTAATATTTTTACATCTGTGAAAAATCCGTATTTAAAAGAATCAGAATGGGGTTGGACAATCGACCCGAAAGGATTACGAATTACTTGTAACCAGCTCTATGATCGATACCAAAAGCCTTTGTTTATCGTTGAAAATGGCTTGGGTGCTGTAGATGTTTTAGAAGAGGATGATGTTGTAAACGATGATTATCGTATTGCTTATTTAAAGGCACATTTTCTTGAAATGGCAGAAGCGATAAAAGATGGTGTTGAAATTATTGGTTACACTAGCTGGGGACCTATTGATATTATAAGCGCAAGTACTGGTGAAATGAAAAAAAGATATGGCTATATTTATGTAGATAAAAATAATGAAGGAAAAGGTACGTTAAGACGTATAAAGAAAAAGAGCTTCCATTGGTATAAAAATGTGATCGAAACAAATGGTGAGTGCTTGATACAAGATTAATAGGAAACATAAAGAGAGAAATGATAGGCATTTCTCTCTTTGTATATGATTTATTTTATTCAAATATATATTCTACATCATCATCTTTCCTAACAACCTTCAGCTGATAATCATCTAAAAACCATGAATCCTGTTGTGTGAAATAAAATGTAATATCTTCAACAGCCTGATATATAGCGATATTATCTTCCTTTCCGATCGAAATGCCTAAATAATAATCTGGATGTACAGTTGGTATACCACCATAAAGCTTTACAACAAATTGAACATAATCACCAGGGTTTAAATCCATTTCAGCGATAAACCATTGTGCAGCTTCATTAGTCACTTCTAATTTCATTGATGCACCTCAATTCTCCATTTTTGTTCGTAACAACTTAATGAATCTCATTTTATTATAGCTTATCATTATGTTGCACCAAAGCTATCTGCCCTGTTTAGATATAGTTCATCGTTGATTGCAAAATCGGTTATTTTAAATAATATTTTTATACCTTATAATATAAAAAGTAACGAATAAAATAGAGGCTAAAAAATGGGGGATTAACAGTGAGTTTCATGAAAAAGCTATTTTCAAAACAAACTAAAACGAAAATATCCTTTTGTACAAATAATCTCGATCGCTTTTATTCTGATGCTGATTTTTCGACTTTTAATACATTTCTAAATGATAAGGGAATTGAATATAAGGAATACGAGTGTCAAAGTAAATGTAAGGAATGTAAGGCAGCTCCATATGCTGTTATAGATGGAGAGTTTGTAAGCGCCGAAAGTCCTGATAAGTTATTAAATTCAATGAAATCCATGATTCAGGATAAATAAACATAGATAATATTAAAAAACAATTTTGTGTTGGAGGGAAACGGATGTCAATAAACCGGAATCAATTTACCGGTAAAGCTGAGCTCTATTCTAAGTACCGTCCAGACTATCCTGATTAGCTAATCATCGACTTAATCACTGAGCATTATTTGAATAAACAGTCTGTTATTGCAGATATCGGCTCAGGTACAGGGATAATGGGATTAATGATGCAGCTTTCGAGGAGTTTTTTGCTGACAAGGGTGTAAGGTGAAGAGTTATTCTAATCCGTTATTCTACCATCGCACTGATTTTGTTGGCAGACATTTATCCGCATCCTATGCACCAAAAAAAGGTGAAAAGACATATGAGCTTCTCGTACACTGGCTGAGCAACCTATTTGACAAATATAGTGAAGAAGGTCAAATCATTCTCTCAAACGTAACTAAAAGCTATTGTGGCTACATCTAATTAATTGAAGCTATCATTGAGGAATTTTAATCGTATTTTAACTATGCTCAAATTTATTTGCTTTATACGGGAGTCTGTATTGGTGGTTCATAAAAGGCAAAGTGGAATAAGAAGGTTAACATAGGCTCAAGATAAGTAGAATCGAAAATAATAAAAAAAGGCTTGAGTGAAAAGGTACTTTCACCCCATAGTGAAAATACTAACTCAAGCTTTTTATTTAAACTCAGAAAAAAATAGAGTATGAAACATTATCTTTAACGTAAAATTTGTTCTATAATAAGCGAAGTACCTATTACTTTTTTATTATCACTTCTATGTCTTCTAGCTTTAACGTAAGATTAAAGAGTGAAAAGAGTACCCCACCTAAACCGCTTACCCATATACATAGCTTAGTCCAAAAGCTTCCCATCACAGAACCTTTAGTAACCATTAAGTATTTCCCATCAGTAGGATCGGCAAAGAACAAAAATATTATTGATATCACAGCTGTAAATAAAATAAAAACAACTGCAAATTTAATGGTAAGTCCGAAACTCTTCGTAAGTGATAGATAACTATATATTGCTAACCCGATAAGAATCAAGCCAAGATAAATGAACGCGAGTACTGGAACATTTAACTTAATTAAAGCAATTGGATAAGTAGAGAGTAATCCAAAACTAGTTAATAATAAGATAATCAAGATGAGAATTTCTTTTGCTAACGGCTTTGACCTTTCAAATGAAATAACGCCAATTATACATGAGATCCCGATTACCCAGTATAAGATGGAAATGGTGTTCATCCAAGAATAATAAGGTTCGGCCAATGCCGGTTCAAATTCATAATTATATGAATCCTCGCCAATATGATTCGTTAAAAAGTACCAACCTAATATAAGCATAATTAGAAATCCAACGATTGTTGCGAAAGGATTTGGAGGAGACTCCCTTTTTGCTTCTTTTTTCTTCCTTCTATTCTCGCGTTTTTCTCTTTCCCGCTTTTGCTGAAGAGCTGCTTTCTCTCTTTGTTTGTTTCTCATATTCCTCTCTGTCACCTTTTTTAATCATGTAATTTTCTTTCTGTAAGTACTATTACCTGAAGAATGGGTACTTTTCTATGATTATATCAAGTATTTCATGTTGAATATAGAGTTGGATTTTTTTACTATGTAGAGAAGTAATATTAATTTCTGGGGAACGTTTAATTTCTTAATAGATGAAGCGGTGAAGTACATTGAGAACATCCTAATAAATGAAGATAATGTTTGAGAAAATTTATTTAATGATTAAATTAATGTAGAAAATAATTAATACCTCTTTCACTAACTAGAGGTTACATTTACGACTAATTAAATATTGATATTACTTATTGGATCGTCAACACTAAACAAGACAATTTTTTTAAGGTGTTTAAGTTTGAATTCAATTGGACTTAAATAATCTAGGGTTCCATGGATTCTAATATAGTTATACCAGTGAACATAGTGATGAAATTGTCTTGATAACTCTTCTAAACTATCAAATTGACGACGATTGACAAACTCAGTCTTAATGATTTTATATGTTGCTTCAGCTACTGCGTTGTCGTAAGGACAACCTTTCATGCTTAATGAACGACTGATATTAAATACTTTTAAAGCCTCATCAATAAGCTGATTTTTAAATTCACTTCCTCGATCAGTATGAAATAGCTGGATGTTATGAAGGTCGGTTTTTATTGATGCTAATGCCTTATAAACTAATAATGCATCTTTGTTTGGGCCTGTACTATGACCGATAATTTCTCTATTAAAGAGATCAACAAATACACATATGTAATGCCATTTTTTATCAACTCTTACATAAGTTAAATCACTTACTATGTTAGTTGGTCCTCATTGGGCTGTGTTTTTTGAGGTTTAAACTGAGCTACTGTGTAAGAGGAAATAAGTCCCTGCTCGTTCATAATGCGTCCTATGCGACGTCGAGATACTACTTTTCCTTTTTCTTTAGTTCTTTTTTTATTTTACGAGTCCCATAATTTTGGTGACTTGCGTGAAATATTTCGATAATGTCAGTAGTGATAGTATCTTCGTTTGTACGTTCTTTTGCTTCATAATAATAGGTGCTTCTTGATAGTTGTAGGACTTTGCACATTGCTGATATCGAGTATTTATGTAGATTATTCTTAATCACATTTACTTTCGTCCTAGTATCAGCGCTGCCTGCTTTAAAATGTCATTTTCCATTTCAAGATGCTTATTTCGCTTACGTAATTCAATTAATTCTTTTTGTTCTGGTGTTAAGTTAGCCTTCTCCTTAAATGAACCGGAGCTCTCACTTTGTTTCACCCATTTATCAAGGGAAGAGGGTGTAAGATCGTATTCACGAATAATCTCTTTTCTAGGTTTTCCGTTCTTGTAAAGCTGTACGATTTGTTCCTTAAATTCTTCAGTGAAAGTTCGACGTTCTCTTTTAGGCATGTAGATTCTCCTCAAATGTATTAGTTGTATTCTACTTGACCTTAAAAATTCTGTCCAACTAAGTGTAGCCTATCCAGTTGTTAAGGACTGGTTGGATATACAATTGAATAGAAAATCGATTGTTAAAGGTTGCTTCTAAAATTTTGGAGTGGGCATAAGAAGTAGAACAAATAAATCCTTTCCTTCTAGGAGCATATGAGCTGAACCCCTTAACTAAGCAATAGGAGAGGTATTTTGGCAAATTAAAACCTAATTTGTTTAAATGATCATATAAAGACCGGTATAAAGAAGTTTGAGGTGTTTTTTGTTAGTACTTAAACTCATGATAAGGAAAATTATCGAAATATCACGAAAATTCCATCTCTAAAAACTGGGATATCCCCAAAGGTCAGCGTATTTGCTGACCTTGGGAATATCTTTCAATCCTACATAATTGAAAATATAGTTAAAAAGTATGTGCTAAATCTTTTGCACGAGCAATTGCATTTTCTTTGATTTCCTGTGCTTTTTCAGGCATAGCGTTGTGTCCTTCCACAAAGACCCCATCGAAAGACGGCACACCAAAAAATCTCATCATAATGCTAAGGTAACGATGCCCCATTTCCATTTCTGCTGCAGGGCCTTCAGAATAAATACCACCGCGTGCTTGGATGTGTAAGGCTTTCTTATCTGTTAATAAACCTACTGGTCCTTGCTCCGTGTATTTAAATGATTTACCTGCAACTGATACTGAGTCTAAATATGCTTTCATGACTGGTGGGAAAGAGAAATTCCAAAATGGTGTGACAAAAACATACTTGTCAGCTGTAACAAATTGGTCACTTAATTCTCCAAGACGACTCACTTTCGCTTTCTCTTGTTCGGATAGATCTTCAAAGCCTGAACCTGATTGAAGTTTTCCCCATCCACTAAAAACGTCTGCATCTATTTGTGGAATATTTTCTTTATATAAGTCAATATGGATAACTTCGTCACTAGGATTTACTTGTTTATAAGTATCGATAAATGCCTTTGCTACCGCCATACTATAAGACTGAGTATCATCATGTGGATGTGCTGTAATATATAATACTTTTGCCATGAATTTATTTATTTCCTTTCTGTTATTATTAATAATACTTTTTTATTATTAATAATAAGAATTGTTTTTATTCTCATTCACGCAGTAAATTTTGGTAAAGATTTACTGCGTGGAAGTACAAGAAATTTGGCGGCCGCCAGTAACTGGAAATGTTACAACAACTAGTTGTAAACATTATAGTTACAACTTGATGAAAAAGTCAACCTTTTTTATAATAGTTGATTTGTTATGTGTGAAAGTAAAATTAAAAAAGATTTACCAGATGTATTGGTAAAGAGTCAGGTTTGAACAAAAATGGTTAAGTAAAGAAGGTAGAAGATGTGGTGAACAATTAATTTTTTTGCAATTCATATTCTTTATCTTATTATTTCTAACTATTATGCACAACAAAGATATATTGTGGGATTGACAAGGTGATTTGTTGTAACTATAATTATTACAGGTGTATTGGGGATTTTACTAATCACCGCTAGGAATTTTTATATGTAAAAGGATATATATTTTTTTTAAAATAAGTTGTAATTGTAATGGTTACAGATAGATTCAAGGAGGTGGTTTAGTAATTTGGCCTAGCTTTACAATATTAAGAAGAGTTGTTGTAGGAGAAACTATTGTAATAATTATTATATTAAAAAAATTATAAATATTGGAGGGAATCAACTGATGAAAAAAATTTTTTAACAGCTGGAATATGTTTAGTAACAGCATCCACTTTTACAACATTTGAAAGCACACAAGCAGCACCCGTAGACAAAAATGAACCAACAATTGTCTCATCTCAAAAGGGAAAGGACAATGCGGTTTCGAATGAAGAAAAAGCCGTAGCTGTATTAGAAAGCCTGGAAAGCGGTAATCCAAAGGGTATTAGGAAATATATTAGTCCTACGACCTATACTCAACACAACCTTTAATTTTGGGGATGGAAGAGAGGCTCTGTTAGGTTCCTTGGAATCACTTCAGCAAGCAGGAACAAAGGTCGATGTGAAACGAGTGATTTCGGATGGGGATTTTGTAGCCGTGCACTCTGAATATAATTTGAATGGACCAAAAGCTGTATTTGATATCTTTAGGTTTGAAAAGGGAAAAATTGTCGAACATTGGGATAACCTTCAAAAAGTGGTCGGGGAAACTCTTAGTGGACATACCATGTTTGATGGAGCAACGGAAATTACGGATTTAGATAAAACAAATGAGAACAAGGAACTAGTGAAAAATTTTGTTGAAGATGTATTAATGGGGCAAAATCTTGATAAATTAACGTCATATTTTGATGGTGATAACTATATTCAACATAATCCATATATTGCAGATGGTCTTTCAGGTTTAGGTAAAGCTTTAGAAGAATGGGCTAAGCAAGAGGTTACGATGCAATACGATAAACTTCATATGTTAATCGGACAAGGTAATTTCGTATTAGTCGCAAGTTAATGAAAATTGGGAGATAAACACACATCATTTTATGATCTTTTCAGAGTGGAAAACGGAAAAATTGCAGAACACTGGGATGTAGTCGAAACGATTTTACCTAAAAATCAATGGAAAAATGATAATGGGAAATTTTACTCTTATTAGTAATAAGAGTATTGCAAGATATCTGTTTTGTGTAACACCAATTTATTTGTTGAAGGGAGAGGAAAGGTTAATATGACACTAGATCCAAAAAATGACCCTTCCAAATTAGCTTTGTGGGAACATTCCATTTACCCTAGATTTAAAGCATGGGGTGTAAACATGAAATTACCAGATGTTTCTCCTCATCCGTATACTGATTTAGCGCATGAAGGGTTCCACTTTGGAAAAGAACAAAATAAAGCGAAAGCATATAATGACAGATTGTATCAAGCTTTCTTTCAAGAAGAAAAAAACATTGGGGATATTGAGGTATTAACCGCTCTTGCTAAAGAAGTCGGACTTGATGAAGTTAAATTCAAAGAGGCTCTAATAACTAGAAAATATCAGGAGAAACAGCTACAAGCCCTCAAACACGCCTACGAAGGAGCACAAATTACTGGGGAAGAGCGAATTTCTGGAGCTACTAGTAAAGAGGTGTTTGAAAAAGTAATTGAACAGGAGAGCCAAAAGGTAAAAGCGAATGATTTTGATGTCGTTCAGTGTTCCCTTGATGGTAACTCTTGCTGAAGTGGGAAATCTGATGGTGATATCCAGTTTAATTGTACAAGTTGTTATTGGGACGCTATTCGCATTCCTTTCTTTTCTTGCATTCACGGGAGCCAGCTATACAAAAGAAAAAATGATACATTTACAATTACCCGATTATTTTCGCTATATAACAGGTTTCGTCCAATTTATGGGCGGAATGTTTATGCTAATTGGTATTTGGTACACAGATGTTGCTGTATTGGGAGGAGTTTGGATAACAATGATCATGTTGGTTGGTATCATATTAAGAATGAAGTCACATGAATCCATTCTATCTACCACTCCAGCCATCATTATTGGTATATTATCCATTACTGTAAGTATAGTCAACATTTATCGGTAAGTGGGGGGAGTTAACTTGTAATATTTTATATAGTTAACATATCGACCACTTTCATAATTTCGTTGTTTTGTTTGGTAATAATCACCTCCGTCCTTTCATCTTCAATATCTCTAATTTAGAAGAGTAGTGTTCCTTTTTATTTATGCAGTATGTTGACAAGTATATATATAAGTAACTAATATTGTAACAAGGGAGTGATTATATATGATTAATACTCGTCTTTCTGTTGCAATCCATATCCTGGCCTTAGTCGCTTTTAATTCCAAGCTGTCTTCTGAGCAGATTGCTGATAGTGTGACAACTAATCCAGTTGTCATTAGAAGAATTAGCAGTAATTTAAAAAAAGCTGGTTTATTAACTTCTAGAGCTGGAGTATCTGGCTTTTCAATAACTAGAGACCCAAAAGATATTACGTTATTAGAGATCTATAAAGCTGTCAATCTAGAAAAGGAACTATTTTCCATTCACGATAAACCAAATCCTGATTGCCCTGTTGGTAAAAAAATACAAGGTACATTGGATGTTACTTTTGAAAGTGTCCAATCCGCAATGGAAAACGAATTGAATAATAAAACGCTTCAAGAAGTTATGGATCATCTCTTTAAATAAAGGGATGATTTTTTTATCTAAACTATAATGAATTTAAAAATTGTTGTTGACAAAATTAATTGTAACTATTATAGTTACAATTAGGTTGATCAACCAAAATAACAAAAAGGATTGTTCTTATAAAAAACTTGAGAGAAAATTTTTTAACTTAGATGTAACTATATTTGTTACATCTAAAGTGAAGATAATAAAATATTAAGGAGTGGATAATATGAATAAGACTATTTTATCAATCGGTCTTTTATTGGTTTTAGCTATTTTGTTAGTGGCTTGTGGTCAAAGTAAAGAAAATACCTCAGAAATAACAGAAATTAAATCTAGTGATAATCAGGAGGTAAGCGAATTGACTAATAAAGAAAAAGCTGTAGCTGTCTTGGAGAGTTTAGAAAGCGGAGAAAAAGAGTCGATCGAAAATTTTGTGAACTCTGAAAAATATATACAGCATAATTTAAGTTTTGAAAATGGAAGAGAAGGATTGACTGGTTCTTTAGAGTATCTAAAGTCAATTGGAACAAAGGTTGAGGTTAAGCGTGTTATCGAAGAGGGAGACCTAATAGCGGTACACTCAGAATATGAACTTAATGGTCCAAAAGCTATCTTTGATATTTTTAGATTTGAGAACGGCAAAATTGTTGAGCATTGGGATAATATTCAGGAAATTGTTACGGATACTGCAAATGGACACACAATGCTTGATGGGGAAACGGATATAAAAGATGTTGATAAAACAGCTGAAAACAAAGTACTAGTTGAGAATTTTGTGAAAGATGTTTTGATGGGACAAAATCCTGATAAATTAACTTCGTATTTCGATGGAGATCATTATATCCAACATAACCCTTTTATTGCCGACGGTTTATCTGGACTAGGAAAAGCTCTAGAAGAATGGGCAAAACAAGGGATTACAATGCAGTATGACAAAGTTCATTTAGTAGTCGCAGAAGGTAATTTTGTCTTAACAGTAAGTGAAGGTACATTAGGAGGCGCTCATACTTCATTCTATGATTTATTTAGAGTGGAAAATGGAAAGATTGCAGAACACTGGGATATTTTAGAGACAATTCCAGCGGAAGATGAGTGGGAAAATAGTAATGGGAAATTTTAACCTAGGATGGTATTAATCACACATAAGGTAAAGATATATTCAGACTATGGTTTGCCCGTTTGACTTTTGGGAAGGATTTACTTTAATAGCATCACAATGAAAAGACATTGAAGTAGAAGAAAGGTATGCTGTCGTAAGCGAATTGTAGTAAGGAGCGACGGTATAACCACAGTTTTGAAAGGAGATTTTATTATGAATAATAAGGAGCTTGCTCTTATCTATGTGTGGGATGCTTACTGTGGCTGGTGTTATGGTTTCTCGAAAAGCCTAAAAGCCTTCCACGAGAACCACCCTGAATTACCTCTTACTGTTTTGTCTGGCGGTTTATTTGTTGGTGAACGTAAGCAACCTATTGGGGCGTACACACATATTCCAGAAGCAAACAAGCGAATCAGCCAACTTACTGGTGTAGAGTTTGGTGATTCCTATCAATCGTTGTTGAAAGAAGGGACATTTATCTTGGACTCTGAGGCAGCTGCAATTGGTTTTTCTGCATTGCGTTCCTTCGCACCAGAACGTTCCTTGAATTTAGCTTCGTCCATGCAACGTGCGTTTTATTATGAGGGTAAGAGTCTTAGTGACCCAGCAACTTACCAAGAAATTGCTATTGCTCATAATCTTGATCCAGAGGCAGTGCTTGCACGGTTTGACGACGTAACTTCCACGAAAGATGCCCAAGCTGACTTTATGAAGGTTCAGCAGCTTGGCGTCCATAGCTACCCTACATTGCTATTGCAAAAAGGCAATGAATATATCGGGCTTGGTGGAGGAGTTATGACAGCTGATAAGATTGAAGCCCGTCTAGATGTTTTAATTTCATAACTATCTTTTTATTAGCAAAACTAAACTTAACTTAAACCGACTTTATTCTATTTAAAGGTCGGTTTTTCAATATAAAAATTGTGCAGAGCCAAAGTCAGGTTCTTTTTGTTTCTTAAATAGATTAATGTGTTTGAAAACTATAAAACGCTACATAATGTCAAATTTTACTGTTATCATCTAATCACTTATAATGATAGATATAGTAAAAAGGGGAAAGGGATTTGATGAAATGGAATGGAAACCGAATCGGACAGATAAAAGCCTATTTATAAGCAGATTGCAAAGGAATTAAAGGTGAACCATAGTACAGTAGTCGCTGCATATGAAGAGTTACAGTCTCTTGGAATAGTGAGCAGAAAAAAGGGGAGCGGAACACGTGTTAGTACAGATATTTGGGGATTATCACACAAACGTATTCCGAATTGGGGTAGATATGTAGAGGATGGTTCCTTTCTGCCGAACCTTCCTGTAGTACAACGAATTCGGATGGAAACGGAAAAAAATGATCTCATTAATTTGGCTAGTGGTGAGTTGACATCACAGTTATTTCCAACTGAACAATTTCAAAAGATTTTATCTGACCGGCCTTTTACGGGCCATCTTGGTTATGATCATCCACAAGGAAATGCCAATTTATGGGAAATGATTTCCACACTGCACACTGTAAGAGAGTACAAAAACATAGATGCTAGTTCTTCTTCTATACTCATTACATCAGGTGCCCAGCAGGCCCTACACCTTATTGTTCAATGTCTTTTAAAGCCGGGAGATGCTGTTGCTATTGAGGATCCATCATATTGCTTTTCTCTCCCAATTTTTCAATCTGCAGGACTGAGAACTTTTCTTTTGCCAGTTGATGAGAATGGTATGCATCCTGATGATCTTGTATCTTTACATAAAAAGCATAGAGTTCGAATGGTGTTTTTAAATCCTGACTATCATAATCCAACAGGAACGGTACTTTCTTTAGAACGTCGAAGCGTGTGTTAGAATTGTCTGCCGAATTTGGTATTCCAATCATTGAGGATGATCCCTACAGTTTAACTACATTATTAGGTAACAAAACGGAGTTTTTAGTCCGAAAGGGGGGGATCCATATGTGGTGCAAATTAAATGATTCTATTAATGAATACCAACTACTTGAAGAATCTGTGAAAAGGGGTGCAGCGTTTATACCAGGAAGTATTTTTGGGACGGAAAAAGGTTATGTTCGTTTTACATTTGGTCGTGAGAATAATCGCGCGATTCGAGATGGTATTTCGCGGTTTGCTGAGGAGCTTAATAACATCCGTTAAGAAATAGGTTGCCACAGTGAGGATCCTATAATTATACAAAATAGGACGTTTTTTATTTATTGAAAAATAAAAGGAGTGTCCAAAAGTAAAATGTACCCTTTGTAAAGGACAGTTTTAAAAAAGGTATTAATCGGCCTAAAGAAGATGATCTCTGTATTTTACAGGGGTCATCTTTGTTAGGTTCCATTGATATCTATAATGGTTATAGTTGCCCATTATGGTAATGCATATAAGTGATGTCAGTAAGAAGTACGTTATATGGAATTCCTTGCTTAAATTGGCGGTTTAATATGTTTGGTACAACGCGATGTTCTTGTGTTGTCTTCTCATTCTTCTATATGGGTTGGCTTTTCTAATAGGACAGAAAATATTTAATTTTTACTTTTATATAACTACAGATCGGATTAATATAAAAAGGTTAAATACACAATAAAAAGAAATTCGTTCAAATGTCTTTTTGTTTTTTTAAAGTGGATAGATATCGCCAATGTCATTGAACGTTCTGAAGTCTGGACAGCTACAGCATTACTTGGGCAGGCGACCTTGTCATTAGAGGAAGCTCAAAAGTAGTGGCTCTGCTCGATATAGGAGATGAAGTTATAGAAGCATTAACTAACGTACCTTATAGAGGTACAACTGTTTCTATGCCACCAACTGATCCATTACTTTATAGATTTTATGAGATTCTTTTAGTCTATGGCCCAACTATAAAAGATTTAATTCATGAAAAATTTTGGGATGGGATTATGTCTGCTATTGATTATGAAATGGATATTAAGAGGCTGGAAGTTCCGAAAGGGGATCGTGTGTTAGTCACACTTAATGGAAAGTTCCTTCCTTATAAGAAGTGGTAATCTTATAAAATCATCAATAGAAATTTAGAATAGAAAGAATACGAAAATGTTTTCAATAGGATTTTAATAGGTTGTGAGAGAAAAGTCTTGGTTACTACTAATAAGATTATCTCAAAATAATATAATATAAACCTATCAGAGCTGCATTATGATCGGTTTTTTGAGTATAAATGAAGTGCGTTTCCTTTTAATGACCGTGTTCATTTGCAGATGTAAATTGGACTTGGAGCATTATCGTCTTTTAATCCTTTAATAATGTCATTTGCAATTTCAGTTCCGAGTTTTTTTCCAGCGCTATTATCACTTTCAAAATGCACACCAGCAAGTTTTCTAGAAAGGTCAGATTCCTTTGCCATGGCAATAAATATTTCCTCTTCTTTAGGAAATAAATAAGCAAGAACGGTACTTGCTGCCCAGCCAGTTGTTGCATGAGCGGATGGATAAGCAGGATGATTTGGAACTGTAAAATCTTCAATTAATGTTAAATTTGGCTCGAGATGGGTAGGTCTAGGACGTAAATTTGCATATTTTTCATCAAATGCTGCAACGGAAGCGGTATAAATGGTTCCACTTAGGATTTGATATACTCTTGCCGATTCAGGTGGTGATAATTTGTACTTTTTCACCATCTCTTCTGTTACTTTGTTCCAATTTGTGTTCGGACCATTAATTTCTCTTTCCCAACGTCTAATAATCTGAATATCTTCCTCACTTCTATGTGTTGCAAGATTTAGAAGTTCTTCCAAATCTTTTTTAGTCGTTTCAGAATCATTTGTGGGAGCAGGAGGAAGTGTATATATAGCACCGTCAGGAAATTCAACAGGTTCCCAGTTTCCTGCATCAGGTGAAGCAGGATTTTCATGTTCCCAACCTAAATCATTCACTTGTTCGTCTTTTGTAACTACATCCTTTTTTGTAACCTCAATATTTTTTATATTGGTATTTTCGGAGTTACAAGCCGAGAGAACAAGAATTCCAATTAGTAAATTAGTCAATAGCATTTTATTTTTCATGTTATAGGTCTCCAGTTTTTTAATGATATATAAATATAATAAAAGAAAAAATAAAAAATCATGTGTTCAGTATATATTTACATCAATAAATAAAAACCAGCCAATTGATTGGTAATTTAACCATCCAGATTATAATTTAATAGCTAATCGTTCTACGTATGAAAAGACCGTGAAAGAAAATTATTTGAATAATAAGGGAAAAGTGAAATTCTAACAATTAGCATTTTTAGCTTCTATGTGATTTAAATCATATTTGAAACGCCCTCGAATCCAGTCTCTCCATCGTTACTCAGAATCAGTAAAGAAACGGGAAGAGCCAGTGTTAGCAAATCGAACCACGTGAATTCCGGAGTTGGTGAAGACTGGAAGGGGAAAGCAAGCTCCTGGAATATATTCAGGTCCTGAGTCCAGAACAGGACAAGCAAAGCAATACATCTCTATCATCGAGAGGACAAGTCGAGCAGATTTTTAATAAATGTAGACACGAGGCTTGGAAATGTACGATAGGACATAATTTTCTTGAAAAGTACTGCAGCCTTTTGCTCTTTTTTGCTTAAATAAATAAAGGTCAATGGATGTAATATACAGCACGATATATTACATCCGTTGACCTTATTCTTTGAATGATATTTTGTTTACTCCCCATAAATTATTAGTGAGTTTAGATAAAGACGAAGTCGCTTATCTAATTAAGGTTGTGTTCTCCTTTAGTATCAGGAAATATTAGAGAGAATACAATACCAACGATTAAGCAAATAAAGAACGTTGCAGCTTTAGCAGACATAATTGCTTCAAGTGGTGAAAGTGACCAAACGATCGCACTGACAAATCCGATAATAATCGTTGCAATAACACCAATTCCTGAAATCCGTTTCCAGAAGAAGATTAATAAGATAATAACGGAGAAGGTATTCCCGATACCTGCCCATGCAAACGATACAAGATTATAAATAACAGAGCCAGACTTTAGTGAAACAATAATGCCAATAATACCACTAATAATCGCTACAAGACGTGAAAGATAAACCAATTTTTTACTTGAAATATTCCAACGTAATGTTTTATGAATAATATCCTCACTAACAGAAGTTGTAATAACTAATAATTGTGATGAAGCAGTCGACATAATGGCCGCTAATATACCTGCGACAATAATCCCCGCTATCCATGGTGGTAAAATATTAAACACCATATGAGGTAAAATCATCTCTGGGTCTTCAAGCGTACCTTGTTTGTACAAAGTTGAAGCGAAAATTGCCGATAAAAATGCCCCAATATAAACAATAAGTGTCCAAATAATGGCCATATTGCGACCTGTAATACGTTCTTTTTCAGTTGTGATAGCCATAAAACGAGAGCTTAATTGAGGTTGACCACCTAACCATCCAAAGAACCATGATAGGTTAGTAAATAGCATTACTCCTAAAGCAATCCCATTCAATCCCCCAACCCAGCTATTTGCATCGTTTCCCATATTTGCAAGCTCATTTGAAATACTTAACCCTTGAGTTTTGATTTCGATGTAAGCCGCAATTGGAACGATAATGAATGAAATAAGCATTAAAAAGCTTTGGATCGTATCTGTCCATACGACAGACATAAAGCCACCCATACATGAGTATGCAATAATAATTGCTGCAATAATTATTGTACCCCATGTAATATCAAAACCAGAAATTGAATAAATTGTTTTCCCCATACCTGAAAATTGAGCAGCTAAATAACAAACAAAGAATAACACTAAGACAAAAGAAGCTAGCCAACGAATAGTATCTGAATGTTTAGGAAATTTGACAGCAATATAATCTGTTAAACTATTCACTTTATATTTTTGTTGTTCTGTCATAAAGCGTTTCGATAAGAATAACCATGAAGCAACAACCCCTAAAAACATTCCGGATAAAATCCAAATACCTGATAAACCAGTTAGGTAAATAAACCCGATTGCCCCTAAAAACATATAAGCTGATTCTCCAGTAGCGCGCTCAGAGAATGCAAGTGCCCACCCTGGAAGCTTATTTCCACCTAAAAAATATTCACTATGAGATAAGTTCTTCTTGCTAAAATAAACTCCGATTGCAAGCATTGCAATTAAATATAGGGCAATTTCAACATATACAACAGTTTGCATACCTTTTTTCCTCCATCTGATTAAAATAAACCATTCCACTAGGTTTTATCAGATATTATTTCGGAACTTTTTATTTGTCAATAGCTATATTTCAAATTTGAAGCAAAACATTTACAAATTTCGACAAACTTTAAAGCTCCTGGAGAAAGGTGAATACTGTGTTTGTATGCAATTCCGACATGTCTAATATAAGATTCATAAAATTTTTTTTGGATAAGGTTATCCGGTGCATGAATTAAAAGAGAATTCGGTAGGATAGAAATACCTAAATTTTCATTTACCATTGTCATGATTACTTGATCAACAGATAAATCATAAACGATATTAGGCTGTATTTTATTTTTGGATAAGATACGTGATACATCACGGTCAATTGTTCGCTTCGGCATAATCCATCGTTCATTTTTTAATTGTTCTAGGTGAAGTTTTTCTTCATCAGCCAATGGATGATCTTTAGCCATAATACAAACGAGTTCATCATCAAAAACGGAATCAAATACAAGATTTTTTGAATGGGGCTCTACCAAAAAGCCGATATCAATGATCCCATTATGCAGCCAATCCTCGATTTGATCGTAATCTCCCTCCATCAATCGAATATTTAAATTAGGATGATGTTGTTCAAAGTAGACTAATACTTTTGGCAACAAAACAAGTGAAACACTTGGAAGAATACCAACAGATAATGAACCACCGATGAGATTTTTTATATTGGTAACTACTATTTCAAGCTGATGCTGTTGTTGTAAAATTTTAGAGATATGCTCATAAACAACTTTGCCCTCACTCGTTAAAACAATATTGTTCCGATTGCGGATTATAAGTGAAAGCTCTAGTTCTGCTTCTAAATTACTGATTGCATGGCTAATAGAAGACTGTGTAAGGTTCAGCTTTAAGCCGGTTTCGGTAAAATTTCCTGTATTAACGAGTGTGTGAAATGCGATATATTGTGCTAGAGTAGCCATAGTAAACTCCTTTTATGAATTTTTTTCATATTCGTTTGCGTAAATATTCATTTGATTTATTTTCAAATTCCCTTCTATAATAAAAGTAAAATCCTAGTAAATCAATATGAATTATTGGAGGACTAAAAACATGACAGAGGAAAAATTGATGATGAAGGCTTTATCCATGGATATTATTACGGCAAAAATGTTTACTGAATTACATCTGTCTATTACAGAAGAATATGGTGAGCATGGTCGTGAGTTAGTCCAAAAAGGATTAGAAGCTTTTGGTTTAAAAGATGCTGAAGCAATGGCTAAAAAGGCGACAACAGAAGGTGAAAATCATCCTTTCTTTGAGTATTTACCAAAAGTTGTTGAAGGAGAGGAAAAATTTGCGGATTTAACAACGTATGCTCGTTTTTCAAAGATGTTTGCACAAATTTCCAAACAAGTCGTTGATGAATACGGTGTGGAAGGTGAACAGGTAATAATGCGAGCAGTGGAACGATTCGGTAAAAAACGTGGTGAAGGAATTGCACAACGCGCACGTACAAACGGTTTAGATAATACTGTTGAAAATTACTTAACGAACTACGATATGGGCCGCAGTGATTTATTTGAAATGGATACAGTTTATAAAAAGAATGAAATTGAGCAAACATTTACACAATGCCCATTTGGTCAACAATGGGCTGATGATGACATGGGTAAATACGGAATTCTTTATTGCAAAGTAATCGACCCATCCATTGCAAAAGGATATAATAAAAATTTTGAAGTTGTGCATGATCAATTTGTATTACGTGAAGGTCAGTGCCATTTTCAATTCAAATTGAAAGAGTGAGTGTAATGATTAATGATAATCGACTGCTACAGCATCTTCAAGACTTAAGTCTAATTGGACGTAATGAAGTAACAGGTGGCATAAATCGCTTTTCTTTTACACCTGAAGAACAACAGGCAATTGAGCTAATAAAATTATATATGGAAGAAGCAGGTATGAATATCACAGTTGATGCTGTTGGAAATATTATTGGCACATATGGTGAAGGGAGCGAAACAATAATGCTAGGCTCTCATATTGATACAGTGCCAGAGGGAGGAAAATATGACGGTGCTTTAGGTGTTCTAGCAGCAATTGAAATTATACAAACAATTCATGAACAAAAGCTTTCACTTTCAAAAAAAATTGAAGTTGTAGCTTTTAAAGATGAAGAAGGCACACGTTTTGGATTTGGGTTAATCGGTAGTCGTGCAATGGGAGGTCTTTTAACAGATCAGCACTTACAAAAAAACGATGAAGCAGGTATTTCCATTGAAGAAGCAATGAAGCAATTCCAATTATCACCTCTTCCCTTAGAAAAGGTGAAACGTAATGACATTCTTGCATATTTAGAAATGCACATTGAGCAGGGGAAAGTCCTAGAAAATGAGGAATTACCGGTAGGTGTAGTTACAGGTATTGCAGCACCATTATGGCTGGAAATAACTGTGATAGGTGTTAGTGAACATGCTGGTGCAACGCCAATGCCAATTCGTAAGGATGCTTTAACTGCAGCAAGTGAAATGATTTTAGCTATTGAACAAATGTTAAATGACACAACTGATTCTGTAGCCACTGTCGGAAAACTAAATATAGAACCAAATGGGGTAAATGTTATTCCGGGTAAAGTAATATTTACAGTTGATATCCGTGATATTGACGAAAAAAAAATAAGAACTTTGGAAGAAGACATTCTAGAACTACTTCAAAATATTGCTAAGCGGAGAAATGTTAAGCTGACATCAAAAGTGCTGCAGCGCGTAAAACCTGCAAAAACGGATGTTAAGCTTCAACAGCAACTAGCAAAAAGTATTGAAAAGCAAGGGATACGACCTCATTCATTAATAAGCGGTGCTGGGCATGATGCCATGAATATCGCAGCTGTGGCACCAATTGGAATGTTATTTGTACGTTCAAAAGATGGTATTAGTCATAATCCTTTAGAATATAGTTCAGATGATGATATTGTGATGGCAACTAATATTCTTTACGATACTGTAGTAGAAATTGCAAAATAAACTTCTAATAAACCTAAAATTTTCTGAAGTACCTGATCACCCGTTGATGCTATTTTTGATGATTTCTTAAACTATATTTGTTTATTTATGTATGACATCTTAGTAATACTGATAAATTTATAAATGATCGTTTTTAGACCTTTTTCTTCATTCCCACTGCTACCATCACTCTTGCATTCCATCTATGGAAGTCTTCCTTCGGCCTTGGAGTTAGTATTACCTTATTAAGTAGTAGCAAAAAAATAATAAGACTTCCTGCGGTCGCCTTTCCAAAAGTTTGTGTGACTTTTAAAATCTTATTTAAGAAAATAACTGGTCATTAACCAAATTAAATATAGAAGAGAGCCGATTTCGCTCAGGAAATCGGCTTTTTAGATTACTAGTAAGAAATTAAATCATTTTAAAGGGAATATAGTGGATGGTTAAAATACTAAAGAATTGGACGGTTAATTTTTGGAGAGTTTCATTATTATTGAATATATTATGTTCAAAATAGCATTTTAGTTTTTACGAAGTGGGTTTGATTTAAAGTAACCAATTTTAAGAAAATAGGTTGGACTTAGTTACGGGTAGGTGTATAAGACAGAGTCTTCTAAGGGAAAGCGAACAGGAGGGAGTTTTATAAAGTGAAAACTGAACAAAAAATAAAGCCTCGGAAAGTACTAGAACAAATTGAACCATATCAGCCTGGAAAACCCATATGGGAGGTTCAGAAAGAGCTTGGGATTGACCGAGTAGTTAAACTGGCTTCTAATGAAAACCCACTTGGTCCATCTTTAAAGGTAATTGAAGCCGTATCAAACAGTTTAAAAGGGATTAATCGCTATCCGGATGCGAATTCCGTTAAATTAAAGGAGGCTCTTGCTTTACACCTTAAGGTAAAGAAGCAGCAAATTATTCTTACAAATGGGGCAGATGAACTTATCACATTAATTTCAGAAACATTTCTGGAGGAAGGTAATGAAGTGATTGTGCCTTCTCCATCATTTAGTGAATATAACTTTGGGGCACATTTAATGGGAGCGAAGGTTGTTCCTGTACCTCTTGGAAACAACTTTTACTATGATATTAATTCTATTATTTCTGCGGTTACCGAAAATACTAAAATTATCTACATTTGTTCTCCTAACAACCCTACAGGTACTTATATGACAAAAGGACAATTGCAACAGCTACTAGATTCATTACCTGAAAGGGTGTTGGTTGTATTTGACGGAGCTTATAGCCACTATGCGGAAGCGGACGATTACACAAACGGTTTGGAATTTGTAGCGCTTGGATACCCAATTTTGACATTGCAAACATTTTCTAAAATATACGCTCTTGCAGGTATCCGAGTTGGTTATGGTGTAGCTTCAGAGGAAATTATTCAAAGCATTGTAAAGGTAAAGGAACCGTTTAATGTCAATATGTTAGCTCAGGCTGGGGCGGTAGCTGCTTTAGCTGATGATGAGCATGTGAAAAAATCACAAGAGGTAAACAAACATGGACGTGAGTTACTTTACAGAGGTCTCTCTAACCTTGGATTAACATACGTAGAAAGCATGAGCAATTTTGTCCTTGTGAAAATCGGAAAGAATGCAGAGGACATCTATAAAAGTCTGATGAAAAAGGGTGTCATCGTAAGGTATGGTGATACCTGGAATCTGCCAGAGTATGTGCGAATTTCAGTTGGTACTCATGAAGAGAATGCTTTTTTAATTGGAGTTTTGAGTTCCATTTTACAAAACAAATACTAAACATTTAAGTCCTTCTAGAATCTAAATTGGATGGTTAAATTTAGATTCAATTGGGGGATAAGTAATGGAATATTTTTCCGTATTATATTAACAAAGGTGTCTGAAGTTCGTAGACCTTGTGGTGTAGCAACTCCAGAACAGTGGCTTGTACTAGATGAACTTGCACACAAGTATGGAAATGGTACGTTAAAATTGTCAACACGACAAGCTTTTCAACTGCATGGAGTTTTAAAGTGGAATATGAAAAAGACCCTTCAATAAATCAATACATCTCTTATGGATACAATTGCTGCATGTGGTGATGTAAACAGAAATGTGATGTTTAATCCAAATCCATATCAATCTGAAGTACATGCAGAAGTGTATGAATGGTCAAAATTATTAAGTGATCGCCTATTACCAAGAACAAGAGCCTATCATGAAATTTGGCTTGATG
>JAPSLL010000007.1:0-61865 GCA_031180805.1 Bacillus sp. (in: firmicutes)
TTAAAGGTTTTTGCAATAAGCAATGTTCGGTTTTCATTAGAAATATTTTCGTTATGTCTCAGCCTCTATTCCTTTGTGTTTTGCCCCATTATGCCATAAAAGAAAATTTTTGTGATATCCTCTGTTAAAGGCAAAACTTTTGAGTAAACATCATCGCGTTGAATATAATCCTTCAACATCTTGATATAAAACATAATCGCTTCATCTGATGTGTTAGGGTCAATATAGCCTTGTTCTTTCCCTTCTTTTAGCAGGTCAGTAAATAATGGAATTGTCTTCTTAACATAAATCTCTTCAATATAATTTCCTTCCGTTGTATATTCGTTCATCAAATATTGATAAAACTCTTCGTGAATTTGATTTGCAATTTCCCCTTTATTAAACACAATGCTTTTTATTTTTTCAGGAAAGGAGATATTGGCAGTTACAGTTTTCTGAAAATCATTAATTGCTGTATCAATATAATGAATCATTACCTCATTGACGAGTGTATGTTTATTTTCAAAGTAATTATAAATCGTTACTTGAGAGACATTCGCTTTTTTTGCTATTTCATTAATCGATACCTTTTGAATACCGTATTCCAAGAATAATGAGAGTGCCGCTTTTAAAATATCAAGTTTTTTCTGTTCCCTCCGACGTTGAAATCCGTCCATATGTTTCACCTCATACATATTCTAATGAAAAAAATGTAATAAAACAATTAATATAGTTCATAAATTATTGTCAAAGACGAATCTTTTGTATATTATGAACTAAAGTGATTAAAATATTTCAAAATTAAAGGTACCTTTATTAAGGGGAGGAATATAAATTGATCGTGGACGTGACAAATTTAAAAAAGAAGTTTGGGAAGGTGCAAGTTTTAAACGGACTGAGTATGCAAGTAGAAAATGGTGAGATATATGGTTTTATCGGTCCAAACGGAGCAGGGAAATCTACAACAATTAAAATATTATTAGGGATATTGAAAGCGACAGAAGGAGAGGCAAAAATTTTCGGAAAGGATGTCTGGGGAGATGCGGTTGATATTCATAAGCATCTTGCATATGTACCAGGGGATGTTAATCTTTGGCCAAATTTAACAGGAGGAGAGGTGATCGATTTATTTATGAGATTGCGAGGAGAAATGAACAATCGGAAACGTGACGAATATATTGAAAAGTTTCAACTAGACCCATCTAAAAAATGTAGAACATATTCCAAAGGTAATCGGCAAAAAGTTGCGTTAGTTGCTGCGTTTGCCTCGAATGCAAAGTTATTTATTTTAGATGAGCCAACTTCGGGTTTAGACCCTTTAATGGAAAGGGTTTTTCAGGAGGCTGTTTTACAGGTGAAGGCTGAAGGGAGAAGTGTCTTACTTTCAAGTCATATTCTTTCAGAAGTAGAGACGCTATGTGACAAGATCGGTATTATCCGACATGGAGAAATAATCGAGACTGGTACCTTGAATGAATTACGGCATTTAACAAGAATGAACTTACTTGTTGAAACGAAGCAACCAATTCAGTTATTAACAGAGTTAGAAGGGGTTCATCACATAGAAGGAAAAGGTGACCACACCATTTCCATGCAAGTAGATTCACAGTATTTAGATGAACTGATGAAATACATTAGTCAATTTGGGATATTGAAATTGGAGAGTTCACCTCCTACATTAGAGGATTTATTCATGCGCCATTATGAAACAAGTAAAGGTGGGAATTAAAAAGATGTTTCAACATACGGATAAGCTTTTTCTTTTTATTCTTCGTCGTGAACGGATAAGATTACCGATTTGGCTACTAGCTTTATTATTCATAACTATTCTTACTGCAATTGCCTTTACAGACTTGTATCAGACAGAAAATGAAAGACAGGCAATTGCTGAAACAATGAAAAACCCTGCAATGATTGCAATGGTTGGACCTGGCTTTGGATTAGACAATTATACAGCAGGTCCAATGATGGCTCATCAAATGTTACTTTTTACTGCAATTGTTGTTGGAATTATGAGTATTTTACTCACAACTTACCACACACGAGCAGATGAAGAGGAAGGAAGGCTAGAATTAGTTCGTTCGCACCCTGTTGGTCGTTTAGCAAATATTGGCGCAACTATTTTTGCGTTTTCTGGTGTGTTTGTAGGGTTAGCTCTTTTAATTGGCTTTGGCTTAGCGACTTTACAGATTGATAGCATTGATTTACAAGGATCGTTACTATATGGAACTGCTTTAGGTACGACTGGCATTTTTTTCACTGCGGTTACTTTGTTGTCCGCTCAGTTTATGGAAAGTGCGAGAGGAACTGTTGGGTTGTCGATTTCTATTTTACTTTTATCTTATCTCGTTCGGGCGATAGGTGATGTTAGGAACGAAATACTTTCCTGGTTTTCTCCATTCGGATGGGTCGTAAGAACGGAAGTGTATGTAAGCAATCAATGGTGGCCTGTTTTATTATTGTTGGGATTTTCAATTGTTCTAATCGTTTTATCGTTCATTTTGCAATCTGTTCGTGATTTGGAATCAGGGTTAATACCTTCGAAGCTAGGTAGAACAAGGGCCTCTCATTTTCTTAAGGGACCATTAGGACTTGCATTAAGACTGCAACGTACAAGTATTATTGCATGGACAATTGGTATGTTTGTTTTAGGAGCATCATATGGATCTGTTTTTGGTGATTTAGAATCCTTTTTTTCTGAAAATGAAACGATACGGCAACTATTAACAGCGGTAAAGGGTGAATCGCTAACAGAACAATTTTTGTCGATGCTTATGTCCGTTATTTCAATGATTTGTACGATTCCACCATTGTTATTTATTTTAAAGATGAAGGGTGAGGAAAAGGCAAATCGTGTAGAACACTTTATATCACACGCCGTTTCCCGAACAAGAGTAATTGTAAGTTATTTGTTTATCTCACTATTTTTCAGTGCTTTTATGTTAATTGTATCTATTTTCGGATTATGGCTATCAGCGGCATCAGTTACAGAGGAGATGATTTCATTTTCTACAATGGCTACTGCTGGAATTGTGTATTTACCTGCAATAGCAGTATTAATTGGCATAACTATATTTTTCATTGGTTTCGCGCCGAAGTTTACTAGTTTTATATGGTTATATCTAGGGTATTCATTTTTTGTCGTATATCTTGGTGGAATCATGAAATTACCTGAGTGGTTAAAGGCATTATCACCATTCGGTCATATTCCTCAGCTACCTGTTGAGGAATTTGATGCTTTAAGTATTACTGTATTATTATGTCTTGCTATGGTCGGGATGTGTTTTGGAGTAATTGGTTATAACAAACGAGATCTACAAGGATAAATGATGAAAAGAACCTAAAAAAGCGATGATGCTGCTTGAGGTTCTTTTCTTCGTATATTAAATGCGGACGTTAGTTACAAAATAGTTGATTGAGCGTTTGATGAAGATAGATAAATATATAAGCAGAAATGAAACAGCAAATGAAAACGGGATGCTGAAAGCGACTGGGAGCTCAATGCCTTTCCAGATTGACAATTTTATTTGTTCATAACCGACTGTTCGTAAAATACCAGCAAGGATTGAAACGATCGCGCTAACTATTAATCCAATATACAAGACAGATAGCACTGGGATGCAAAGTGAGAATAAAAAGGCTTTTATCATTTTAAAGATTTTCACTTTCAGTCGCTCCTCTTCATAATTTGTTTAACGGTAGAATGGCGAGAAATGGTGTATGATTCTTTAAACGTTAACTTTTCAATTACACATTTTTTACCAATTGTGACCACATCTCCTTCAACGTTTTTGGCTGATGTATGAGAAAGGGTGATGTTGTTTCCCGTTATTTTTTCACATATTAATTGTTTCTTTTGTAATGAGAGTGTTTTTTTCTCAGATTGTACTTCGATTGTATTTGCATGAAGCTGTTCAATTTGACTTTTACCTGACAATATTAAATGAAACGCTTTTGAGTTTATTTTCTTAGCAGTAACTTTTCCGAGTAAATTAATCTTGTCTGCTTGTAGTGAATGTTGGATCGTCAGCTGTCCTGTAGATTTGACTTCTTTTATTCGCCCCTTTGATAATCTCATAGTGCCTGCACTTGTTAGCTTTCCTATTCCACAGTTATTTTTGATGATACAAACACCAGAACTACTCAATCGGTCTGCTATAACGTGGCAATCAAATGAACTATATCCGTGTGTTGATAGCTCTGTAACGCGTATCTCCTGACAAAAGCGAACAGACCCTCTAGCATTTACTTTTTTATATTCTGAACTTAAATTTCTTATTTGACCGCTTGTAAAGGTTATACTTCGTAAAGATTGCTTTGCTTTTTTCAATATATCACCACCTTATTTTAATGAATATATATTTTAGTAATTAAAATATATATTTATTAAAGTATATTCCTACCTCAATTGTCAAGAACTAGAAAGGTATTTTGGTGAATTTTGGAACAAAAAAATAGGGCCCAATTAATTGGACCCTTCGAAAATAGTACTCAATAATTTATTTACCTCTACAAGCACCTTTGTCATATTAGTTAGTTTTTCATTAGGAAACTTTAAAAAGATGCTTTTTACCTTCTCCTCACCGGCATTTGTTAGCATCATTTTGATCACACGTCTGTCACCTTTTTCTCTTATTCTTTGCACCAGGTTCATGCTTTCTAGCTTATCGCACATTGATGTAACTGCACCTGGAGTGACATTAAAGAAGTCAGCAATTTCTGTTGGCTTCATTCCACCTTCAATTTTGAGCTGAAGAAGCAAAATAAGTTGATTTTGTGAAAGTGATTCCTGATCAGATAGGAGCTGGACAAACATTTTTGACTTTTGCTGAATTTCAAGCATTTCCTTCATAATCGTTTCTACATTTTGCATATGCTTATTATTTGACATCCCATCACAGCCTATATGAATATTTTACTAATTAAAATATATGGTAAGTATAATAAGTGGAATTGTCAATTTTCTCAAATGTTAGCTCATTTCACTAATGATGACTTTCTTACCTGTCTTGGCACTTTGGACTGCACCAAATACCATTTCCATGCTTTTAATATTATCTCGACAATCCGTTTCGGCTAGACGATTTTCTTCTAAAGCTTGGAACATTTCATCAAGACAGCCCCAATGTCCTTCGCGAATTGCTTTCTCATTTTCGATATTCATTTGCTTAACAGGAGTGATAAATTCAATTGGTTTTGTTTCATCAATCACTTCACATATCGGATTGTTCGAACCGTCCCATCTTGCACTTCCTTTACTTCCAGTTACACGCCAGTCTGATTCCCACGATGTTTGATTTCCAATAGCACTCCATGACCCGCGATATGAAAAGACCGTTCCATCTGTCATTTCAAAGATACAAATAGCTGATGAGTTGCCTTTATACCAGGAGCCTGTTGGATTATATTCATGACAATAAACTGACACAGGATCCTTTCCTGTTAAAAATCTAGCCTGGTCAAACGTATGAATCGCCATATCGACGATAAGGGGATGATCCATTAAATCACGAAAGCCACCGAAGTTAGGCCCGAGGAAAAAGTCTGCATGAATTGAACCGATTTCACCGATAGTTCCGTTAGAAAGAATCTTTTGAAACGTACGGATTTGGTTTAAATACCGACGATTTTGCATGACTGTGTATGTATTTCCAGTTTTTCTTGCAGTATGGAGAACTTCCTTTGCATCTTTTAATGTTTCAGCCATTGGTTTTTCGCCAAATACATTACATCCAGCCTCTAATGCAGTTATCACTATTTCTTTATGTGCAGCTGGAATCGTGATATCAAACACTAAATTTGCATCCGTTTTCATTATTGCCTTTGATAAATTTGTAAATGAAGGGACCCCTAGGTCACGACGTTCTACCATTGCTTTTGCTGCCTCTAAGTTAACATCAACAACTCCAACAATTTCAGCATTCTCCCGCTGTGATACGTAATCAAACCAAGTATTTGACATTCCACCACATCCAGCTACGATAATTTTGTGCTGCTTTGCCATGTGAACACTCCTCTTTTTCCTATGTTTTTAGTGTATTAATTTATTATATATGAGCTATGTTTCCAACTTATCATACTGGTAAGTGCGTGTCTAAGGTGGAATGGACTATATAAAAAAAGTACCTGCTGAAAAGAGCCGAAGTTAGATAAGTGAAAAATTTGGTTCATTTTCCCTTCAAAAAAGTTTTTTGAAAGCGTTGACATTTTATTGATAAGATGTTAAATTAATTTCAACAATTAAATATTCATAAAGGAATGTTACCTTTAGTGGGCATAACCTGAACTGATTTGGAAAGAATAGTAGCGCGCTGTCTGACGGACGCTGTGTGTCTATTTCTACCAGATCGGGTCAGGTTTTTTATTTGCCAAAAATAAAAATAGAAGGAAGGGTCAATGATGAAGTATGAGCAATTAGCTAAAGATATTATTCAAAATGTTGGCGGAAATGAAAACGTTATTAGTGTTGTTCACTGTGTAACGAGATTACGCTTTAAGCTAAAGGATGAGAGTAAAGCAAATACTGATGTTCTTAAAAATATGGATGGTGTTGTAACCGTTATGAAAAGCGGTGGTCAGTACCAGGTTGTCATTGGCAACCATGTCCCAGATGTCTATAAAGATGTGTTAGCTGTTGGTGGATTTAAGGCAGAGGGAGCAGTTGAAGAGGAAGAGGCAAAGGGTGGCAACTTATTTAATAGATTTGTAGATATTGTATCAAGTATTTTTACACCAATTCTCGGTGTATTAGCTGCAACAGGGATGATTAAAGGGCTTAATGCATTGTTTTTATCGTTAAAGTGGCTTACCGAAGAATCAGGAACATATCTAGTTTTAAATGCAGTCGGTGATTCATTATTTTACTTCTTCCCAATCTTCTTAGGATATACAGCAAGTAAGAAATTTGGCGGTAGTACATTTATTGGGATGGCAATTGGATCAGCGCTAGTGTATCCAACGATGTCACAGCTGATGACGGGTGATCCGCTGTACACATTATTTACAGGAACGATGTTTGAATCACCAGTTTATATTACATTCTTAGGTATTCCAGTTATTTTAATGTCTTATTCATCTTCTGTTATTCCGATTATTATTGCCGCATATTTTGGGGCTAAAGTAGAAAAGGGCTTTAAGAAAATTATTCCTGATGTTGTAAAAACATTTTTAGTGCCATTTTTAACATTATTAGTAGTTGTTCCATTAACATTTATGGTAATTGGTCCAATTGCAACATGGGCTGGTCAACTACTAGGTCAAGCGACTCTATGGATTTACGGCTTAAGTCCAGTTATTGCAGGTTTATTTCTTGGTGGTTTTTGGCAAATTTTTGTTATCTTCGGTTTACACTGGGGTCTTGTACCAATCGCGATCAACAATGTTTCAGTGAATGGTGCTGATCCAGTCTTAGCTTTAGTATTTGCGGCTTCATTTGCGCAGATAGGGGCAGTGCTAGCTATCTTGCTTAGAACAAAGCAACAAAAGCTAAAATCATTAAGTATCCCAGCATTTATTTCAGGTATTTTTGGTGTTACTGAACCGGCAATTTACGGTATTACACTTCCACTTAAAAAGCCATTTATTATTAGCTGTATTGGTGGAGCAGTAGGTGGAGCAATTATTGGTTTGTTTGGAACCCAAGGATTTATTATTGGTGGTTTAGGTATTTTCGGTATTCCTTCTTATATTCACCCAACAGAAGGGTTAAATCTTGCATTCTGGGGCTCAGTTATCGCGATTATAGCTGGTTTTGCTGTTGCGTTCATCTTAACTTTGTTATTCGGTATGAGCAAAGAAAAACCTCAAGAAACTAGTGAAATGAATGCCCATGAAAAGAAGGAAGCAGTTATTGAAGTGAAAAATGAAATGATTTCTAGCCCATTAGCTGGTGAAGTCAAAGTATTAGGTGAAATAAGTGATGAAGCATTTGCATCAGGTGCATTAGGAAAAGGTGTTGCTATAGTTCCGACTGAAGGAAAATTATATGCCCCTGTTTCAGGTATGGTTGCTGCACTATTCCCAACAAAGCATGCGATTGGAATTACAACTGAAAATGGTGCAGAGATTCTAATTCACATTGGACTCGACACTGTTCAACTAAATGGTAATCATTTTATTACACATACAACAGTAGGATCCAGAATTGAAAAAGGACAATTATTAATTGAATTTGATATCGATGCTATTCAAAAGTCTGGCTATGAGGTAACAACGCCTGTTATAGTGACAAACCAAGATAAATTCGATGTAGTGACATTAGGTGGAAAACAAACAAAGGTTGGAGATCAACTATTTGAGCTAGTTGCAAAATAAACAAGAACTAAATAGAATGGAAGCCATTATCGTTATGCTTCCTTTCTTACATAACGGAGGTAATGAATATGTCAAATCCAACATTCCCTAAAAATTTCCTTTGGGGTGGTGCTATCGCTGCTAACCAGGCAGAAGGAGCTTATCTTGAAGGAGGAAAAGGTTTAACAACAGTTGACCTTTTGCCAACAGGACCAAAACGTTTTGAGATTATGTTAGGTAATTTAGAATCATTTACACCGATTGAGGGAGAATTTTACCCGTCACACGAGGCGATTGATTTTTACCATCGCTATAAAGAGGATATTGCTCTTTTTGCTGATATGGGCTTTAAAGCATTGCGTGTATCAATTGCATGGGCACGAATTTTCCCAAATGGAAATGATGAGAAGCCAAATGAAGCCGGTCTGAAGTTTTATGATGATTTATTTGATGAATTATTAAAATATGGTATTGAGCCGGTAGTGACGATTGCGCATTTTGATGTCCCTGTCCATTTAGTGAAGGAATATGGCAGCTGGAGAAGCAGGGAGCTCGTTACATTTTTTGAAACATATGCAAAAACGATATTAGAACGTTTCAAAAACAAAGTAAAGTATTGGATGACATTTAATGAAATTAATATGCTCTTACATCTTCCTTTTGTAGGTGCTGGTCTTGTCTTTAAAGAAGGAGAAAATAAGAAGCAAATTCAATACCAGGCAGCACACCATCAATTAGTTGCGAGTGCGCTTGCTGTTAAAGCATGTCATGAGATAATTCCAGATGCAAAAATTGGATGTATGCTTGCCGCAGGAATGACATACCCATATACTTGTAATCCAGATGATGTCTTTGATGCGATGGAACGTGACCGTGAGTCGTTCTTTTTCATCGATGTTCAATCACGTGGGGAATACCCAGGTTATGCGAAACGATTTTTTGAAGATCACGGCCTAACGATTGAGATGGAACAAGGAGATGAAGAGCTACTAAAGGCGAATACGGTTGACTATATTGGCTTTAGCTATTACGCTAGCCGTGCGACAAGTACTGATCCTGAAGTCTTAAGTAAACAAACAGCTGGAAATGTCTTCGCATCTGTTGAAAATCCTTATTTAGAGAAATCAGAGTGGGGATGGACAATCGATCCGAAAGGCTTTAGAATTACGGCGAATCAATTATATGATCGTTACCAAAAGCCACTATTTGTAGTTGAAAATGGACTAGGTGCTGTCGATGAATTGTCATCTACAGGCGAAGTGAATGACGAGTATCGAATTGATTATTTGAAAAAGCATATTGCTGAGATGGGTGAAGCGATAAAGGATGGGGTCGAAATCATTGGTTATACGAGCTGGGGACCAATTGATATCGTAAGTGCATCATCTGGAGAAATGAAAAAACGATATGGTTATATTTATGTTGATAAAGATAATAATGGAAATGGCACGTTAAAACGATATAAAAAGAAAAGCTATGATTGGTACAAAAAGGTTATTGAGTCAAACGGTACAGAGCTATAATTGAAGTGATTTTTAAAAATTCTATTTGTAGTGATAATGCCGACAGAAAAATGTGACTAGAAAAAAAGGATAGATAAACAGGTAGCTTTCCTGTTCATCTATCCTTTCCTTTTAATACATATGTATTAACTTTTTTTTCTTTATTGTTGACGGCCATCATCATGACTGAGCTGCCATCCGATGCCAAATTTATCTGTTAATTTTCCGTAGCATTTACTCCAGAACGTTTCTTGGAGCTCCATTTCTACTTTGCCGCCTTCTTTTAATTTTTCATATGCATTCTTGATTTCATCGATATCCTTACTTACAACAGCAAGTGTGATATTGTTTCCTGTCTCAAAAGGTGATCCAGGGAATGTATCAGAAAACATAATCGTACTACCACTAACTGTCAGTCTCGCATGCATAACGCGATCCTTTGCTTCATCTTGTAGTGGAAAATCAGGATTTTGTGGTGATTCACCAAAGGTCATGATTTGTGATGCCTCTGTATTAAAGGCCTTTGCATAAAATTCAATTGCTTCTCGACAATTTCCATTAAAAACAAGATACACTTCTACAGCCATTTCTATCACTCCTTAATCCTATTTTAACCAATATACCACAGTAAATATAATGAAAGGAAAGGGTTGAAGAAAAATTTACCAATTAATTGTTGAACTATAAATTGGTTTATTTTATTAAATTGATATATCTTATCTATTATATAGAGAAACAATCTTTTTCACTAGCAGGACAAAAGCTTTACTGGACAATCAAGTTAGAAACCTGTTTTATAGACATCTTAAATACGAAGTAGGAGCAAAGCAATGAAAGATAATCTTTACGATAAATTACTCAATATTAAAACGACAAGGAGTCAACAAGGTTTTCATAAATCGTTTCATTACCATCGATATGAGGCTACACCCTATGAAGCGTTAGAAATGTTAATTAGCCAGTATACCTTTCATAAACGTGATAAGGTGGTTGATTTTGGCTGTGGAAAAGGGAGGTTAAATTTCTTCCTTCACGATCATTGTCAAGCAGCGGTTACTGGTATTGAAATGAATGAGGAGTATTATCAGGAGGCATTGGTTAATCGTGACAGGTACTTAAAGAAACATGCAAACCAAAAGGATAAAATCCAGTTTTACTGCTGTTTAGCAGAAGAGTATATCATGGCTCCTGATGATAATCGTTTCTATTTTTTTAACCCGTTTTCCTTACAAATTTTTATAAAAGTTATTCAAAATATTCTAAAGTCAGTTGAAGTGTATAAAAGAGAGGTTGAGTTAATTTTGTACTATCCCTCTGAAGACTATATTTACTATCTAGAAAGGCAAACTCCCTTTGAACTAAAACAAGAGATACGATTAAAGGAGTTATATCCACAAAACGAGAATGAAAGGTTCCTCATTTATCGGTTAGTGCAAAAGTCTTGAAATTTCCTATTGCTTTTATGGAAAAATATTAAATAATTTCATTTTTTGTTGTAAAACTCTAGACATTTAGTATTAAAGTTTATATAGTTATAAGTGCCTAAGTTAAAAAATAACTAGTTTAATAGTCATGAAAATTACAACAGGAGAGGTATTTATCGTGTCAGAAAAATATAGTATTGTTATTAACGCAGCAAAAAAAGTAATTAACATGAGGGTTGTTGGAACCTTTACACCTGAGGATGTCCAAAATTTCGTGAAAGATTATCAAGCAAAAGTAAATTCCATTGAAGCATCTGCTTATACATTGGATGTAGACTGTACATCAATGGACATTTTAAAGCCTGAGATGGTTCCTGCATTAGAAAATTCATTTAAAATGTATAAGGAATCAGGATTTGGTAAGGTTCTTTTTACGATAAACAAAAGTGCAATCTTAAAAATGCAGTTAAACCGTATTGCAAGAAATTCTGGATTAACGAATGCCGAGGTTGTTGAACTCTAATATAAAGATGAGATGAGAAAACAAGGCTGATATGAGGATCTAGCCTTGTTTTTGCATATAAAAATCCCTATAGAAAAAGGCAGAGGAGAATTCAATAAAATGAAGCATATAAAAATAAAAGATGTAGCAATCTATCATCCCGAATATATTGTTGATAATGAATTTTTCCATCAGTTTTATCAAGAAAAGGGGAAAGATGTTCGTCATTTTTTAGAAATTATGGGAAGAAAAGAACGATATGTTATAAAGGATGAAGCGGAAAATGGATTAACAATGGGAATTGCCGCAAGTAAAAGGGTCCTTGAACAGGCGAATATGTCAGGAAAAGATATTGATCTTATCGTCTTTTCAACTCAAGTTCCTGAAACAACCTTTCCAACAAATGCGATGTTCCTCCATGATGCGATTGGAGCAGACAATCAAACAATTGTGATGGATTCAAATGCCAATTGTGCAGGAATGACTGTTGCAGTTGAACAAGCTTCGTATTATATGAAGGCAAATCCTCATGTACATACAGCTCTTATTGTTGGTTCTGATTATAATTCGTTAATTAGCAATGAAGAAGAAGAAATTACGTATGCAAACTATGGTGATGCTGCAGCTGCTGTTATTTTAGAAAAAACAGATGAGGATACTGGATTTATCGATGCAATATATTTCACGGACTCTGTTAATCGCGATAAAATTCTGTTTCCGCCGGAAGGGTTATCTAAAGCTGTAAGAGGAGCTTCCGAAAATATGTTGATTAAGTGGCTTCCATTTGATGGTAGCATTGCCCTTCCTCCAACGTATGAAATGATTGAAACTCTGCTTACACGAAATCAACTAACAGCAAAAGATATAAAGGCCTATTGTTTTTCACAATTTGCATTAGGGAATATTTTGAAAGTTCAAGAGCATTTTCAGCTCGAGGATAAGCAAATTATTTATGTTGGGGATAAATTTGGCTATACAGGTACTAGTAGTCCGTTTATCGCTCTATATGAGGGGATTGCATCAGGTCGAATTAAACGGGGCGATTATGTTCTCTTTTGGACAATTGGGGCTGGTTACCAATTAGTTGCAATGCTGTTAAAATACTAGGCACTGTTCATATGACTAACTTTAATATATTAAAACAAATGTAAATTTTTCAATTCTACTATTGTAATTCTAGCTAAAGAGCCAATGGATGGCTCTTTTTTATTTGGTTTTTAATGGTTGTTTTATTGTCAAAATCCACCTAAATTTTACAATTCGCTATTGTAGTTCGCTTTGCTTTGAACTATAGTAATAATGGATTAAAAAAGTTATATAGAAAAATAGAATCGGATAGAGAGGTTAGCTATGGCGGATAAACGAGAGCAATGGTCATCTAAAATCGGATTTATTTTATCTTCTGCTGGAGCTGCTATTGGACTAGGCGCGATTTGGAAGTTTCCATATGTTGCAGGGATGAATGGTGGAGCAGCTTTCTTTTTGCTATTTATATTGTTTACAGTTTTAATTGGCCTTCCAATGCTCATTTCAGAATTTATTATTGGTAGAGGAGCAAAGCGTGAGGCAGTAACCGCTTATCGAACGTTAGCTCCAAATAGTGGTTGGAATAAATTAGGTATGCTTGGGGTAGTTGGTTGCTTCTTATTATTGACCTTCTATTGTGTTGTCGGTGGTTGGGTATTAATCTATTCAATTTTATCAGTAATAGGGAAGGTAATTGACACTGGGGTGAATTATGGGCAATTATTTGGGCAGGTTACGAGCTCTCCAAGTATTACTCTTCTCGGCTTGGCTTTATATTTATTAATCAATATTATCGTTTTAACCTTTGGGATAAAAAATGGGATTGAAAAAGCAAGCACTTATATGATGCCTCTATTATTTATTTTCTTTATTGTATTAGTTATTCGCTCATTAACATTAGATGGAGCAATGGAAGGAGTCCGTTTCTTTTTAAAGCCGGATTTCTCAAGTATGACGAGCGATGGAATTTTATATGCACTTGGACAATCGTTCTTTGCGCTTGCAGTTGGCTTTTCTTGTATGGTAACGTACAGCTCATATTTAGGGAAAGATGTGAGCATTCCGTCTTCCGCATCATCAGTCGTTGTGATGAATATTTTCGTTTCACTGCTTGCTGGCTTGGCAATTTTTCCAGCAGTTTTCGCATTAGGCTTAGAACCGACTGAGGGACCTGGTTTATTATTTGTCGTCTTGCCAACTGTTTTTTCACAAATTCCATTTGGGGAGCATTTTTTAAGCTTATTTTTGCTGTTATTTTTATTTGCAACATTAACGTCGTCGTTTAGTTTATTAGAAATCATCGTCTCTGCCTTTACAGATGGAAGGAGCCGATCAAGAAAATCAGTATCATGGCTATCAGGTATTGCTGTTTTTGTAGCAGGGATACCAGCTGCCTTATCGATGGGTGGACCATTAAGTGATATCGTGATTTTCGAGAAAAATATCTTTGATGCAACAGATTTTCTTGTGAGCAATATATTATTGCCATTAGGTAATTTCTTAATTGCCATCTTTATTATTTATAAAATGGATAGATCCTTAGTAGAACAGCAATTTCGCTTAGCTAATACATATTCACCAGCCTTATATTCAACATGGATGTTCTTAATGAAATGGTTTGTTCCTATCGTTATCATCATCGTCTATCTGCATACATTAGGAATATTTTAATAGAGTAAGGGCCAGTCCCCATGATAGTTTTGGGGGACTGGCCCTATTTTCATTATTTTTAATAATATGGTGAAATCATGAAGTATACTAATACGCCGGTAAAGCTTACATATAGCCAAAGTGGCATTGTCCAGCGGGCAATTTTTCGGTGTTTTTCAACCTGCATATTTAATCCGTGTCCAAGTGTAATAAGGGCTAGCGGTACAATAACTGCTGCAAGAACGATATGTGTAAGAAGGACGAAATAATATATTGATTTTAATATTCCTTCACCACCATAGCTAGTCGATTCAGCCATTGCGTGATACGTTAAATAGGAAATGCAAAATAAGAACGTCGTTGTAAAGGCTGCTACAATGAAACGTCTATGTACAGGAATGTTCTTCTTTTTAATTGCAACTAGTGCTGCAACTAGAAAGAGAAAGGTAAATGTGTTAAAAATGGCATTTAGCAGTGGTAAAACCGTTAAATCAATGCCAAAAATTGTTCCATCATTACTTTTTGGCAAGAAATAGGTTCCAAAAATGACTCCGACGATGATAACGGATAATACCCAAATCAATGGGGTGTAATTTCGTTGTTTTTGGTCAGTTTGATTATATGTCATCTTATACGCTCCTTATATTTTCTTCCTTTCTTCATCATAAAAAAATGCTAGGCAAAGAGCAAATATAAAAGGCCTCCTTTTGTTAGGCAAAAAGGAATTGTCAAACTCTAGACAAATATACTTGGAGAATTCTAGTAATTATACATACTTTTCATATTATTGAACAACATAAAGAGGATATAAAAATGAAAGGTTGGTTAGATGAGTAAAATTTTCATTTCCATATTTTGTTGGAGCATCATTCTATTCTCATGCGGATTTCCTCAAACAGTTGGGGCAGAGGATCCGATAACAATAAGTGCTCGAAATAACGCGCTAACAGCAGCTGTGAAATATTTAAGTGCCAAAAAAAATTGTCAAATAGATAAGATGGAGCAATATTCCTTGAATCTATTGAAGGTTGACGATGATGAACGTACATGTCAAAAACATCAGCTTCAGAATGCAGAGGTCACAGATTACATAATGGCTTCAAGTGACTTAGCTTTAGTATCGACAAAATTAGATTATCCAGACAAAATTGTTGTTCAAACATCACCAGTTGTCAAAGTGAACGGAAAATGGAAATTCGTCGCTGGGATTAACAATCATCATCCATTTGTAACAACGGAAAAGGTAAAGCCGGAAATTGTAAATGGGATTAACAACTATTTAAATAGTATTAAAACAGCTAATGAAAAAGGAATGGACATGTACGGCAAGAAGCTTGGGGGAGTTGAGGAAGAACAGGATGGTATGCTCGCTGCAACGAAATCGGCATCCTTCGAGTTTAATGTTGCCGGAGTGAAGATGATAGCAGAAACGGTTGCCATTACTTCGATTAAGACAAAGATAAATGGGAAGCTGAATGAACAAAAATATGTAGTTTATCTAGAAGACAATAAGTGGAAGGTAATATCAGATAGATTTTTAATTACAGCCTCAATCCCTAAAAATGAAAATCCAGTTAAGGTTGATTAAAATAAGAAAACACCTTTGTAATATTGCTAAAGGTGTTTTCTTAATTCTAATAACGAATCCTTTGTCAATCTGGAAAAATTTCATGAAAGAAAGCTTGAATTTTTAGCGAACTGAATAAACTTGAATTAAGACGAAATAAACGTGCAAATAAGAATTCATCATTTATTAATAACATAATTGGATAAGTGCTCCTTACTGAATTTTTTGCTGGGCTAAAAATGCAGTTTTGTAATACTTACTTGCTTCTTTATAAAGAATGTTTTCCTCATAATGACGTGCGAGAATTTCCGCATATTCAACAACATAATTCCATTGTTGCTTTTCACGAAAGTATGGAATGACCTCATGTTTAATGAAGTTTCTCTCGCTGGATAAATCATCTCTTTCAGTTAAGTAAAGCATTTTATAATGATATTCATAGTCTTGTAATGGATATTTTTTTAATAAATCCATTCCTTTATTTATCACTTTGTGCATATTTTCTGGCTGATTTAATCGTTTGTATTCTTTGGCGAGGCAGTAATAGGTTGAAATTAAGCTTTCTGCTTTTTCCGTCGGTGTATAGTGTAGGCTTTCTAAATAATATCGAATTGCATCTGTAGCTCTTCCTTGAAGGCTATAAAGGTATCCTATATTGTGATGAATGTTTCCAAGATAGTGATGTAAGTGGGAAAGCTTAGCAATTTTAAGTGCTCGTTCGTAATAGTCTAAGGAGTTTTTAAAATTTTTGATTCTTCCTTCATTAATTCCTAGCACAATATAAAGCTTAATTTGTTTCTTGTAATCAAGCAGCTTATCAACGATTTCAAGACTTTTAAAGGCGAAGTCCCTCGTGCGATGCGTGTGACAAAGCTTTCCGTGACAGAGGGATAAATGATAATAAACGTCCGCTAATTCAAATTGGAACAAATCTTTGTTTTTTGGAATTAGCTGGAGTTTTTGCAAAGACAAAGTAAGGTGCTGCTCGGATTCAGTCAGTTTGTTCATATAATAATAAGCACAACCAACAAAATAATGATAATAAAATAAAAGCTCAGTTGATAAAAAGGCTTGAAACCTGTCCAATTCCTTTATATGTTGAAGAATTGTTTCATATTGATTGGTTATTAGAAAATACTTAATTTGAAATAATTCATATTTCGATGACAAATAGGGGGTTTGGATATGATGAAATTGTTTAGCAATCTCATCATAAGTTGACTTAACAGTTGAGCAATCCCTTTTCATTTTGTCATACCAATCATCAAGTTTCTTCTCAAGCAGCTTTATGTCTTCTTCTACTACCACAGTTGGAGATATCCCCATTCTCTCACATAATAATCTTAAAATTTCATCACTTGGCTCCATATTATTATTTTCTACTTTACTTAGATAAGATGGAGAACAAATACCTCTGCATAATTCTTCTTGGGTGAGTTCAGATTTCATTCGATAGTATTTAATACGACTACCAGTCACCATGACTCCTCCTTTTTCGACTTGAGAAAGTTTGAAAAAAGACCCCATTTATCCAGTAGCCAATTGCGATCACTTTATCAATAGGTAAATGTAAAATCCTGTGGTAATTTAAAAATAGATGAGAGAAAACCAAGATTCTTATCAAATGATGAAGTATGAATATCGCTTTCTATCTTTTACTCATACTATTTTATTATCTTTTTTTCTAGGGTTTTTCTGTATAAGAAATTAATCCTGTTTTTCCATGATTTTCTTTATTTTTTCTAGTTCTTTTGTCTCATTAATGCTGTAAAAAAAGAAGGAGTAAAGAAAAGCTGCTACACAAATTGTCGTTATAGGAGGGATTGTGCTTGGTAAGGGTTGTAATCACTGGTTTAGGAGCAGTTACCCATCTCGGATTCGGACATGAGAGCTTGGCTCAAGGGTTAATGAGCGGTGAAAATCGCAACGCTATGAGATGGATTTCTTCGGAGCAACAGGTTGAGCTAACAGGCTATCGTATTGATGATTCTAAGCTTGCAGAGCACCTGGTGCCATTTAAAACGCGTAATATGGACCGGTTTGCCAAAATAAATATAGCTGCAGTGCAACTAGCTTTAGAGGATGCGAGTCTCAATGTAGATGATTTAGAGGAAACAGGCTATATCATGAATACAACATATGGGCCATGGGAATCGACAAATCGATATACGAAGGAGCTTGTCGAAAGTGGACCTGCCTTTGCAAGTCCGAGATTGTTTCCAAATACAGTCGTTAATTCTGCACAGGGACATGTGTCTATAACATTCAAAATGAAGGGGCCAACCTCAACTTTAGCTGGTTTGTCGGCTATTCCTTATGCAGTCAGCCTACTTACTAAAGGTGAGGCAGAAAGAGTGATCGTAGCAGGAGCAGATGAGTTGAATGAAAACATTATGGAGGCATACAAAGAATTAGGTAGTCCGGTTATTTTTGGTGAAGGTGTTGGTGTTGTCGTCTTGGAAACGTTTGAGCATGCAACAAGAAGGGGAGCACAAATTTATGCTGAGATTGGTGATTATGCGATAGGCTCTGAACCTACGATGAATCTTTGGTTTGAAGGGGCAGATGCAACAAGCCTTATTTATGAAGAGCTAGTAAGTGAAATATCCTTAAATCGTCAAAACGACAGTCTTCTCGTCTTGTCATCTGCAAATGGGTCGCAAATCGTTGACAGGCTTGAAGGAAATGTCATGCAGTCATTGAAACATACATATCCGAAGTTAGAGATTTATTATCCAAAGCATATATTTGGTGAGACATTTGGAGCGTCTAGTGCATTAAGCGTTATTAGCGCTATTCACCTGCTTAACAATCATACCGAAATAAATGAAGCACTTCTGCTCAACAATGAGATAGGTGGAAATCATATCGCTCTCATTATTAAAAAGTGGAATGATTAAAGGAGAAATTAGGACATGAATAACGAGAAAAAGGTCGCGATTGTAACCGGAGCATCAAGGGGAATAGGGCAAGCAATTGCTATCGCTCTAGCAAATAAAGGATTTAGCGTAGTCATTAATTATCACAGCAGCCATAAAGGTGCTGAAGAAACATTAACAAAAATTAAAGAAAATGGCGGAGACGCGATTTTACACCAAGGCTCTGTAGCTAATGCAGAGGATATGAAGCAAATGGTTGATAATGCTGTGGAGCATTTCGGGACAGTTGATGTTTTAGTCAATAACGCGGGCATTTTAATTCCGAAATATTTAATGATGACAAAGCCTGATGAATGGAATCAAACGATTGAAACGAATTTAACAGGAGCATATTTAGGGATAAAGGCTGTGCTAAGACCGATGATTGAAAAGAAACGCGGCAGAATAATCAATATTAGCTCAGTCGCTAGTATTAGTGGGATTGCAGGACAAGCTGCATATGCGGCTAGTAAATCAGGATTAAATGGAATTACGAAGGTATTAGCGAAGGAGCTCGCACCTTACAATATTTTAGTAAATTCGATTGCCCCAGGATTTATTGAAACAGATATGACGGGAGATTTTCCTGAGAGAATGCTTGAGGAATATCGTGATTCAATTCCATTAAAACGATTTGGGCGACCTGAAGAGATTGCGAGTTTTGTTACGTTTCTTTCTTCAGATGAGGCCGAATATGTAACAGGACAAATTTTTGCGATAGATGGCGGCTTATCTGTATAAATGTGTTAATCAAGGCAACCGTTTCTATCTGAATGAAACGGATTCCTATATTATATTTTTCCAATATTTAGACTATTCATTTTAGGAGGAGTTTCATATGACAACTGAAAAAACATTAGAGTACAGAGTAAAGGAATGCATTATTAATCGTTTAGATTTAGAGGTTACACCAGAAGAAATCGTTGATAGTGAACCATTATTTGGCGATGGATTAGGTCTTGATTCATTGGATTCTTTAGAGCTAGTTATTGCGATTGGAAAAGAATTTGATGTAACGATTGGTGATGATGAGTATGAAGTGTTGAATACAATTGAAACAATTTGTGAATTTATTCGTGAGAAAAACAGTCAATTAATTTAAAGCTACCTAAATAGGCTTTTGCTTAAAAGGCTTGCTGCTATGTTTCGATTACATAGTTAAGTCAGCCTTTTTTGTATGAAGGAAAACAAAAGGGAAATCTTCGAAAAAAAATTAGGAGACAAACAGCTGGAGGTGTAAGTGGTGAAACGAATTGCAATTACGGGAATTGGTGTGCTTTCTTCAATTGGTAATGGAAAAGATGAGTTTTTACAAGGGTTAATGGAGTGTAAACTTGGGGCACGTGATGTTTCATCATTTGATGTCACAGATTACCCTGTAAAAAAAGGTGCGGAAATTCTTCCGGTTGATTTACATGAAGATGAGACCTATCAGGATGAAGTTGTTCAGAAGGGAATTGTCGCTGCAGTAGAAGCGGTTAGCGAATCTGGGATACGCAATGTTTATAAGCCAAGAGAAATAGGAGTATCAATTGCGACATCTTTAGGTGGGGTAGGTTCAAGGGAAAAGTATTATCTTTGGCAAAAAGAACGGGGAATCGTTGATTATCAGCTCCTTCTTAATGTACCGACAGCATGCTTAGCTGGCTCCTTAAGCCGTCATTTTAACTTTAGAGGGCCAAATTCGACAGTTGTTACAGCGTGTGCTGCTGGGGGAAATGCATTAGGGATCGGCGCTGACTTTATTCGGGAAGGAAGAGCAAAGGCGATGCTAGTTGGTGGAGTTGACCCGTTTTCTACGATATCGTTTAGCGGCTTTTCCGTCCTTCGCTCACTTTCACCACAAGTTACAAAACCATTTAATGAGCATCGTGACGGACTGACATTAGGTGAAGCTTCCGCCTTTCTTATATTTGAAGAAATGGACGCTGCGATTGAAAGAGGAGCAACGATTTATGCGGAGTTTTTAGGATATGGAATTAGCAATGATGCGTATCATATTACTTCTCCTGACCCGAATGGTGGAGGAGCAATCCGTTCGATGAACGCTGCATTAAGAGAGGCGAATGTAAGGATAGAAGAGGTTTCGTATATTAATGCTCATGGGACTGGAACACCTTATAACGACAAAATGGAAATCAAAGCGATTAAAGAGTTAATTGGTGAAAAAACGGAAGCAATTCCGATTAGTTCATCTAAATCACAATTTGGTCACACGTTAGGAACTGCTGGTGCGATCGAAGCGATTGTTTGCACCTTGGCGATTAAGCATCAGTTTATTCCGGCTACGATTAATTTTGAAACAAGTATTGATAACAGCTTTGATTTTGTTCCGAACGATATTCGTGAAGGGGAAATTCAGTATGCTTTATCAAATTCGTTCGCATTCGGTGGAAATACGGCATCAATTCTTATTGGAAAGGTAAATGGTGTGTAAAGGGTTGGTATATATGAATTTAGGAGACGGCTTTTCAACTACGGTTACTGTGCAATTTCATGAAGTGGATTCAATGAAAATTGTTCATCATAGTTACTATATTTATTGGATGGAAATCGCGAGGTTTCAATTTGCAAAAGAAATGCTCGGCTTTACCTTTCATGATTTTGAAACGATGGGGATTTTTTTACCGGTCACGAAACTTGAATGTAAATATATCCGTTCAGCGTTGTTAGGTCAGAGCATCGTCATTTATTTAAAGCTAGTAGAGCGCGAGGAAGCAATCGCAACATTCATTTATGAGATGAGAGACCAGGAGACGGGTAAAAAGCTATTTGAGGGATGTACAGAGCATGCTTTCGTAAATGGATCAGGTAGGCTGCTGCTTCGTTATCCAAAAGAGTGGGTACAAGCATTAGATGAAATTCATAAAAAGCATGCTTCTTACATTGTGTAAAGTGTCAAAAGTTTTTGAGCTAGTTATGCTACTAAATAAGGTGCTAATGCTTTTCTAAAACTGGAGGTTTGTATGTTTAATTATGTCATTCAAAATATTCGTAAAAGGAAAGTTCGCACGATTTTAACGATTTTAGGGATTTGCGTTTGTATCCAAATGTTTACGGTAATCAATTCGATCATAAATTATACGATTGCTGATTTAGAGGGGGAAATGGCCAAGTATGCTGGCCAAATGTATGTGAAAAACATTAATGCTTCTGCTAGCAGTGGTGTTGAATTCCCGCCAATGAGCAGTACGATTTCAAGCCAAACCGGAGATGACATCTTAAAGGATTTGCAGTCAGATGTAAACCAAGAGCTAAGCACCCCGATTATTTTTAGAGAGATTGCAGGGCCAACAGCACCGAATATGCCATCACAGGCGTTAGCAGTTGGGGTTGAAGCAGGTAAGGAAGTGGCATACACGGGTGAAGATGTCAAGGTAAAGGAAGGTGCTTTAGAGCTGAAGGAAGGCGAGCAGCAAGTTGTTCTTGGAGCAACAGCAGCGCAGTTTTATAAGGTTGACAAAGTGGGGGATAAAATTGAAATTTCCGGTCAATCTTTTGAAGTTACAGGTCTTCTAGAGGAGGGGAACCGCGTAACAGATCCAATGGTGCTTGCTCCTATTGACCAGCTGCAAAATGTCTTTTCATTGCAAAACACGTATTCTACTTTGCTATTAACAATGAATAAAATCGATGATATTGATAGAGTTTCAGAGCAAATTGAATCAGGTTATCAAGGTGTCGAAGTCATGACTCAAGGGAATATTTCAGAAAATATTAATCAATCCCTTCAAGGAACAAAGATGTTTATGAGTACGATTTTAATAACTGTCATTGTTGTTGCGATTATTGTTATTTTAATTGTTATGACGCTTGCCATTATGGAACGCACAAAGGAAATCGGAGTTATGCGGGCGCTCGGGGCTCAAAAAGCAGATATTACGAAGTTTATTATCTTTGAGGCTCTCTGTATGAGCTTGCTAGGCGGTGTACTCGGTGTATTAGGTGGATATGGTATTCTCCGTTTTATTTTTTCCGCACCGGAATTTATGACTGCTGAAATTGGGATAACATCGTTGGCGATGGCGGTTCTTGTCGGCGTACTATCAAGTTTATATCCGAGCTTAAAGGCAGTAAATATCCAACCACAGGAGGCGCTGCGTTATGAATAACTACTTACTTGAGGCAAACGAATTATCTAAAACGTACAAGATGGGAAAAGTGGATGTGCCCGCTTTGAAAAATGTTAGTTTTACGATTGAAAAGGGGTCATTTACAGCGATAATTGGCACATCAGGCTCAGGGAAAAGTACGCTGTTAAATTTGCTAGGAATGATCGACAATCCAACAAGTGGCTCACTATCGTTTAATGGTACACAAATTAGCCGACTGACAAATAAACAACAGACGAAAATGAGAGCAGAGCAAATTGGCTTTATTTTTCAAAGCTTTCATTTAGTCCCTGTAATGAATGTGCTAGACAATGTGGCTCTTCAGTTGTATTTTTCGCGCTCGGATAAAAAGCGAAGAAAAGAGGCTGCTATTCATGCTTTACAAAGTGTAGGGTTAGGATCTCATTTACATCATTACCCTGCGGATTTATCGGGTGGTCAAAGGCAACGGGTATCGATTGCCCGTGCAATTGCCAAAAATCCAGAGGTCATTCTTGCCGATGAGCCGACAGGAAGTCTTGATAGTAAATCAGGTGCTGAAGTAATTGACATATTTAAGCAATTACATAAGCAGGGAAAAACGATCATTATTGTCACACATGATCTAGAAATTGCCTCGATCGCAAATCAGCAGCTCATTTTACGAGACGGTGAGCTCAAGGAGACGAGAACCAGTAAAATCCAGGAGCTTAGACAATACTACTATAGCAGCTAACGGGAGGAGGAAGTGATATGAAAACTGTACAGATTGGGATAATTGGCTGTGGCGCAATTGCAAAAATCCGTCATCTTCCTGAATGTAAGGAACATGAGGATGTAACGATTTATGGTGTATGTGATGTAAATGAAGAGCGGGTGCAACGATTTGCTAGAGCATATAAAACAAAAGCATTTACTGATTATCATGAAATGTTAGCAAGTCCTGAGTTAGATGCTGTCATTATTTGTTTACCACACCATCTGCATGCAACGGTAGCAATTGATGCTGCAAATGCCGGAAAGCATATTTTAGTTGAAAAGCCAATTGCTACAAACGTAGAAGATGCTCGAAAAATGGTCAAGGCTGCAGAGGAGAATCGTGTGAATTTAATGGTTGCCCATAATCAGCGATTTGTTCCCTCCCATGTTAAAGCAAAGGAATGGTTAGACAGGGGTGAGTTAGGAAAGGTTTACTCTTTTCAATCAACCTTTGGTCATAACGGCCCGGAAAATTGGAGTATCGATGGGGAGAAATCCTTTTATATGCTTTCAAAGGAGGAGGGCTTTGGTGTTTTAGGTGACCTGGCTATTCATAAAGTCGATTTACTTCATTTCCTTCTCGGTGTTGAAGTGAGTGAGGCACATGTAATAACAGGATCAATTGCTAAGGATAATAGTCTGTTTGAGGATAATGCACTTCTCTCCTTGAAAATGGAAAATGGAGTAATTGGTTCAATAACCGCAAGCTGGAGCTATGTTCATCCTGATTTTTCCACAGTGATTCATTGTGAAAAGGGGACCATTCATATTGAAAATGACCCAACATATCCACTTATCATTAAATTTTCCGATGGAACAGCACTCAACTATGATATTCCATCATTGCTTTCCTATGAAAAACAGCTTCCAGGAAGAAGTCAGGTCGTTTCCTCCTTTATAGATAGCATTGTTCAGCATAAAGCTCCACCTGTAACAGGGAACGATGGTTTACGGGCATTAAAAGTTGTTTTAGAGGCAATGAAGAAAAGTGAAAGCATCCTGACATGAAAAAACCGGGCTTTTCTTTAATTTAGGAAAGAAAAAGAAAGAGCCATAATATTTTTTTAAAAAAATCCGTTCAATAAAAAGAAGAAAGAAGGTAGGTTTCGGATGAGTAAGTTAATAGAGTTTGAGACACATCGTTTAGGATTGAACTGCGGTTCGGCACCTATCCGAGATATGCTTGAATATAATGGCTTTATGTTTACGGAGCCTATGTGTTTTGGCTTAGGCAGTGGCTTGCATTTCGTTTACCATCATGGCGGAGAAGAGGTTGTTGATAGACAGTATCGTGCACCGTTAACGGTAATTACAGGACGAACTGAAACTCCTTTTGTTGAGCTATGCAGTGTTCTTGGTATTAAAATCACCTTGAAAAGAACACATGACAAAGAGATTGCCTGGAAAACAGTAAAGGAATTAATCGATCGTGATATTCCTGTTGCATGTGATATTGATGTTTCGAAAATTCACGATACAAATCCGATTGCCGAGCAATTTGGCTATTCAATGGGAGGACATAAGGCGATATTAATTGGCTATAACGAGGAAAAAAATGAAGCGGTGATCGTTGAAAATGTTATCGAAGAGCCTGTAACAATTCCGTTAGATGCGTTTCATATGATTAGAGCCTCTGCCGATTTATATCCTTCTGAAAATGAATGGTTTTATATTGATCCGCCGCAGCAAATTCAGGATATCTCTGTTGCGATTAAAATGGCTATTCGAAAGAATGTCCAACTAATGAAAAATCCAGCGTTTTCCTTATATGGGACAGACAAGGAGTGGAGTGGGCTACCAGGTCTGCGCGTTTGGCATGAGGAAATTATGAAATGGCCAAGTATTTTAGATAAAGATCGTTTAGAGCTTAGTATTTTCACAGCCTTTATTCAAAATAGCATTTCAGGAGGCGGTTTATTTCGGAAAATGTATGCCCGATTTTTACGAGAAGCAGATGATCATTTAAATGAACCGCAATTAGTACAAGCATCAAATATGTATCGCAAGCTTGCTAAAAAGTGGGATGCTCTTATCGATATGATGATGAACGGCTATCATGCGAAGGAATACAGTATCTTTTCCTCTTTAGAATTTAAATTGTTAACAGATGAGATTTTAATAATGGAAAATGAAGCGATTCAGCTCTTAGATGAGGTATCGAAAAAGTGGTTTTCATAACAAATAATCGAGTTCACCATGAAAAAGGCTGTCATCCACAGATAAGTCTATTAAAGACATTATTCCTATTTCAGCAACAGCAGTTTGGCAAGCTGACTAAGCTATCAATTTCCGAAGCTTTTCTATTCGGCGTCTCATCTGGACCTGGATTTTTGTATAAGGCAATAGGGGAAGATAGAATCGTAGTAGCAACCCACTCTTTAAATAGTTTACAAGATTTGGCGACGAGCACGGGTACGTGGATTAACCGTAGATTCTCAGCGACAGGAGAGCAGGCACTGATTGAAATGGCAGACTATTTATCTGTTTGGAAAGCGCCGGTTTTAGTAACTGTACCGCAAAGCCTTTTCCCGAGCAGTTATCGTTTTACAGAGGAGATATTTTATGAAGATTTAGAGCCTGTTACGAAATGCTTGGTGACTCATATCAATGAGAGCAGTGTAGAATGTATGATTCATAGTGAAAACGAAGCTATTGTCGTGGACAGGAATAAATTTCTCGAAGCAATAAACAGGTATCGTAATCGCTGGGTTGATCTCATTTTTCCGAGTAAAGATATCTCGCTTTCCTGGATTTATAAGCACTCATTAAGCAGGCAAATTCATCGTGTTGAAGCAGGGTGGGAATCCTTTGGTACGCCAAAGCAAAATATCGAACAGTTTTTTCATGACTTTGTTAAAAGTCCAAACGCTAAATCATGGCAGGATGTATTTTCATATGCGAGCTCTTTAGCCGATGACTTTGGACGAGCATGGTATTCAGCCTTTTTAAGGGAGGCTAGTAATCAGCTTGAAAGCCGTGCTATTGAAGAAGCAGCTACTATGTATGAAAGGCTATCTCGTCAGTGGCAGCTTTGCCTAAATGAGATGAGAAAGGGACGACTTCATCAGGAAGTGACTGAACAGATTTTATCATTAGAAGAGGAAGCTATCATGCTGCTAAAAGAGAGCATGGATAGAAGGGAGGAAGAGCAGCTTGTCTACAACACATCCTCCTCTGTATAAGCATGAAAGAGGTATTCATTGTATAACAACGGCAATGACCAATATTCTTCATTATAAAGGCATCGAGGTTTCTGAAGAGCTTTGCTTCGGTATTGGGAGCGGACTCGGCTTCACGTACACAAGAGGCAGGAAATTAGAGCAATTTCTTGTTTTTGGTCGCAGTGATGACCTTGAGCTTAACCTTTGTGAGATGTTAGGGATTTCCGCAAGACTTTGTCAGCATCCTAATAGCGATGTTGCCTTAGATATGGTGTTGAAACGATTTTCAGAAAATCAACCAGTTATTGTTGATTTAGATATTAGTAAGCTACCTTATTTAACTCAAGCATTAATGTGGCCTGAGACATCGTCACACGGTGGGCATAAAGCGGTATTTGGCGGGTATGATCAAGCATCAGATGAAATTATCCTATACGAGTATTTATGGGTCGAGCCAAAGCGGATCAAAAGGCAAGCATTTTATCAAGCGTGGAACTCATTTAATGGGCTAGCACCTGCGTGTAATTTATGGTATGAATTTGAGTTTCCTAAATCCATTTTTCCACTTGAAGAAGCGATTAAAAAGGGAATAGAAATGAACGTCTTTCGCATGCTTTCTCCATGGAACAAATTTCACGGTGTATCTGGATTAAAAGCATTTTTAAGAGAATCGCCAAATTGGCACTATCTTTTTAATGAGGAAGCGAGAGTAAAGCTGGCATACGCTTCCTATATTTCGTTAGAGATCGGTGGGACAGGGAAAGGTGCCTTCCGGAAAATGTTCAGTCGGTTTCTTAAGAAAGCAGCATATTTGCTCCAAGATGATAGGCTCAAAACGCTATCAAAGGAGTACTTAGTTTTAGCATCGTTATGGTCAGAGCTAGCGAATTTATTACACGAGGGAAGTCATGATCCAACAAAAGGGCTATTCTCAGGAAATGAGGCAAACGAAAGATTAACGAACGAAATTTACGAGAAGGAAATTCGGGCAATAACGAGATTAAAAGAGATAACGGATATGTGGAGATAAGGAGCTTGAAAATCGATGGTGATGTTAAGTGTAAAAAATATCTCAAAGGCCTATGCGTCGAAACAAGTTGTTGATCACGTTTCATTCGATATTAAAAAGGGAGAGATTTTTGGGTTTTTAGGGCCAAATGGAGCGGGGAAATCGACAACAATCGAAATCATTGCTGGTCTTAAAAAAAAGACTGGTGGCGTTGTAACGATTAACGGGAAAGAAATTACGGACGAGGATCGCTACAATTATTTGGGAATTCAGCTACAGCAAGCTGAGCTGTATGGGAATTTAACTGTAAAGGAAACGCTGAATTTATTTTTATCATTTCATAATCGAAAGGCGTTTATTGATGAGCATATTCACTTAACAAAATTGGAGGCTTTTTTAAATCAAAAGGTGAAAAGTCTATCAGGTGGACAAAAACAACGTTTGTCACTAAGTCTTTCATTAGCAAACGACCCCGAGATTTTAATTTTGGACGAACCAACCGTAGGCTTAGATCCTCAATCAAGACGATTATTATGGGATATTATTCTCAATTTAAAGCAAAAGGGAAAAACGATTTTGTTAACGACTCATTTCATGGATGAAGCACAAAGACTATGTGACCGCGTGGCGATTATGAATGAAGGTAAGCTTCTTTTTGTTGATACAGTTGATCATTTATTAAATCAGATTGATAAACGATTTTCAATTGTTATTGAAACAACTCCTGATATTTATCCATTTCTGAATGTTGAACAATTAAGTGCAATCATTGTTAAGGATGATGAAAAGGTTGTAATTAAGACGGATGAGATCGATGAAGCATTTCAAAAAGTGATGAAGCAAATCGAGGAAAACGAGCTTGAACTGAAATCAATCGTCATAAAAGAAGCAAATTTAGAGGATCTTTTCATCCAATTAACAGGTAAGGAGTTAAGAGAATGAAAAGTGTATTTGCACTTACTAAAGCGTATATTTCGTTACTAGTAAAGGATAAAATGACATTATTTTGGTTTCTCGCATTTCCTCTTTTATTCGTCCTGCTGTTTGGCTATGTTGTTCCTAACGTTGGAAACCAGCACGATATGGTGATTTTAGCGGAGGGAGAAAATTCAAAGCTGTTGACTGATCAACTTATGACCTTTCCGCGAACAATGATCGATGAGGATATGACGCTCAATAAAGGGAAAACGGAGCTAGAAAATGGCAATATCTCAATATTGATATCTATTACAGAGGAAAGAGTCGATTTTCACTATTTGAAAGAGGAAGAAAAATGGGTGAAAAACATTCAGCAAGCAATTACACCAAATATCGGTCAGAGAAAAATGGATTCTGTTACATATGAGGGAGTCCATAAAATAGAGCCAATCGATTTTATTATGCCTGGAATGATCGGGCTGACGATAATGCAAATTGGTCTATTCGGTGGTACTTCATTGCTCGAGGATCGGAGCAAACAAATTTTGCGGAGGCTTAAAATTAGTGGAATTAAGCCGTGGCAAGTCATTTTAAGCCATATTTTAAGCCGATTAGTCATGGTGCTTTTTTCAACTCTAGTTTTGATTCTTTTTGGAAGGGTTATATTAGGTGTTCCGCTACAATTTGAGTTTTGGTATACCCAGTTTCTATTCATTATATTAGGTGGGTTTGTTTTTTTAAGCTTAGGCTTGCTTATAGCGAGTATTTTAAAATCTCCTGAGGCAGGAAACATCCTTTCACAATCAGTGAATTTTTTAATGGCATTTATTTGTGGAATCTTTATCCCGTTAACAATTTTGCCTAAGACGGTTCAAAGCGTCGTTTCCTTTTTACCTTTAACACCGTTAGTTGAAATGCTCCGTAGCTTATTTTTAGGAGCTGCGATCGAGCCAGTTACTTTGATGATGTCTAGCTTAATTCTGCTGTTTTGGGGTTTTGCGAGCTTTATATTGGGTAGTTTACTCTTCAAATGGGAGTGATTTCGTTGTTAAGCATTGTAATTCCAACGTATAACCAAAGAGAAAGGCTAGAGGAAACGCTAGGCGCAATAGCCCAGCAATCATGCTTAAGAGACACAACTGTTTATGTTGTGAATGATGGTTCTACAGATGGGACAAGGTTATTTTTAGAACAGCTTGATTATGATTGGTTGAAGGTTATTCACCAAGCAAATATGGGAAGAAGTGCGGCTAGAAATTCAGGAATGCAACAGGCTCGTTCAAAATATGTCCTCTTTCTAGATGATGATATGGTCGTCCTTCCTGGTTTTATTGAGCACCATTTAGCTGCACAGCAGGAGCAAGAAGGTATTTATATAGGTGAAATCTTAAATATTTCTAGTGATAAAGTAGAGCGATTTATTGCGGAAAAGCATGCTGGTGCAGATTTTGCTACATTAGCGAATCTCCAGGAGGAGGACTTGCTCGTTAATCTCGGACGATATTTTTATGAATGGAGCAACAAGCAAGCTGCAATGTCATGGGTATGTATGGTTGCAGCGAATGTTTCCTTTCCGATCTCAATGTTTAAACAGGTGAATGGCTTTGATGAAAGGTTTAAAGGCTGGGGTGTCGAGGATCATGAGCTCGCGTTTCGGTTTCATCAAGCAGGTGGTAAATTCCGATATTTAAATGAAGCGAAAGCCTTTCATCTTGATCACCGAAAACAAATCAATCGTCCCCAGCTACTTGAGAATGTTTTGTATTTTTATAAAAAATCAGCATTTGAACGGGAAGTTAAAGCTTATGTTGATTACGTAACAGGGAAAATTTCAATGCCCGATTTATATCGGATTGTCATGAAGCAAGAGCCAACATGTACCGAACAAGAAATTTATTTTCGCCCAAATGCTCATCTAACGAAAAAGGAAAGTAAGGAAGTTGTCTATGCAACGAATTCTTGAAGCGTTTATCGATACACATAAACGGCCACAGTTGATGAAAATCACAAAAGGGAGGCGGGTGCTTGTTCTTGCTCCACATCCAGATGATGAGATTATTGGGCCAGGTGGAACGATCGTAAAGCATATTGATGCAGGGAATCCGGTACATATCGTCTTTATAACTGACGGAAGTAAAGGGAGATCAAGGGAGCAAACGATCGAGGAAATTGTTGAGATTAGAATGCTGGAGGCAGCTACAGTTTGTGAGCAGCTAGGAGCTACCTATTCTTTTCTTGGCTGTAAGGATGGAGATTATATACCAGAAGAAACAAAACTTCAGCAATTAATAGATATAATGGAAGAATTTCAGCCAACAGATGTCTTTATTCCTCATTCCCATGACACCCATCGCGATCATTTTATGACGAATCTATTGTTTTTTGCCTGTATAAAAGAAAATTGCAATGCCGATCGAATGGTTTGGGAATATGAGGTGTGGGCACCATTACAGCCAAATACGGTTGTAAATATAACGAAGCAATTTCATAGAAAACAAGAATTGCTATCATTTTATGAATCGCAACTAAAGCTAATCTCCTATCAGGAAATTATGGCAGGATTAAATATGTACCGAGTTTCTTCAATCCCGATTCGTGGGATTACCCATATGGAGGCATTTTACTGTTCAGATGAACAAAGGTATGTGGAAAAACTAACAAAGCAAATCACTAATGAACAAATCGAGGTTTAGTATAAAGGAGAGTTATTGTGGATATTAAAGAGATTATGACCAAGCTGAATCATCGTTATCCGTTTTTACTTGTTGATCGCATCGTCGAAAGAGAACCTGATAAATGGATAAAGGGCTATAAAAACATTACGTTTAATGAGCCTTATTTTAACGGTCACTTTCCTGAAAATCCAATATTTCCAGGGGTATTAATTATTGAATCGATGGCGCAAATTGGTGGACTGATGTTTTCCGAAAAGGAAAAGGGCTTCTTAGTAGGAGTTGATAAGACGAAATTTATTCAGTTTGTAAGACCAGGGGATCAGCTTGTTACAGAGGCGACAAAAATTAAAGAATTTGGTCAATATGCAAAGGTTGAAGTAAAAGGAAGCGTTGATGGCAAAGTAGTTGCAAAGGCAGAGGTAACCTATTACTTCGAAAATGTGGAGGAGTAATATGATTCAAGGGATTGGGCTCGATATCGTTGAAACTTCACGAATCGAAAGGCTACTAGAAAGGTATCATCATCAATTTATTAAGCTGATTCTCACAGAAAAGGAGACAGTTATTTTCACAAACATTAAAAATCAGCAAAGAAGGGTAGAGTGGCTTGCTGGGAGATTTTCTGCAAAAGAGGCGATCAGTAAAGCGATTGGTACCGGGATACAAAAAAGGTTAACGTTAAAGGATATTGAAGTAATGCCAACGGAAAACGGCCAGCCACGTGCTTTCATCTATGGAAAATATCATGAGAGGATTCATCTTTCAATAACCCATACGAAAGCTTTAGCAGCAACCTATTGCGTTTTAGAGAGGGTATAAGTATTAAAAAGGCTGTTTTAAATGGGTCTGACCCTTTTGAAACAGCCTTTTCATTAGCAGTTTAAGATTTTGATAGCTTCCATGCAGGAATAAGAGAATGAAACCGAAAAAGTCTGCTTGCCACAACATGAATGATGACATAAATGAGTAATGTTAAAGCATAGGTGATGAACCATTGCATGAAAGACTCGTTTAAGAATAGGAACAATAGGCCCATTCCTACAGGGAAAGGGGTTAAAATGATTAGCCACATAGGTGAATTAAGCTTTTCAACAACGGCTCCTAAAGTAACGACAGACGCTCCGATGATAATTGCATGCCAAATTGATAATCCTTTTGTTAAGAAAATATCGCCTAAAAAATAAGAAAGACTTGTAAGTAATACTGCAGCAATAAAACTAATAAAATACTTCAATCTTTAGTTTCACTCCCTATTAAATGTAATCCATCTATCTATATCATACCATTGTCATTTTATGATATGAATGGAAAAACAGTCATAATTTTCAACTTTTTTCTTTGTTAAGTGTCAGGGTGGACAACTTATTAGTTAAGAAGGTATGCTTAATTTATGTTAGAGATGATGAAAGGCTTACATAAAATTGTGAAAAATATCACAAATTTAATGATAAAAAGATTTTATACTATTAGCATGTGATAACGGATTTTTAAAGAAGGCTCCTTTTCTACAATATTGTTGGTTTAAGTGAGTAAGTCGGGACTCCTAAGGATGCGTGGGATATAACTGCAAAGGAAAATCAACCAAAACGACTATTAATAAAAACAACAAAGCTTGCGAAAGCAGCTTTAAGAATGAACATTTGTTATGAAATGGCTAAATTAGAGGTGTATGCTATGAAAACAGTCTTAGTAATAGGTGGAGGTATAACTGGCTTATCAGCGATGTATGAGCTGCAAAAGTGGAAAACGGAAAACGAATCAGATGTTCAATTGGTTTTAGTGGAAGCAACAGAGCATCTTGGTGGGAAAATTCGCACTGAGAAAAAAGGCGAGTTTATTATGGAAACGGGAGCAGATTCAATTGTATCTCGGAAGGTAAATGATTCTTTTTTAGGTGAACTTGGCTTACAAAATGAGATTGTATACAATGCAACAGGAAGCTCGTTCATTTTTACAGATGGTGAGATAAAACCGATTCCGTCTGATTCTGTTTTTGGGATACCGGCAAGTATTGAATCACTTGCATCTAGTACGTTAGTATCTGCAGAAGGAAAGGTAGAAGCTTTAAAGGACTTTTATACGCAAAATGAGTCATTTACAGAAAATGATTCAATCGGTGATTTTCTAGAATATTTTCTTGGACATGAGTTAGTCGAAAAGCAAATTGCTCCTGTACTATCTGGTGTCTATTCAGGGTCCTTACATGATTTAACGATTGCTTCCACCCTTCCGTATATATTGGAGTATAAAAACAAGTATGGAAGTATTATAAAAGGGTTTGAAGCAAATAAGGGGAAATTTCAAAGCAATGGTGAAAAGAAATTTCTTTCCTTCAAGGCTGGCTTAAGCACATTAATTGATACAATGGAGGCCAAGCTTGTCGATGTTGATGTGCGTACAAGCTGGAGGGCAAAGAGCTTGGAGAAAATAAATGATCGCTATAGGGTTGTATCTTATCAGGGTAAAGTCATTGAGGCAGATTACGTTGTGCTAAGCATTCCTCACCATGCTGCAGAGCAATTGTTAAACGATAAGCAATTAACAGAGCATTTTGCTGACTTGAAAACAAGCTCACTAATTAGTGTATACCTTGGATTTCAGCTACCTGATAGCCTGCTTCCTAAAGAGGGAACGGGGTTTATTACGGCTAATGACAGTGAATTATCCTGTAATGCTTGTACGTGGACAAGTAAAAAATGGTCACATACATCGAAAAATCATAATTTACTCGTAAGGCTCTTTTATAAAAGCAGTCATCGATCCTTTGCAGATATTCAAAAGATGAGTGAGCAAGAGCTAGTGGAAGTAGCACTTTCTGATGTGAAAAAAGCAATGCAGCTAACAGCTGATCCTGTTGAAAGAATTGTAACGAATTGGTCTAATAATATGCCGACTTATCAAATTACACATCCTCAAACAGTTCAGGCATTGGAGCAAAAGCTGAGCAAAGAATATTCAGGGTTGATGCTAGCAGGTTGTTCCTATTATGGAGTCGGTATCCCAGATTGTATTGAAAATGGCGTTCAAACAGCCAACAAAATTATTGAACGATTATAATTGTTATAGAAGATAATGCTATTATTCGGTATGGGGAGACCTATGCTCAAATAGCTTTTTATTTATGATGTACTAATGCTGTTTTGTAAAATGCCTGAAGCGGAAATCAACAACCAGGTTTAATAGATCGTTATGGAAAAAGGTGTGAAGTTCCGAAAATGAAGTATATATGGTAAAATAATAACTTCATATAGATATTTTTATAATGTCGAGAATACAATTAGAGATAAGAGGTGTTGCGAATGAAAATTATTGAATCGATTATTAATGGAACAAACACGTTATTATGGTCATATGTTTTAATTATTATGTTAATCGGTATCGGTCTTTATTTTACAATTCGAACAAAGTTTGTCCAGTTTCGGATGATTCCGGAAATGTTTCGCTTGTTAGGCGAAGGTGTAAACGCTAATAAAAAGGGAATATCATCGTTTCAGGCATTTTGTATTAGTACTGCCTCACGTGTAGGTACAGGAAATCTTGCTGGTGTTGCAATTGCAATAACGACAGGTGGTCCTGGGGCTGTTTTTTGGATGTGGTTAATCGCCTTAATAGGATCAGCCTCTGCATTTATCGAAAGCACATTGGCACAAATCTACAAGGTTAAAGATGGAGATACGTTCCGTGGTGGACCAGCCTATTATATGGAAAGAGCGTTAAATGCACGGTGGATGGGTATTGTTTTTGCAGTGTTAATTTCCTTAACTTTTGGTTTAGCATTTAATTCTGTTCAAGCGAATACAATTACGAGTGCATTAAATGAGTCATTTGGGATAAATAAAATCTTAATTGCCGTTGTCCTATCGGTTATTACAGCGGTTATCATTTTCGGTGGATTAAAAAGCGTAGCAAAGGTATCTGAAGTAATAGTACCTGTCATGGCTGGCGGGTATATTATCGTAGCTCTTATTATTATGATTTTGAATATTACAGAGCTTCCAAGTGTCATAGTTCTTATTTTTAAGAGTGCCTTTGGTTTAAGTGAAGTTGCTGGCGGTGCTTTAGGAGCAGCAATGATGAATGGTATTAAACGAGGCTTATTTTCAAATGAAGCTGGAATGGGTAGTGCGCCAAATGCAGCTGCAACAGCAGATGTTACACACCCCGTTAAACAAGGCTTAATTCAATCTTTTGGTGTTTTTGTTGATACGTTATTAATTTGTAGTTCAACGGCATTTATCATTTTGTTTTCAGGACTATACACGTCAAAGGAAAGCGATGGGATTGTCCTAACACAAAATGCCTTAGACCACTTACTTGGTTCATGGGGAGGCATCTTCTTAGCAATACTCGTTCTATTATTCTGCTTTAGTTCAGTAGTTGGAAACTACTACTATGGTGAAACAAATATAGATTTTATAAGTCAAAATAAATTTTGGTTGTATGTATACCGGATTGCCGTTGTGGCAATGGTCGCATTCGGTTCACTTGCATCTTTAGGGTTTGTTTGGAGCCTAGCTGATTTAATGATGGGTTTAATGGCAATAATTAACCTTATTGCGATTGTACTATTAGGCCATATTGCGATAAAAGCGCTAAACGATTATATTAAGCAAAAAAAGAACGGAAAAAATCCTGTATTCCATGTATCAAATATTAAAGGCTTAAAAAATGTTGAAGCATGGGGCAGCATGTCAGATAAAGAAAATCTTGATAGCAAATAAATCTTTTATGAAAAATTCCTTAGCTCTTAAATGGGCTAAGGTTTTTTTATTTTGAACAGATGCTCATATCTTCTCCTTAAATATAAAGGAGTCTTAATAGTTATAAATGATAGGGATTTGTATTTTAGAAATAGCTATTAAAATGAAGATAATCTTGATGAGGAGCTATAAGTAAGTTGAAAATTTAGGTTTTATCCATTAACTGCAGCTTTATTGTAATAACCGATAAGCTGTGTTTCGAGAATCAGCTTGTCCAATTCCTCGCTATATTTTATCGTTTCCGGATTTGTAAATCCCTTTGTTTCTGCGGTTACAACCATTAATTTACGAACGAGATTAATTTTATATGATAAATCAGAGTTAATATTTGTATTCATTTTTTAATTCTCCTGTAATAGATATTAACTAATATTTATATTATTAATGATTTTATTAATTTTTGAAATGGTTTCGACAATTGTTCTATGCAATAGACAAAAAAATAATTTTTCCTACATATTTCCACATATGGAGTAATTTATCCTTCTTTTGCACATATTAAGTTTTGAGAAAAAACGTACTGAAATTTGTAAAAGTAGGATGATGACGTTGAGAGTATTCATATTTATACTGTTGTTTTTGTTTACATCAATACTTACTTCAGTCGGAGATACCTATATCTATAAAAGTTACTTACTAAAAGAATACATTCTTTTAATTTCAATAGATAAAGGAACAAATGAATGGATGGTATCTGCTTTTTTACTATTCGGTTTACTATTTGCTGTCGTTGTAGATGTAAAGGAAAAGATTAAAAAGAATAGGAAACAGTCGTAAGATGAATGAAAATATAGAAAAAATATCGATTTGGCAGTTATATATCTTAATTATCGGTTTTCAGGTTGGAAGTGCTGTTTTAGTTGGGATCGGTAATGAAGCAAAGGGTGATGCCTGGATAGCGGTCATCATTGGAACAATTATAGGAGTGGCAATTATTTGCTTTTATCTGTTTATATTAAAAAAGCTACCGGGCAAAAACCTATTTGAAATCATCCTGTTTTGCTTTGGTAAATGGATAGGCAAGCCGCTCATCTTCCTTTATGTCATCTACTTCTTGTATTTATCAGCAAGGGTATTAAGAGATTTTGACGAACTAATTGTCTCATCTATTTTTGAATTTACACCTATTGAGTTTATTTCAATCACAATGATTTTAACGATCGTTTATATTCTTCACCAGGGTGTTGAAGTATTAGGACGAACTAGTGAAGTGTTTTTCCCATATGTGCTCACATTTATTGTGTTTATCGGCCTATTTTTATTATTATCGGGTGAAATGGATTTCCACAATTTACAACCAATATTAGGCGATGGAATAAAGCCTGTTATGAATGCACTCTTCCCAGGGATCATCACCTTTCCCTTTGGTGAATCGATTGCCTTTATGTGTATTTTTTCTAAAGTGATAAACAATGAAAAAGTGACTTCTGTTAGTATAATAGCTGTCCTGACAAGTGGGTTTTTATTGACATATAGTGCACTTATTCAAATAGCAACTTTAGGTGTAAGTTTAAAGGAGCGGACAAATTTCCCATTACTTAATGCCGCACGGGAAATATCGCTGCTAGACTTTATTGAGCGAGTAGATATCTTAATTGTCTTTACGATTATGTTTGGTGTAATTGTAAAGGTAAGTATCTTTTTTTATTGCAGTTTGAAGGGGATAGAGGCGTTAACAAAAAAAACGCATCGTTCATTTACTCTTCCGTTGGGAGCGATTATTGCTTTTTTATCAATTGAAATAGCTAGTAGCTATCGGGAACATATCATTGAAGGGTTAAAATTTGTTCCATTTTATATCCATCTTCCGTTTCAATTTGGAATCCCATTGTTTATTCTTCCTTTTTTACTTTGGAAGGCGAAGAAAAAACAGAAGAAGGAGTCTAGCAAATGAGCATTTTATCAGCACTGTTTCAAAGGAGAAAAAACAAATATAGCAATAAAACTGCAGAAAAAGAGCTTTTTGATAAGGAAAATATCCCTAAAAAATATGATTCTGCCTTAGAAAAAAATATAAAAAGCTTAGAAAATGTTTTTCATCAAACAGTCGATTTTAAAAAGGTTCCATTAAAAATTGGACACCAAGGTGCTTGTTTGTGCTATTTAACGACTACATTAAGTAAAAATGATTTAAATTCGCAAATCCTTGAGCCTTTACGAGATGCTTATAAAAGAGATGTAGAAATCAAAAGTATGGAAAGTATTAGAGAGACTTTTTTTCCGGCTGTTTCCTATGAATATGTTGATACATTAAGCAAGATTGTATGGGAAATGTTAAACGGATCCGCGATTTTAATTATTGATAAATGTAAGCGAGCATTGGCGCTAAATATTGGAGGAACGGAAAAACGGTCCATTACGGAACCGAGTACTCAGACAATCGTTCGTGGACCGAAAGATAGCTTTGTTGAAGATATGCAAGTAAATATGGGGCTAGTGAGAAAAAGGATAAAAAATCCCCGGTTAGTCTTTGAGGAATTTGTTGTGGGAAATGATTCGAATACGAAGCTTGCGCTTTGCTATATGAAAGAGATCGTGAATGAAGATATTTTATCAGAGCTAAGAAAACGGGTTAAAAAAATTGATGCATCAGCACTTTTAGATACCGGGAATATTGAAGAATTAATAACAGATTCAAGCTATACCTTTTTTCCGCTTTTATTTAATACCGAGCGGCCTGATAGTACGAGTGGGAATATTCTTGAAGGGAAAATTGCGATCTTTCTGGAAGGGACACCATTTGTTTTAATTGCCCCAGCAGTATTTACGGATTTTTTTCAATCATCGGAGGATTATTATCAGCCATACTTTTTGACAACGTTTATTCGAATTATTCGCTATATATCCTTTATGATTACGTTAACTTTACCATCTTTATATGTAGCAATCGTTACGTATCATCAAGAGCTTATTCCAACGACGCTTCTAATCAATATACAATCACAGAGGGAAAGTGTGCCGTTTCCTGCTGTTATTGAATTGTTAATTATGGAGTTTACATTTGAGGTTTTGCGAGAGGCGGGAATTAGAATGCCCCGAGTTGTTGGGCAAACGCTATCGATCGTAGGGGCGTTAGTTATCGGACAAGCAGCGGTTGAAGCAGGATTAGTATCAAATGTGCTAGTTATAGTTGTTGCATTTTCTGCAATTGCAAGCTTTGTATCACCTGTCTTTAACTTTTCGATTGCAGCAAGATTAATCCGCTTTATATTAATTCTCATGGCATCCATCATGGGGTTATATGGAATCCTATTGACCCTTGTCGTCATGGTAACTCATCTCGTTGGCTTACGGTCATTTGGCGTTCCTTATTTAACACCTGTTGCCCCTTTTAAATTAAAGGACCAGAAGGATGTTTTTGCACGATTACCATTTTGGACGAATACAACCCGTCCGTCCTATTTAAGAACAGCAGCGCCGGTTAAAATGAAAAATCAATCACAGCCAAAGCCTCCCAATCCAAATAAAGGGGATGAAAACAATGAATAAAAAGATCATTATCATCTTTTTAAGTATGATTGTTTTTTTAACAGGTTGCTGGGATAGACGTGAGTTAAATGATATATCGATCGTGACAGGGATTGCTGTCGATCCGGGCGAAAAGAAAAAGTATAAATTAACTGTTGAAGTCGCAAATTCAGCAGAGTTCGGAAAACAGAGTGCACAAGGAGATGCCCCAGTTATTACTTATTCTCTTGAAGGGGATTCCGTTGCCGAGCTGACAAATAAAATGAATATCGGGTTAACGAAGCAGCTTGTTTATTCACATACGAGGGTTCTGTTTATCAATGAAGAAATTGCTAAAAAAGGATTGCTCGGTTTTTTAGATTTCCTTGAGAGGAGTGGACAATTTCGCAATGATTTTAGAATCATTGTTACAAAAGGAGATCAGGCTGCAGACTTTACGAGAATCGTTTATCCGATCCAAAAAAGTCCATCCTTAAAACTGCATCAACAAACAGAATCAATGCAAAGGGAATGGGGAGGTGACCCTTCTGTTAAACTTACTGATTTTATTTCCTCAATCATATCAAAAGGTCGGAGCCCGGTTGCGATTATTGTTAAACTAAAGGGGAATGTTGATAAAGGGAAAAAAACAGAAAATAATAAATCATTAGATCCGGAAGCACTTGTCTATATTGATGGACTTGCTGTTTTTAATGATGATAAAATGGTTGGCTCACTTACCGTTACCGATACAAGAAACTACTTTTGGACGCAAAGACTACAACAAACAAGTATAGCTGTTCCTTGTAATGAGAAGAAGAAAGAGGAAACGTTCTTAGATCTCCGAATTATCCGAACGAAAACGAACATAAAAACAACATATAAGCATAATACACCTAAGCTTCATGTTGATATTTACGGAGAAGCAAATATTCAAGGGAATGAATGTACCAAAGATTTAACAAATTTGGATGTCTATAAGGACTTTGAAAAAATTTTGAACAAGCAAGTAAAGAAAGAAATTACTGATTCAATTAAAAAAGTTCAAGAGGACTTTGGCAGTGATATTTATGGATTCGGGGATCGATTAAATCAAACAAATCCAAAAAAGTTCAAGGAAGTAAAAGATAATTGGGATGAAGAATTTGCAAGAGCAGATTTGGATGTACACGTTAATATTACTCTGCTTCGTGCAGGCTTTAGAAATAAAAGCTTTAAAACAGATTTAAAAGGGGGGGAATAATTAAGCCGTCACGCCACCTGATAAGGTGTTACGCCGAATTTAATTATTCCAAAAATCCCATCATTCAATTTTCGATATATTTAGGCTAATTTCCTGCTTGTTTTTTCTAGTTAGTTATCCAGTTAAAAAAATATTAGACCCTTGTTTAAAAACAAGAGAGCATTATTCAAATTTTTTATCTTACTCCCTCTCTCAAAGTCAATTGGGGAAAAGAACCTGAATCATATAGACAATTAATGAGAGGGTTGATATTATAAATGGTGATAATGATTATCAATACCAATTATTTATCTAAGCTTAGGTGATAGTCATTAACCTGCACTAGGGAAGCTTTTTTGGTGTGATTGTATAGGATTAGCTGGCGGTAGATTTAAGCATGGACATTAGTGTATCAACATTTTTTTCATACCGTTAATTATTGCAGATACAAATCGAGAGAGATTAATATAGCTGTACGAAATTTAAAATGGCTTTTATTAGTACTGATATTTTTTATATCTTCTAGCAAAGGCAGGCAACAAGATATTCTTTAGAAGGTAGAGGTGATGAAAGTGATTACGACCGAAAATTTAAATATAGGATATGAAGAACGGTTAATTGTAAAAGATTTAAATATTGTCATTCCAGTTGGAGAAATCACTGCTTTAGTCGGTGCGAACGGTTCAGGTAAGTCAACGATTTTAAAAACAATCGCAAGGTTAATGAAGCCGAAAAGTGGAATTGTAACGATAGATGGAAAAGCGATTCATACGCAAAAAACGAAGGAGATTGCTAAGCAATTAGCGATTTTACCTCAAAACCCAACTGCACCAGAGGGATTAACAGTTTACGAGCTCGTTACATTTGGCCGGTTTCCACACCAGCGTGGGATGGCAGCTTTAACAAATGCTGATCGGGAAATTATTTATTCGGCACTGGAAATGACAGGGATTATTGAATTTGCCGATCGCCCAATTGATCAATTGTCAGGTGGTCAGCGTCAACGTGCCTGGATTGCGATGGCATTGGCACAGGAGACACCGATTTTATTTCTAGATGAGCCGACGACATTTCTTGATATGGCCCATCAAATTGAAGTATTAACGATTCTAGAAAAACTAAATAAAGAACAAGGTCGGACGATTGTTATGGTTGTTCATGATTTAAATCATGCAAGTCGTTATGCACACCATATTGTCGCGATAAAAAAAGGGACAGTTGTGAAAAGTGGAACACCATTTGAAGTTATGACCGAGGAAGTGCTTGAGGAAGTATTCGAAGTGAAAAGTGACATCATTCCTGATCCGCGTACAGGGCTGCCGCTATGCTTGCCATATGGGGTAACAAAGGAGCAGGAAGTACTTGAAAGAGTTAAGATGAGCATCTAAAAAATCAACGACAATGTGTGAGGAAGGAAATGTAAATAGTTTCTGCCTCGGTTTGTTGTGGGAAAATGCTGTAGTAGCTGGAGATAATGACTTTTATTTTCATGTAAAAGTTTGTAGTTAGTGTATATCTAGCTTCAGCGCCTAGCCCCTTGAGGTCACGAGCCACAGAAGGAAAAGAACACTTTCAATTGATATGTGTCTTGTGCTTGTCTGAGCTGAACAAGGTGCTTCCGCTTTTCGCAGTGTCTAGCTTTAGTACCTAATTTTCTCATTACTTTCATAAACATATGATATAATTGGTGAAAAAAGTAAGGTGAATCAGATGTATTTAACGATTCAAGAAACTGCAGAATATTTGTCATTACCCGAAGAAATCGTGAGAAGCTTAGTCCTTCAAAAGAAGATTAGAGCTTTGTTCGATGGGGAGCAATATTTAATTTATAAAGACCAATTTCAAACTCATTTTGAGCAATTAGACAAATATAAAAGGTTATATGATGAGTATTTGAGAGAGCCTATACCTGAGGATATTGATATAAAGGATGAGGATTAAGCAAAGAATGGAATAACTTCAGCTCCTTTTCTTGTTAAAAAGGCTATTTCTTTAACAAGAGTAACGTTATCGTTATGGATAATAATAACGTTATTCGAAAAGGGTAACAATGGATGGATAGATTAAGAGAGGAACAGATTCAGATAAAAAAGGAAAGCTATTAAGAATTCTTGTAAAAGATAAAATCATGAATCAGACTAATACTGTCTTTAACAAAATGGAACAATCGACAAGTGATAACGGGAAATACAAAATTGAAAAAGATGCCTGCAAAATGGCTTCGGGAGCATTCTTATTATCGTACAGAAGAAGTTCTCGATGATTTAAAGCATGCCACATGCCCGATAACTTGCAGTGACAGGTCTAGAAAATGAAACTATTAAGACTGTAATAATTAAAAATATGAATCATACGCTAAAAGAATTTTAAAGGTGAAAAAACAGTTTTAAACTTAATGAAACAGTACAGGCAAGGAGCAACAGCATCGATTCATGAGGAACTTAAACAGCAATTAAAGATTTGGTTAACATCTTTAAGTATATGAATGATGCCTTTAAACTCAGTGATTTAATCAATTACTGGGTTTTTCTTTGCATATACTTAAGAGATTATTAACAATAATAGATAGCAGATGGTAATGGGAGAATTTGTCGAAGAATGTAGAAATTTTTAGAAATTTGTAGCTTATAACACATTTGTTCGCTATAATGGAATAGGATAATGGAACTGTTTTAAGGGGAGAAAAGTCGATGCAGCAATCAAAACTTCATAGAATGATAGCCACCTTCACCGTGATTGTTGTTATCATTATTATTGGAACAATGATTTTGAAAACTAAAGGGATAATAAAGGAAATCGAAGTATCAAATATTCATAACATAAAAAAGCCAGAAGTAACAATTATCGCTTCAGGAACTTTAACAGATCAAAGCTGGGGAAGCTTAGCATACAAGGGAAAATTAAAAATTGAAGAAAAATTTCCAGTTACTGTAGCTATTTATAGCGGAATTTCGACAAAAAAATCGATAACGAAAACTGTTACTGAAGCGATTCATAACGGTTCAAAAGTTATTATTGGACATGGGCGGGAATTCTCTCCTTCGTTCGAAGAGCTAGCTCTAACTTACCCAGATATTAAATTTGTTACAATCCATGGTTATGCAAAATATAAAAATCAAGCTGTCTATACATTTGATCAAGGTGAAATCGAGTATTTTGCTGCCTTAGCTGCAACATTAGTGACAAAATCAAATAAAATCGGTTTAATCGATTCTATAGAGAGTAGAGACATAAATCCAGAATTTGAAAATGCTCTTCGTCACTATAAACCTGATGCAACTTTTTATTATAGAGTTGTTGGGGATCGGGATAATGGTAAAAAGGCGACAGAAATTATGAGAGAGCTAATAGCAGAGGGTGTCGATGTAATATATAGTAAGGGAAATCTATATAATCGTGATGTTATTAGTCTAGCAAAAAAAGAAGGTATTTATGTAATTGGATATCTTGACGATCAGTCATATATGGGGAAAGATTATGTATTAACAAGTGTAATGAACGATGTTTCACAAGCATATATCGCGATTATGAATGATTATTTTAGTGAAGAGGGAATTCCACCAGGAGGAAGAACGCTCGATAGTAGTCATGGTGTTTATGAATTAGCTCCGTTTGGACCAATGTTTGATAAAGACGATATTGAATATATAAAAGACCAAAGAATGCAATACAAAATTGGTGAGTTAAAATTTGACTAAGTGAGGGGAATTGTGATGAGGGATTTAGTAGGAAATATGACATTTCGATTAAAAATTATCACAGTTCTCCTTTTTATTACACTTTTATATAGTAGCTTCGGTCTGATTCTTGTTCACTCAATTGAGGATATTACGAAAGTAAGTAATAACATACAAGAGGAGAATATTCCCGAGCTGATCTGGTTATCAAAATTTAGTGAGGAGTTATCGATAAAGGAGCATATTGTAACAAGCTCTTTAAAATCTAATTCATGCTGTACGTTTATTAATGAATATCAAGCATATGTTGAGGATGTTAAGGAAGAGACGGAAGCAGAGGAACTGCCAAGTAGCTTAAAAAAAATTAAAAGTGAGATTGATTTATTAGATTTTGATTTAGATGATAGAGTTGGTGGCTTGTTGAATGTAAATGATCAAGCTTCAGCAGAGGATTATATAAAAACAGAATTCCTTCCGAAGCTCGATCAGTTACAGGATAAGATTATCGTAGAAAAGAATAAATCCATTGGAAATTTAAATCGTAAATCAAGCTCCTTTTCCGAGATTATTAAAGGATCCTTATGGCTGCTCATTGGCCTTTCGATTGGGGCTGTTTTCTTCTCTATTATAGTTTCTTATCGAATGAGCGCCAATATTACGAAGCCAATTGAAAACATGATCAGCAAGGTTGATAAAATTGCTAAAGGACATTACGGTCTTTCACTTGGATCAATAAATGATCAAATTGAGCTTAGACAATTAACGAATTCAATTAACACTATGTCGAGTCGGTTGAAGGATTCGTTTAATACGATTTTAAATGATAAAAACTACCGGGAACAAATCTTGAATTCATTGTCTGTTGGTATTATAACGCTGAACGATCAAAAAAGGGATGTTACATTAAATAATACAGCAAAGCACTTGCTAAATCTTGATGAGGAACAGGTAAAAAACTTTTTGTTTACAAAAGCAGAAGGTGATAATCAGGAGTTCTGGGAAATTGTTGCCGCTAAAGAATCACATAAGCATACAAAGGTAACATTTCAAGCAAACGATGAAAGACGAATTCTATTAGTCTCTCAAGTCGGTTTAGTTGACCAGAAGCAAGATACAATCGGAAGAGTCATTAATTTTATCGATATTACAGAGACTGAGGAATTAGAAAAACGGATGCACCAATCAGAAAAGCTAGCTCTTGTTGGGGAGATGGCTGCAGATGCTGCACACGAAATTCGAAATCCGCTTGCTGTTGTCCATGGCTTTTTATCTTTAATGAATCAATCATTATCAGAAAGTAATAAAGACCAGTTTCACTTACCACTCATTATGAAGGAAATTGAGCGAATCAATGTTATTATCGAAGAAATGCTATTAACATCAAAGCCAGGTGCTCCAATTACGAGAGAGGTTTATATTGAAGAGATTATTAAGGAATTTTTACCTTTAATCGTTGAGTCATCAGAGGATATCCATTTCTCAATACAACTAAATCAAACTCCAGTAAATGTTGATGTAAAGCAAATAAAGCAAGTATTTCATAATATGATTCGAAACAGTATCGAGGCAATGGGTGGAAAGGGAAAAATCTCTATTACGTCACAAGTAGAGGACAACTTCTACAAAATATATATGAGGGACAATGGTCCTGGTATCCCAGAACAAGTACTTGAAACGATGTTTGAGCCATTTTCCACCTCTAAAGAAAATGGGACAGGCTTAGGTTTAGTGATTGTTAAAAGGATTATCGAAAACCATCAAGGAACGATTAAATTACTTAATAGTACAGAGGAAGGTACTACATTTCAAATTTCCATCCCAATCAAATAAAGGGTCAGTCCCTACGAAAGTGGGGACTGACCCTTTTTTACAGCACCTCGAGGCTAGTTGAGGAGCTTGCGCTTACGTCCACTATTTATTTCGGTAGCTTAAATGAGCTTTTTAGAGATACAATTCTGTTGAAGACGATTTTCTCGTCTGTTGAATGTCTTGGGTCTACATTAAAGTAGCCATGACGGAAAAATTGGAATTTATCATGTGCCTTTACTTCCTTCATATTCGGCTCTACAAACCCTTGTAAAACCTCCAATGAATTTCCATTTACATAATCAAGGAACGTTTTTTCTTCTTCCACATCTTCTTCACTGTCTTCATCTTCTACATCTTGCTTATCTAAAATTAACGGTTCATATAAGCGGAATTCTGCCGGGATTGATTGTGAAGCTTCTACCCAATGGATTGTTCCTTTTACTTTTCGACCTGTAAAGCCTGTGCCGCTTTTTGTTTCTGGGTCATACGTACAATGGATTTCAACGATATTCCCCTCTTCGTCCTTAATGACATCCTCACATTTAATGAAGTAAGCATGCTTTAGGCGAACCTCATTACCAGGGAAAAGTCGGAAGTATTTCTTTGGCGGATCCTCCATAAAATCCTCTTGCTCAATATAGATTTCGCGAGAGAATGGAATTTGGCGCATTCCCATTTCAGGAACTTCCGGATTAATTTCTGCATCAAGCATTTCAACTTGTCCTTCAGGGTAATTCGTAATGACAACCTTTAAAGGCTTTAAAATTCCCATTGTTCGGGGTGCTTTTAGCTTTAAATCCTCGCGGACGAAGTGCTCTAGCATTGCTTCATCTACTAAACCAGATCCTTTTGATACACCTGTATGTTTTACAAACTCGCGAATCGCTTCAGGTGTATACCCTTTTCGACGTAAGCCAGAAATCGTCGGCATCCGTGGATCATCCCAGCCGTCAACAAATTTTTCATCGACAAGCTGTTTTAGCTTACGTTTACTCATAACAGTATTTGTAATACCCAGACGACCAAATTCGATTTGCTGAGGCTTATGCTCCATCTCACATTCCTCGATAACCCAGTTGTAAAGTGGACGTTGGTCTTCAAATTCTGTTGTACATAATGAATGTGTAATTCCTTCAATTGCATCCTCAAGCGGGTGTGCAAAAGCATACATCGGATAAATACACCAAGTATCACCAGTATTATGATGTGTTGCATGAGATACGCGGTAAAGAACAGGGTCACGAAGATTAATATTAGGTGATGCCATATCAATTTTGGCACGGAGCACCTTTTCACCGTTTCCGAATTCTCCCTTGCGCATTCTTTCAAATAAATCGATGTTTTCTTCAATTGAACGATTGCGGTATGGACTTTCTTTACCAGGCTCTGTTAATGTTCCGCGGTATTGTCTTATTTCATCTGCTGTTAAATCATCAACATAGGCTTTGCCCTTCTTGATGAGCAGTAATGCACGGTTATACATTTCTTCAAAATAATCTGATGCGAAGAATAGGCCATCCCATTCATAACCTAGCCATGCTACGTCCTCTTTAATTGCCTCAACATATTCTGTATCTTCTTTCAATGGGTTTGTATCATCAAATCGTAAATTTGTTTTTCCATTGAAATCATCAGCTAGTCCAAAGTTGATCACAATTGATTTCGCATGACCGATGTGTAAGTATCCGTTTGGTTCTGGTGGAAAGCGAGTATATACATAGTCGCGTTTACCAGTTTCAAGATCCTCTTTAATAATACTTTTAATAAAGTTTGAGGAGTTGTGTTCCAATTCAAATCAAACCTTTCTTTATAGAGGTTGTTTAAAGAGATGAAATAATGGTGCAAAAATGTTCGACACTTCCATCTTTTTAAAACCAATTTTACTATGTAAAAATAAGTTCTGCATATCATTATACCAATAGAATTGAAAAAGGTTAATTTCATTAGTAAAATTCATATAATTGCATGATAACTCATTCTGCACACAAAGTTAAATTTTATTCATTTTAAGAGAATTTTAAAAAGATGAATTGATTTAGTAGGAATTTTTTGGATATAGTGGAATTATGATAATATCGTGCAATGGTGTTTACCTTTGGATAGATGAATAAGTGGAGGATGGAAAATGAGTCAGGAGTCAGCATTTAAAGATTTTCTTAGCAATCGGTTCGTAAGGGCCATATTACTTTCAGGATTGTTTTTGCAATTAGGTATTTGGATTAGAAATTTTGCTGTTTTATTATTTGTCATGGAACAAACAAATGAAGATCCCTTTGCAGTTTCGTTAATCTCAGTGGCAGAATATGCCCCAATTTTTATTTTCTCAATTATAGGTGGTACGTTTGCTGACCGCTGGAGGCCGAAACGAACGATGGTTTGGTGCGATATTTTAAGCTCCATTTCCGTTTTTGCGGTTTTGCTAACTCTTGTTTTCGGAACTTGGCAGGTTGTCTTTTTTGCAATGCTAATCTCCTCCATATTGTCACAATTTTCTCAGCCATCAGGAATGAAGCTGTTTAAGGTGCATGTACCTGAAGCTCAATTACAAATGGGGATGTCGATATACCAAACGATGTTTGCGCTATTTATGATCATTGGTCCTGTCATCGGTACGATTATTTATGGCAATTTTGGGATTACAATCTCGATTGCGATTACCGGTGTTATGTTTTTGCTTTCAGCCCTTGCGCTTATGTTTTTACCTGCTGATAAGGTAGCAGAAGCTTCTCTAGAAAAAACAACGGTCATTCAAGAGCTTGTTCAAGGATTTAAATATGTAGTAAGCAATCGCTTTTTAACAATCTTAGGAGCGAATTTCTTTGTTGCGGGGTTAGCAATAGGATTAATTCAGCCATTAGGGATATTTATTGTTACACAACAGCTACATATGGATAAGGAATTTCTTCAATGGTTTATGGCGGTAAATGGGGTTGCCATGATTATTGGCGGTGGTATCGCATTAGCTGTATCGAAAAAGATCTCACCAATTCGTATGCTTGCAGCAGGGATGATTATCAACGCCTTAATGATTTCGATAATCGGTTTTTCAAATATATTATGGCTATCCATTGCTGCTCAATTCTTTTGTGGTCTCATGATGCCTGCGATTCAAATCAGTATTAATACGATGATTTTAACAAATGCAGAGGAAGCGTTTGTAGGCCGTGTAAATGGGATTATGACACCATTATTTATGGGAGCGATGGTCATTATGATGGGGCTAGCTGGTGTTTTAAAGCAACTATTCGGATTAACGATTTCCTATCAAATTTCCGCAATTTTTATGCTGCTAGGTGTGCTGCTCGTCATGCCGCTAGTGCTCAATAAGCCAACGAAAAAACAAGTAAAGGTAGATATTTAATATTGGGGACAGTCCCCAAGGTTCAATTGTTCTTGACATTCTCCATGTTCAAGATTAAAGTAAATTTATTCTTTCTTAAAATGCATATTTTAAATATCTCTTATCAAGAGTGGCGGAGGGACTGGCCCGATGACGCCCAGCAACCGTTCTACACGTAGAATTGGTGCTAATTCCTGCAAAATCAATATTGGTTTTGACAGATAAGAGAGGAGACTCCTAATACATGTGGTGAAACCTCTCTATCTTAGAGAGGTTTTTTATATGATAGAAACAATCTTGATCATTGTAGCGTCATTTTGACATATACTATGAAAGGAAAATAAAAATGTCTACTATAAAGAGACAAATGTTCCTTATGGGGAGAAAACTCTTGATTATTCAATAAAAAAAAGAGATAATAAGAAACAAAATTTGACTGAAAATTAAAAATAGTAGGAGTTGTAGAAATGAAGGTTGTTAAATTTGGGGGTTCTTCATTAGCATCTGGAGAACAGCTAAAAAAAGTATTTCAAATCGTTGTCTCAGATCCTGAAAGAAAGGTGGTCGTTGTTTCAGCACCAGGAAAACGTTTTTCTGACGATATTAAGGTAACGGATTTATTAATAGATTGTGCGGAAAAGGTATTAGCAGGAGAAGAGATAGAGAGTGAATTTGCAACGATTATTGAACGATATGCAAGCATTGCGAAGGAGCTAGAGATTTCCCTTGATATCGTAGACACGATCTCCCATGATTTAAAGGCATTATTAAATGGAAATAAAGAAAAGCCTGATCGCTTTTTAGATGCTATTAAAGCAAGCGGCGAGGATAATAATGCAAAGCTCATTGCTGCATATTTTCAACATCGTGGAGTATTAGCACAATACGTTAGTCCTAAAGAGGCGGGCTTAATCGTATCAGATGAACCTGGTAATGCCCAGGTTTTACCGGAGTCATATGATAATTTATATAAGCTTCGCGATCGTGAAGGAATTATCGTGTTCCCAGGCTTTTTTGGTCACAATAAAAACGGTGATGTATTAACTTTCTCAAGAAGCGGATCTGATATTACCGGTTCGATACTTGCAAATGGTGTTAAAGCGGATTTATATGAAAACTTTACAGATGTAGATGCAGTTTATTCAGTAAATCCTACTATTGTTCAAAATCCAAAGGAAATAAGCGAGCTTACTTATCGTGAAATGAGAGAGCTATCTTATGCGGGATTTTCTGTTTTCCATGATGAAGCGTTAATTCCAGCCTTTAGAGCAGGAATACCTGTAAATGTAAAAAACACGAACAACCCTACTGCTCCTGGGACAAGAATTGTCAATGAGCGTGCAAATACAAACGGACCGGTCATTGGAATTGCGAGTGATAAAGGCTTTTGCAGCATTTACATTAGCAAATATTTAATGAACCGGGAAATTGGATTCGGCCGTAGACTACTCCAAATTTTAGAAGATTTTGGTCTTACGTATGAGCATGTGCCTTCAGGAATTGATGATGTCACTGTCATACTAAGACAAAATCAAATGGATAAAGAAATCGAAGCAGCAATTACGAAGCGAATTATCAATGAATTACATGCGGATGAAGTGATTATTGAACATAATCTTGTCCTCATTATGGTTGTTGGTGAAGGGATGAGACATAATGTTGGGACAACAGCACGTGCTGCAAAAGCGCTTGCGAATGCTGGAGTTAACATTGAAATGATCAACCAAGGCTCATCAGAGGTTAGCATGATGTTCGGGGTGAAGGAAGCACAGGAAAAACGTGCAGTTCAAGCATTGTATAATGAGTTTTTTGTTGCGGTACCTGTATAAGAGATGGAAGGCGCTAGTAAAACTAACTGGCGTCTTTTTTTATTGGCTCTTTTCTAAAAGGTTGATTAATGCTACTTGCTTGCGGGATAGGTGAGACCCTGCAAGTGTTTACACAAAAGGAGGATCACTATCCACCCTTCAGAAAGCGAGTATTCGTACTGAACAATCAAAAACAACAGCTAGTAAAAAGCAACAAAGTTTAAAAGGTTGCAGGAAAATAAGGAACAAGCTTTTTAAATGGTATTAGGTAAACGACTCAGTCAATAATAGTTTTAATGGGTTTATAAAAAGCGGAGAAATCATATATACTGATAGTACTAGAGCAAACTGAGGTTGGAGTGTTAAGAAATGACGGTGACAATTGGAGAAATTGCCAAATTAGCAGGTGTTGCAAAAAGTACTGTGTCAAGATATTTAAATGGTGGACCAATCGGTGATAAGACAAGTCGAAAGATCGAGCAGATTATTAAAGAAACAGGCTATGTTCCAAACACATTTGCTCGGAGCTTAAAGGCAAAGAAAACGAATATTATTGGAACAATTGTGCCAAGGTTAAATTCATATGCTACTTCCCAAACGTTAATTGGGATTGATGAGGAGCTAAAAGCGCGGGGCTATCAGCTTATTATTTCGAATACAAGCCAGGATTTAGAACGTGAAATTGAGAGTATTTACAGCCTGGCTAATCAAAAGGTTGCAGGAATTATTTTATTAGCAACAAAGGTAACGGAAAGACATCTTCAAGTTTTTGCAGATGTTAATGTTCCTGTTCTTCTAGTAGGACAGCAAAGGGATGAGTGTTACAGTCTTATACATGATGATGAAGCGGCAGGTTATGAAATTGGCAAATATGTGATCGGACAAGGGCATAAAAAAATTGTCTATTTAGGAGTAACAGAGGAAGATATCGCAGTAGGTATTAAACGTAAGGAAGGATTTAAAAGAGCGACAGAAAAGGAGAAGCATTGTGAAATTCATTATGTGGAAACGAGCTTTAGTTTAAAGGAAGCAGTCCACATCTTCCCGCAGCTTTATCAAACATATCATCCAACGGTTATTGTTTGTGCAACAGATAATATTGCTTTAGGAATAATGAAGGCAGCGCAAATGGAGGGGCTAACAATTCCTCGGGATTTGTCGATAACTGGTTTTGGCGGTTATGATATAACAGAAATTATCCACCCCGGAATAACCACAGCTCAATTTTTCTATCAAGAGGCAGGATTTCTTGCCGCGAACAGCATTGTGAAGCTTGTTCATCAAGAAGAAATTGAGAGGCTGACAATTTCTGGCTTTGAATTAATTATTCGTGAAAGTGTTGACAAAATTCGCTAATCTTTATATACTTTACCTGAAACCGGTTCCAGTATCGGTTTTCATTTTATCTTTAATTGGAACCGGTACCATTATTTTATGCAAGTCGGTACACAATCGAATTACATTTTTTTGTTCATTTGTGGAACCGGTTCTATAATTGAGGAAGGGTGAGAAAAATGGATTATTCACAAGCTGCAAAGCAAATATTTGATGCGATAGGCGGAAAGGAAAACTTATCTGCTGCTGCTCATTGTGCTACAAGATTACGACTCGTGTTACATGACGAGGGGAAAATTGATCAGGCGAAATTGGATGGAATGGATATCGTAAAAGGAACCTTTTCAACAGGTGGCCAATATCAAATTATTTTAGGTGCTGGTATTGTTAATGAGGTTTATAAAGAGCTTTCGAAGTTAACGGGTATAGAGGAAATGTCAACAAAGGATGTAAGTAATGCTGGTTCGAAAAAGCTAAATCCTCTGCAGCGCTTTGTCAAAATGCTATCTGATATTTTTGTTCCAATTATTCCAGCAATCGTTGCTGGTGGACTATTAATGGGGATCAATAATTTACTGACAGCACAGGATTTGTTCATTGAAGGAAAATCATTAGTTGATGCAAATCCAAATCTAGCAGACCTAGCAGCAATGATTAATACATTTGCAAATGCTGCATTTGTTTTCCTTCCGATATTAATTGGATTTTCTGCAACAAAGCGGTTCGGTGGAAATCCTTTTCTTGGGGCAACACTCGGTATGCTTATGGTCCATCCTGATTTGTTAAATGGTAATTCTTATGGTGAGGCTTTAGCGAATGGAGATATTCCTTATTGGAATATTCTTGGATTAGAAATTGCAAAAATTGGTTATCAAGGAACAGTTTTACCTGTTTTAGTTTCATCCTATTTATTAGCAAAGATTGAGGTTAATATTCGAAAGTTTACCCCATCTTCATTAGATAATTTGTTAACACCGTTATTTTCAATTTTTATTACAGGACTTTTAACATTTACAATTGTTGGTCCAATTACGCGCACAGCTGGGAATTTATTATCCGACGGACTTATCTGGTTATATGATACAACTGGTTTTATCGGTTCAGCAATCTTCGGACTTGCCTACGCACCAATTGTAATTACAGGTATGCATCATAGCTTTATCGCGGTAGAGACACAACTGCTCGCAGATCTTGCAAAATCTGGTGGCTCATTTATTTTTCCAGTTGCTGCGATGTCAAATGTTGCTCAAGGTGCAGCGACATTAGCAGTATTGTTATTAGTTCGGGATGCAAAATTAAAGGGGGTTGCATCAGCTGCAGGACTTTCCGCGCTTTTAGGAATTACTGAGCCAGCACTATTTGGCGTAAACCTTAAGCTGCGATATCCGTTTATCGGGGCAATTATTGGTTCTGCCATTGCCTCAGGTTTTCTCGCGATTTTCCATGTTAAAGCTGTTGCTTTAGGAGCTGCGGGACTTCCAGGGATTATCTCAATCAAGCCTGGATCCATTATCTATTATATCATTGGAATGGTTATTTCATGTGCAGTTGCCTTTATTGTCACGATCATCCTAGGGAAGCGAGCAATGAAAAAACAAGGATAAGGTAAAATATAGGGGGAATCATGTAGATTCTCCCCTATTCATTCATACGGAAGCGATTATTTTAGTTAAAAGTAAGATCAATAGAGGAGTTTTGACCATGGAATGGACGAGAGAGATGAGATACCAAAGACTTGAGAATGTAAGTGAGGAAACGATGGAGGAACTGAGAGAAAGGGTGGAAAATTGCCAATGGAGGCAAACGTTTCACATTCAGCCACCGACAGGTTTATTAAATGATCCGAATGGCTTCTCCTTCTTCAATGGTGAATACCATTTGTTCTATCAATGGTTTCCTCTTGGGCCTGTGCATGGTTTGAAATATTGGTATCATACGAAATCGAAGGATTTAGTTTACTGGGAGAATGTTGGGATTGCAATTAAGCCTGATCATTTTTATGACAGTCATGGTGCTTATTCAGGTAGTGGCATTGTGAAAGATAACGAGCTATATTTAATGTATACTGGAAATACAAGAAATGACAATTGGGAACGAACACCATATCAGGTCATTGCGATTATGAACAAGGATGGAGAGATTTCAAAACAAGCCAATCCGGTCATATTTGGTGTTCCAGATGGATATACGGACCACTTTAGAGATCCAAAGCTATTCAAAAAAGGAGAGCTCTATTATGCAGTGATTGGTGCACAAAGAGAAGATAAATCTGGATGTGTCGTCCTATTTGAATCATCGAATCTACAAAACTGGTCGTTTTTAGGTGAAGTGAAAACAGATTTACAGCCATTTGGCTATATGTGGGAATGTCCCGATTATTTTGAGCTTGATGATAAGGGAATTCTCGTTTTTTCACCTCAAGGTATATCTCCACAAGGTAATAGCTATCATAATATTTATCAATCTGGTTATTTAATAGGTGATAAGCTTAATATATCTCAGCTTACCTTTTCACACGGTGATTTTGCTGAAATCGACCGTGGCTTTGATTTTTATGCGCCACAAACAATGCTTGCACCTGATGGACGAAGAATATTAGTTGGGTGGATGGGGTTACCTGAGCTAGATTATCCAACAGATGAAAATGGCTGGGCCCATTGCTTAACACTTCCGAGAGAACTAACTTTAAAGGATAATAAGCTCATTCAACAACCGGTAAAGGAATTGGCGAAGAGGCGAAAACGGAAAGAATCAATAAGAACAACAATAAAAAATGAAACAATTACCCCATTCAAAGGAACTGCCTTTGAGCTAATATGTGAAATAAGCTCTCTTAATGCAAAGTCTTTCGGGGTTGAGCTTCGGGCAAAGGAAAATGAAAAGACTGTTGTTGAATACAAGGTAAAGGAAAAAACAATCGAGCTTGACAGAAGCAATTCAGGTAAGTCAGTTGGGGAAGAATATGGCAACGTGCGTCGCTGTACGTTAGAGCAATGTGTAAAGCTTCACATATTTGTTGATATTTCATCTATAGAAATTTTTATTAATGATGGAGAGGAAGTGTTTACAAGTCGAATTTTTCCTCAATCAGATAGTGAAGAAATTCGTATTTTTGTAAATGATGGTGAAGTGAGCATTGTTGCTGATAAATGGGATTTATCATAGGGGGGAAGCAAGATGGCTAAATTATTTGCAATAGGTGAACTTTTAATTGATTTTATTCCTGAACATAAAGGAAAGGCTTTGAAGGATGTTGTTTCATTTGAAAGAGCTCCAGGTGGTGCTCCCGCCAATGTGGCAGCTGCAGTTGTCAAGGCAGGTGGAAAGGCTTCAATGATTACGAAGCTTGGTACAGATGCTTTTGGAGATTTTCTCGTTGAAACATTGAGAGCGGTTGGCGTTAACACGGATTATGTTTATCGCACAAAGGAAGCGAATACGGCATTAGTGTTTGTTTCCTTAAAGGAAGACGGGGAAAGAGATTTTTCCTTTTATCGTAAACCATCTGCTGATTTGTTGCTACATGAAAACGAAATTGATGAAGGCTGGTTTTCTTCGGGAGATATTCTCCATTTCTGCTCAGTAGATTTAGTTGAAAGTCCAATGAAGCATGCTCACATAAAGGCCATTCGTTCAGCACAGAAACAGGGGGCAATCATCAGCTTTGATCCAAATGTTCGCTTACCTTTATGGGAGAATGGTGAAGAGTGCCGAAAAACGATTCTTCAATTTCTTCCAGAAGCACATCTTGTAAAAATATCTGATGAGGAATTAACGTTTATTACAGGAATAGAGGATGAAGCTCTTGCTATTCAATCGTTATTCGTAGGGAATGTGCAGGCGGTCATCTATACGAAGGGTTCAGCAGGTGCGGAGCTCTACTTAGCTACTAATGAGCATTATACTTCATCAGGCTTCCAAGTTACTGTACAGGATACGACAGGAGCTGGTGATGCCTTTATCGGCGGATTTTTATACAAGCTATTAGAAAAAGGTGCTTTCGTAAATAATCTACAGGAAATGCTAAAAGACTTTCATCAAGATATTCTTTCATTTGCGAACGCATGTGGAGCTATTACAACAACAGGAAAGGGAGCAATTTCCTCCCTCCCTACAAAGGAGCAAATTGAAGCATTACGAGATAGCCATGGATGATAATTGTCTATCATTGACAATCTTATTTGTTTTAAAAGGTTATTTATGTTAGAATACTTTTGATTAATGTCTAGCAGTCATTAATTTTATTTAGTTTCTTTTTCGATAAAATAAATCATATAAAAACTTTAATAAAATAGATCGGTAAATGGAAGAATTTAACAAGTCTTTCCGTGGCCTAACTTCAGCTTTTGAGGTTAGGCCTTTTTTATTGCTTAAAATTGTAATTTGTTCAAATGGTGTATAAGTGCTGGATTATAACATCACTTTAGCTAAAATTACTAGTAAGCTCCGATTAATGATGGGGGAATATAAGTTCTATGATTAAAACAAAATATAATTATGAAGATATTACAAACTTAAATAGTTACATAAGCAAAATATTAAAAAAGAGTTTTGGTAAAGGTCCTGCTGCCTGTTACACGTTTCTTACTGATGAAATGATGTTTATTAATATTAAAAATTTTATTACACCTGTTGAAGAAGTGCTAATAAAAAAGAATGAAGAACACCTTGCCCATAGAGCTCGTATGATAATATTTGATGCAATTTTTGAGCAAATACAAGAAGAGGTCAAAAGGGTGCTTGATATAGACTATACATCAATGTGTTATGATTGGAGCTTTAAGCATAATACAGGGTTAATCATCTTAACAAAAGACGAGCCTTTAATACAGACAACCCAACAAACAATAGAAGGTAACGAAAGTATTAATACTATTAAAAAAATATGCTCAACAATACATAATACCCCTGTTCAAATCAAACACGTCTCGCAAACGTCCACGGTTACGTATATTATTTACTCTGGCTTCATGTCAAAAATTGAACATGCTTTATATGGAAAGGGATATGGAGAATTATTAATCGAATGGAGTAATGAATTAAAGGATGAATATAAACAAAATAAACGTTTGTTTGAAAAGGTCTTTAAAGCTGCAATAGACGATAATTTCGTCTTTTTAGACTTTGAAAAGGATAGGGGAATGCTAGTTTTTTATCATAATTAATTATTTCTGCTAATAAAATAACGAAATTAAGAAATACTATGTTAAAAAGGGACTAAAATCATCTAAAAGGAAGGCACTATACATAATCTTACTGTTTTCATGATCTTATAATACCTTTATGATGATTGATGCTTTATAAGCATTGATTATAGTCAGCTCCCGATATTGAAAGAAGTGTATTTATGCAATTTCAGGATCAATTAAGCTCAATAAGTGGTTTTACAAGTAAAATCCTTAGGAAGAGGTTTGGAAGAGGTCCAAAAACATGTCAGACGTTTGCTAATGAAAAACATCTTGTCGTATATGTTCGTGGTTTCTTGTCACCAATGGAGGAAGAGCTATTAAAGCAAGGTAAATCCGAACATATTGAAATCTTAAGAAATGCGATCATTAAACCTGTTCTAGAGGAATTAAAAGGCATCATTCATGTCATTTTTCAGGAGGATGTCGCTGATGCGTACCATGACTGGAATTTGCCAAATTACTCAGGACTATTAATATTTGTATTAGAAAACCCAATTCATTCATCAAATGAAGAAATTCCATTTGATATTGGAAGGTTTGAAGCGAATATTGCCCGAATCAGTCAACTAGTCCAAAAGATTCCTGATCAAATAAATTTATATTTTTTGTCAAATCAGGTTTTGCTAGTTGAAAGAAAGGGTATATTAATACCAATTGAAAAAGCTCTAATCGATAGAGGGTTTGGTGAGGAGCTTCGAATGACAAAGGATGACCTTGAGAAGACTTATTTCCATCGTGAAGGTAACTTTGGTGAACTGTTTAACAAAAGAATTGCAGATATTTTTATTGATTGGAATTTTAAAGAGGATAAGTCGTTAATGGGATTAATATTTAATGATAGGTAAATGCTGTGAATCATTCATGGAATTATGAAGGACGTCACATATGGCCTAACTTCTTTTTACTAAAGGGGTTGGGCTTTTATTTTGTCTAACACCACTGTGATAACTATATTTTTTAGTCTTACCACACTCCAAGATATCGGTTAACAGAGCTTACAGGGAAAAATGTTTCCTGAGGATGATTCATCAATAGACAACTAGGAGGTACTGTGTGTTGAAAAAAATAGTACAGGATAAAGACAAGGTTTACCTTATAATAAATTGCTTAGTTGGAGGTATCGGAATCATAAGCATCCTATTTAATGTACATGATTTGTTTATTGCAATTATATTACTCTTTTTGTTCGTTCAGAACATCATATTTTTACAGAATAAAAGACAAAAATCAAAAGAGCATACTTTTCTTTCCTTACAGCGAATCCCATTTCCTGTAGTGCAGACAGTAAATGGGAGAATTACGGATTTCAATCCGGCTTTAGCTGATGTTATCGGTATTCCTAATCGGAGTGAATTACTCGGTCAAGACATCTATCATATTATTACTTTAAAAGATGGGCAAGAGGGATTAGGAAACGCTCAATCTGTATTATCGCAAAGTCAGTTAGGGATCCTGCATTGTACAAATGGCGAGAAGATTGATATTGAGATTATTAGCAACAGGATTCAATCTAAAAACTCAGAACGAAAGGAATTCCATTTTATTAAGGATATCTCAAAATATCTTGAAAGTGAAAGAAAATTACAGCATTCAGAACAGCTATCAGTATTAGGTGAATTAGCAGCAGGAATCGCTCATGAAATAAGAAATCCATTAACAAGTTTAAAAGGATTCCTTCAACTATCAGCAGGCTCAACTAAAAATAAAGAAACATATAACGAAATCATGCTTCTTGAAATAAATCGAATTAATGCTATCGTTGGAGAATTACTCTTATTGGCAAAGCCTAAGGAAATGGATTTTAAGCCATGTAAGGTCATTCAATTAATCGATACAGTTGTCACAATTGCGAATACGCAAGCGGTACTTTACAACATTGAAATCTTGATGGAATATGACAAAGAATTAGAAGCAATTTCAATTCATTGTGAGGAAAATAAATTAAAGCAAGTGTTTATCAATCTATTGAAAAATGGAATAGAGGCTATGAAAAAAGAGGGTGCTATCTACATAAAGGTAAAGAAGAAAAAAAATTATCTATCAATTGTTTTTCAGGATGAAGGGCAAGGAATGTCAGAGGCTCAGCTCCAACAGATCGGAAAGCGCTTCTATACAACGAAAGAGGATGGAACAGGACTTGGCTTAATGATTTGTTATAATATTATCGAAAAGCATAATGGCCAGATAAATGTAACGAGTGAAGTGGGGAAAGGAACAGCATTTGAAGTTCTTTTACCATACTAAATGAAGTGAATATTACAGTGAAAAGTTCCTTACGGGGGACTTTTTATTTATTTTAAAAAATTTTTTATAAAGACGCTACTCTAGTGCTTTTCTTTCCCTATATAAGAAATGACAGAAGTTTTAGAGCGCAAACTGTCAATTTATTTAAGGGAGAGAATACAGTAATGGAAAAATTCAATTATGAAACAATAAAAAAATATCAAGCATTTGAGTCGGTAGAGGAAATGGACAATGCGGTACGCGGATTCTTATATAAGCATAAAGCGAAATTATCCGAAGGGACAATGGCAGTTCTAATGCAAATTTGGAGACATTCTGTGAAAGTAATTGGAGTTTCATTTGCAAAATATGAGTATATTGCAGAGCAGGCAAATGTAAGTCGTCGGACAGCGATCCGAGCAGTAAAAGCTTTAGAAGAACTTGGACTTATTAAAAAGATTCCCACGGCTAGAATGAATGGAAAACGTGGAGTAAACATCTTAATACTTCAAGATTTTCCATCAGTTGAATCGTTAAAAAATAATCTGTCACCGCATGCTGACACTCCATGTGTCACTGCTAATAAAACAGAGAATAAGCAAAGCTCACTCTGTGAGAAAGATATAAAACCTAATAACGTAAAGGGGGGTGTTGAGCCATCACTGGAGCAGCTAGATGAAAGCTTTTTACCAGACTCTGTTCCAGAACAATTTGTAGCTGCAGCAAAACCATTTTTTCATGTGATTGATATATATCGTCTGTGGAAGCGAGTGTTGATTGTTTACAACAAAATGAAGTTGAAAAAGGAGTTAACAGATGTTATCGAGCAAGTTGTATATGCCTTTAAACAAACTGTTTTTGCGAAAAAGCTTGGTAAAATTCATTCTACCTTTGAAGGATATTTTTACAGTGTTCTATACAATACATTTATCATTGAAAAGCGGCGGGAAATGAGGCATAAGTTTTATGATTTTCTTAAGGACTCCTAATGAAGCCAGTGTACCTTTTACGTACTATAAGCTTAAAAAGGCCGCGGTTGAAGGCAGCCTTATCTTTATTTTTTACGCTTATTGCTAGAATTCTCGATCTTTTGAATTTTTGAACCAACAAGCTTTGATGTGCGAATCGTTTTCGATGGTAAATTATTATTAGGTGCAGCTTGCTCATTCCAATCTGCCATGGTAACAGCTCCTTTTTACTTTTCGACCTTTTTACCTCTTGTTAATCTTTCAAAAGAGGCCATAGATTTGTTTTGTTGAAAGGGGTAATGAAATGGATTTTTCTCATGGGAGAACTCTGGATCTGCTGTTACTTCAACTCCCATTTGAGTGCTTTCTGTTGATAATGGATCATTGATAATCGATTCCTTTTCACCGTCAAAATGAGGGGTAACATCTCTATCCATGAAATTCAACTCCTTATGGTATGTCTATTCTTAAGATATCGAAACGCTGCAATTCTATGCATTGGGCAAGAAAAAGGACTTCGATGAGATATGTTCAAATTTTTTTGGCATACTTTCAAAAATGGAGAAATACTTTCGAATTTCAGAGAATACTTTCAAAAATGGAGAAATACTTTC
>JAPSLL010000007.1:61965-95536 GCA_031180805.1 Bacillus sp. (in: firmicutes)
ATACTTTCAAAAATGGAGAAATACTTTCGAATTTCAGAGAATACTTTCAAAAATGGAGAAATACTTTCAATTTCAAGTAATACTTTCAAAAATGGGGAGTTACTTTCGAATTTCAGGGAATACTTTCAAAAATGGGGAAATACTTTCGAATTTCAGAGAATACTTTCATATTGAAATTAATGAGCCTGCAAACAAAAAAGAACAACCCATGAAGGATTGTTCTTTGTATGATTAATCTAAGATGATAATTTTTACAGTTTTGCGGCCCCATTGTAATGCTTTGGCTTTGTTAGGCATGAGGACATCGATTTTATGACCGATAATTGCTCCACCAGTATCACCGGCAATCGCAACTCCGTAACCTTCAACCCATACCTTTGAGCCGAGTGGTATAACACCAGGGTCTACAGCGATTAATTTCATATTTGGATTTTCTTTAATATTGTAGCCTAAATACGTAACATCACTTTTCGTATCTTCATGGCTATATGCAGTTGCTGTTACATATAATTCTTTGCCAGACTTAGTCGATGACTTAGATGATTCTTTAGCTGAATTATTATTAGATGAACCTTTATTTTTAGTTGTAGAAGAAGATTTAGGTTTAGATTCTGATTTAGTAACAGGTGGTTCAGCTATTTGCTGTGCCTCAGCTTCCTCTTTTGCTTTTTTCGCTTTTGCTAGCTCAGCAGCTCTAGCCTTTGCAGCGTCTTCTTCTTTTTTAATTTGCTCTCTAATTGAGCTAATTTGTGATTGGATTTTACTCTTTTCCTGCTCGGCAAGGCTTATTTCAGAAGCTAGCTTCGTATATTTCTCTTGCATTTTTACGAGCGCTTCAGTTCGTTTTGCATAATTCTCTTCTAGCGTTGCCTTTTTTGATTCAAGTTCAGCTTGTTGAGTAATTAATAGCTGCTCTTGGGTATCTATTTCTTTCTTATCTTCTTCAATTTGTTTTAAGTCAGCCTCTTGTTCATCGAGTATTTTTTTGTCGGCATTTAATAGTGTTGTAACTGCACCGATTCTTTCAAAGAAATTTCCAATGCTGTCAGAGTTGATGAGAGTTTCAATGACAATCGTTGTATGATCACTATGCTGCAGTGCTTTTAGGCGCTGCTCCATAATACCTTCGCGAGCATAAACCTTGTCTTGAAGCAGGACAATTTGCTCTTTCTTTTCCTCTATTTTTTGTTGAATTTCTGTTATTTTTGTTTGAACATCTGATAGACTTTGTTCATTTTTAGAGATTTCTGCTTCAATAGCTTGGACATTTTCTTGAATCTCTTTGACTTCTTCATCAACAGCTTGCTGTTCTTTTTCCTTTTGAAGAATGGTTTGTTGATTCTGCTCTAGCTGTTTCTCTGCACTATTTAAAGTGTCATTAGTTGATGCTGCATTTGCCACATAGGAAATAGGTAAAGATAATAAAAGAATCATAAGTGTGGCAATTGTTCGCTTTAAAGCTCGCATAAAGCAACCCCTTTCTCTTAACTAGTTATAACATAGAAAGGGGCCTCGTAGGTTACAATTAGATTAAAAATCCATGAAAATACTTACAAAAGAGGTATTATTTTCCTTTTTGCCACTCTAAAAGCGTCTGATCAGATGGTAAAAGAAATGCAAGAATACCAATTAAAGGTAAAAATGAAATAGAAATCATTGTCGGTGTTAATCCGATAAAATCAATTAACGCACCTAAAGCGATGGAGCCAATAGCACCCATTCCAAATGCGAGGCCAACAGTTAAACCAGACATCGTGCCAATTTTTCCAGGGACAAGCTCTTGAGCGTAAACAACTGTTACTGAAAAGCTAGACATTAATATTAGGCCGATCAACGCTAACACAATCAGTGAAACAGTTGGTCCAATAAAAGGCAAGAGAATTGTAAGTGGTACTGTTGCAAGCAAGGAGACAATAATGACGTTTCTCTTGCCGAATTTATCTGCTAACGGTCCACCTAAAAATGTACCGACTGCACCAAGTAATAAAAAGATAAAGATATAAACTTGTGATTCGGCTATTGATAAATGGTATTTTTCCATCGCATAGAAGGTATAAAAATTTGATATCGCACTTCCATACCACGATCGAGCAAAAATGAGGAAGATAATGATGAGCAGTGCATTTCTTACAGCCTTAGTAATAGAGCTACCATTTGAATTTACCTTACTATTAGTTTGTTGCTTCCGAATCGGTTGTAAATCCTGTAATCTACTAGAATACCATTTCGCAATATAGACTAAAAAAGCAACTGCTATTGCAGCAACAATCGTAAAGTAAATCGAACCGAATTGGCCAAATGGGACAAGGATAAGCGCGGTTATAAGCGGCGCAAGAGCCTGACCGCTGTTTCCACCTACCTGATAGATTGATTGAGCTAAGCCCCGACGTTTTCCTGCAGCCATATGAGCAACTCTCGAGCCTTCGGGATGGAATACAGCTGAGCCTAGTCCGATAAATATTACAGATAGCAGTATCGTAATAAAGGAAGGGGCAAATGCAAGTCCTAACACCCCGAGCATACTAAAGGTTAAGCCAATCGGAAGGGCATAGGGCATCGGACGTTTATCTGTGTAAAGCCCAACGACAGGCTGCATGACGGATGAGACCATGTTTAATGCAAAGCCAATGAATCCAAGCTGTGTAAAGGTTAGCCCCATTGAGTCCTCTAAAATCGGAAACATGGCAGGAATAACTGATTGAATACTATCGTTTAATAAATGACATAAGCCAATAATAAATAGAATGTTGTAAACCGTACCTGTGTCCTTCGAATATGGAACAGGCTGCTTTTGTACTGTGGCAGTGGACATGAGTATAATCCCCTTTTCGTTTGATATTATTACGAATTCCGAAATAGTCCTTTAAAAGATATTATTGCCATTAATGTGGAAAAATTCAAGAGAATTATATATTGTTATAAACAGAAGGAAGCTTAAGTATAAATAGGGGAAAATTGAACAGAAAAGGTGGGAGTATGTCGAGCATTCTGTTTTTAGCATCACCGAGACCTTTCGATTTACCAGTTGAAATCGAAAGCTACAATAATCGTACTATATTTGAGGAACCTTGGTGTGGTTTCGATATTTCGGAAACTGATAAATACTGGGTTGAAATAATAAAGCCAATTATTACATTGCCATATGTGTACGAAGTGACGGGACTAGGTAATCAATATTTTTTCGTTTATTTAGAAAAATATTTTGCAGAAGGCGACATCCTTGAATTATATGAAATACCAGTGCAAAACTGGTACAACGATTCCATTCAGCGTGCCTTGGAATATGATGAAACAATCACGATCGATCTTAAGAATTATGTGTATCAAAATCATTTAGGAACCTTTCAATTAAACCGGAAAAATTTGGTCGAGGATTTAGAACATCGCACTTTGGTAACTGAGCGTGGAGTTACAACGATTGTTAAATAGTCGTTTAGAACAAAAAAAGAGAAGAGGGTAGCTCAAAACCAAGGGTCAGACCCTTTTGAGTTACCCTCTTTTTCAATTTAAACTTAAAGCAGATTTTCAGCATATTCATTTATCATTGATGGCTGTTTTAATATTATTGATACGTGATCCCCAACACGAAACGGTTTCTTTAGGGCATCCTCGTGAATTGTAAGCAGACCTAATTCAGTTTTAATTGAATAATGAATCTCTTTTCCTTGAAACTGCACGGTCATGACTTCACCTGGAAAGCCTTCCTCACCATCCGATAATGAAAACTGTTCAGGTCGAATTGGACAAAGGTTATTTTCCTTTAATTGCGGTTCGACTCTTATGTTTTTCCATTGAATAGGGGGCGAAGTACCAAACGGTTCAAAGGTGATTTCATCGCGCCAAGTTCCTTCAATCATATTCGCTTTACCAACAAACTTAGCCACAAATTCAGTTAGCGGATTGTAGTATATTTGCTGTGGTGTATCGAATTGTTCAATCTTACCATTATTCATGACAACAATTTTATCAGCCATTGCAAGAGCCTCTTCTTGATCATGGGTCACATAAATAATCGTTGCTCCTGTTATACGGTGGAGCTGTTGGATTTCTCTACGCATATCCATTCGTAACTCTGCATCTAAACTACTTAATGGCTCATCCATCAATAATAGTGCTGGCTTTGGGGCAATTGCCCGCGCTAATGCAACTCTTTGCTTTTGCCCTCCGGAAAGCTCGTGTGGCATTCGATGTGAGAACGATTGAAGATTAACAATTTGTAGTACCTCCTCAACTCGTTTTTCAGGATTTGCTTTCATCTCCTTTTTCACAAATTGGTGATGTAGAAGGGGAAAGCGAATATGCTCCTTAACATTCATATGAGGCCATAATGCAAATGACTGAAACACCATTCCAATATTCCGTTTTTCTGGTGGAGTAGCTTTATTTTTTTCACTGACACATTGTCCATTCATATAAATTTTACCCTCTGATGGGGAATCAAATCCTGCTAAAAGCTTCAATAATGTTGTTTTTCCGCAGCCTGATGGACCTAATATTGCTATGAATTCTCCGTCATTAATAGAGAGATTAATTGAGTGTAGGGCGGTTGTCTTACTAAATACCTTGCTTACATTTCTAATGTCTGTTGCCATTATGCATCACCTTGCTTTCCCAAATCTTTTGAATAAGAAACATAAGAAGAAATCCGACTAGCATGAGAAAAAGGATAACCATTGAAAATGCAGTTGCATGTGTTGTATATCCTGCTTGTTCAAAATTAAAAATAACGAGACCGATTGTTTCTGTTCCACTTGACCATAGTAAGGAAGAAACCGTTAATTCAGTTAAAGCGGTAAGGAAGACTAAAAAGGCTCCACTCATTAATCCTGGCAAAATAAGTGGAATCAGGATCCTTTTCCATTTCGTAAACAAGGAGGCACCACTCGTTCTTGCAGCATGCTCCATCGATACATCAATTTGCAGAAGTGATGTCACACTACCCCGAACCTGTAAAATTAGAAACCTCGTAAAATACGCGATATACATTATCCAAACTGATCCATATATTCCTGGATTCCATCCGGGAATAGGCTCCATCCATGTGAAAATAAGGGCAAGAGCAAGCACTGTTCCAGGAAGAGCATATGGAATGGCAATCATTATTTCGAGCGTTTTCGTTAAAAGCGTCGGTTTTCTTACACGTAAATAGGCGATGATAGTACCGATAAAAAGCCCTATTAACGTTACTATCGCTGCTAGCTTTACACTATTTTCGATTGCATTCGCTGTTTTAGAGCTTGAGAAAAGGACAAATTCAAAATGCTTTAAACTAATATTTTGTAAAGTAAATTCAAGCCCATATGCCTTGATAAGGGAAGTTGCTGCCATTGATAATAAAGGGACGATGCTTGTTGAGATGAGGAAGATCCATAGTATTCCTTGAACAACTAAGCGCTTTTTCTTAGACAGTGTGAACCGCGGATCCATATCCTCTCTAGATGCTTCAATTTGCTTTGAACGCTTTAAAAGTAACCATTGAATGAGTGTACCGATGATAGCTATTAGCCCTAACATAACGGAAAGTACAGCTCCTTTAGCAAATGCAGAAGGTCCAAAGCCGATAATCTGCTCATAAATATAGGTGCTTAACACACGAATATTGGCTGGTATCCCTAAAAATGCAGGAATTCCGAAATTATCTAAATTTGCTAAAAAGGCTAAAAGTCCGCCACTAGCAATCCCTGGTAGTGCAAGAGGCAATGTGATTCTCCGAAATGTTTTCCATCCTGAGCTTCCAGAAACACTAGCCGCCATTTCAAGCTCTCTCGGAATTTTTCGTAATACACTAACTGTTAACAAGTAAACTAAAGGATAATGAGAAAAGCCCATTACAATGATAATCCCAGGTATGCTATATAAATTAATCGGTTGTAGCTGACCTGGTAATAGGTTTAGAAAGGCTGCGACAGGCCCATTTACGCCCATAAACTGTGTCCATGCTAACGTCGTCATATATGATGGAATAATAAATGGTAAAAAGATAAAGATTTGCAGAAGCCTTTTATGGTGAATATTTGTATAAGCAATGATCCATGCTGTTGCCACTCCTAAGCAAACGGATAGAATGGTCGATCCAGTGACAATGATAAGGGTGTTATATATTGTTTTCCATGTTGCCTGCTCGGATAAAATCTCTTGAAAATGCTCGATGGTTAATCCGTTTTCAGAGGAGATGCTTAAAAGAATGAGTCTGACAACTGGAACAAAAAAGATTAGAAAGACGAGAAGAAATCCAAGTGCTTTTAGAAAAACAGAGGGGAATCTTTGAGATAGATTCCCCTTTAAACGTGCTAAATGAAACATGTTTGCTGCCTCTTTTCTATCTATTGATCTCCAAATAATTTGCTGAATTCTTCCTTATCTGCTTCACGATCCTGATATAACTCATTCAATTCAGCATCTAATACTTTCATTTCTTCAATTGTTTTTAGTCCTTCTGGTGCTTTTATGCCTTTGCGAATCGGTGTATAGCCGATTTCAGCAGCGAGGTTTTGACCATCCTCAGATAAAACGAAGTCCACGAATGCTTTTGCCGCTTTCTCGTTTTTCGTCTCTTTCATAATCGCAATTGGTTCCGTAATAACTGGAACACCTTCTTTAGGGTAAATTAAATCTATTGGTGAACCTTCTGCTTTTGCCCGAGCGACAATGTAGTCAACAACCATACCATACGATTTTTCCCCAGAGGCTACTGCTTGTTGGACTGCACCGTTTCCCTCTGTCACCATAATCTGATTGTCCTTTAACTTTTCATAAAACTCCCAATTGAATTCATCATTTCGAGTAAATACGCCGAGATTATACGCAGCAGCTCCTGAATATAACGGACTTGGCATAATGCCTTGCTCCTTTGCCTCCTCAGAAGCTAATACCTGCCAGGAATCTTGTGCATCAGTTACCTTATCTGTGTTAATTGCTAAAATCGTCGCCATTACCTTTGTTCCTGTGTACATGCCATCTTTATCAACAAATTCTTCAGGAATTTCACTTGTCTCATTAGATTTATAGGATAATAGCATATCCTCTGCCTTTAAGCTTTCAAATGTAACTGCATCTGCGACAAGAAGAACATCTGCTTGAACCTCACCAGCCTGTTGCTCTGCTTGAATTTTACTAATTACTTCTTCTGTACCTGAGCGGAAAATTTCCACATTTACATCTGGATATTTTTCATTAAATGCATCAACAAGCTTTTGAGCATCCTCGTCAGGCTGTGAAGTGTAAAAGGATAAATCGCCTGAGATATCGCTTGATTCTCCACCGTTAGTTGATGAAGAAGAATTGCTACTACATGCAGCTAATAAGAAAAGAATAAGAAAAAAGCTAAGTAGTTTTTTAACCTTTGCCATGAATGAAATCCTCCTATATAAATCAATTATTGCTGAGATTAAACGAGCGACGAATCTCTCATACGTTCTAGTCTATTGATTTAATATTAAGGAGTAGTAAAGGGATGGTAGAGCTTTTGTAAAATTAATGTAAAAAAATATCGGATTTTGTAAAGGGAGATAGAAAGAAGCTTGCGAAGGAAAAATAAAAATCCTTTATGCTGATTGTTAGTCGCTTTCCCTAACGAATCAGCATAAAGGAATTAACTGAAGCTTATCCTTTCCCAAGCACCCATTTGCTTTTAGAAAACATGACATATGCAATGAGGAAAGAGATTATGATAAAGATTGTTGAGCTGCCGACAACGAGGAGGATACTCGTTGCATCGTAAATGCCATAGATTAATTGCTTAATAAGTGCATAGATATTTAAAAACGGAATCATGAAATATGTTGATGATAATTCATTCGCTGAAGTTCCGATTAAGATAAAATAAGGAACCATCGCTAATGTTGTCACTGGCGAAATATAGTTTTGTGCTTCCTTCATCGTATTAGCTAATAAGCTAAGCACCATTTCTAAGCTTGAAATAAGTAGGGCAAAGAAAATAATTCCGACAAGTAAGCTTACTGTGAAAAAACCAATATTTTTATCCAGTTGAAGAGCATCTGCAAGCTTTTCGGTAAACAAGTTCACACCAACAATAAATGTTATGACTGAGAAAATACCACTAATCATACTTAGCGCGGAAATCGTTAACCATTTTCCAACAATAATATGAAGTCGATGAACGGGCGTCATAAGCAATGCTTCCATTGTCTTTCGTTCCTTTTCACCTGCGAATAAGTCATTTGCAGCAGGTAGTCCTCCCATAAGTACTGCAAGGACAATAATGAGCTGAGCAAAAATACTAACCATATAAAGGGACATATCGTCACCTTCACTTACGCTCTTTAAACTAATTTGAAAAGGTTCAATTTCTGTCGGGTCAATTTGATGCTCAATAAGCCGTTGCTGAATAAACTCTTGTTTTTTCATTGTTAATGTATTTGCAATGAGGTCTGAGGCATTTCCACCCTTTGTGCTTGTTGGATCAGCCTGGATAATGACTTCTGGCATTTCACCTTTTTCTAGCTGTTTCATAAAATCTGAATCTGTTGAAATAGCGACAACCGCGTCTCCATTTTCGACCATTTTTAATGGGTCCTCAGATAAAGCAATCTCTAATTCTTCAATTTCCTCTAACCATTTCGTTACTTCTTTGTCTGAAGCAGAATCAACAGCTACTTTTACTTGTTCAACCTCATCATTCATAAATACTTTTTCCATAAAAAAGAGTAATCCGATATTGAATAAAATAGGTAGAAGGATGCTTAAAACAATTGTTTTTCGATCACGTAATGCATCCTTTAATTCCTTCATAAATACATGCCAAGCCATTATTTAGCCCCCCTAACAATTCGAGACATAAAGATGTAATTTAAATCTTCACTTTCTTCTTGTTTGTATAATTCTTCGATCGTGCCGTTATATACCATTTCTCCTTTGTGAATCATTACAATCGATTGGCAAAGCTGTTTCACTTCCTCCATAATATGGCTAGAGAAAATAATCGTTTTGCCTTCCTTTCGAAGCTGATGAATCAATTCACGAAACATATTTGCAGATGTGATATCAAGTCCTGTTGTTGGTTCGTCAAAAAGGATAATTTCCGGGTTATGGATAAGTGTCCGAGCGATTGTAACCTTTTGACGCATACCTTTTGAAAATCCTCCCACTCTCCGATCTAAGTAATCCTTCATTCCGAAGCGAACAGCAAGATAATCAATTCTCGTCTTCGTTTCATGCTGGCTCATGCCGTATAGCTTTGCGAAATACGCTAGATTTTCACGAGCTGTTAATCTGTCATATAAGCCTGTTTCACTGCCGAATAAAACACCAATTTTTGCTTTGATTTTCATTGGATCCTTATGGATGTTGATGCCTTCGATATGAATGGTTCCTGCTGAAGGCTCTAATATTGTTGATATCATTCGAAGCAATGTTGTTTTTCCAGCGCCATTTTCTCCAAGAAGTCCAACGACATCACCTTTTTTTATTTGAAATGAAACATCTTTAACAGCTTCAATTGTTTTTTTCTTATCTTTAAAAAATCTTGATACGTGTTGGATATCAATCATTTTTTTATTTCCTCCCTTGATTGCTTTAACTGTCTTCATCATAAGGAATTTCTTGTTTACATACACCGATAATGTCGTGAAACTTCCTTTTTTTGTCGTGAAAATACCAAATCCTCTCATGAACGTGATAAACTATTGATAAATCTATACTTGGAACGAGTGGGAACATGATTAAGGTTGGATTAGTAGATGACCAGAAATATGACTTAGAGAAATTAACAATTACTCTATCAAAGGAAGAGAATATTGAAATTGTCTTTGCGACAAATAATTCTGAGGAAGCCTATGCCCTAATTAAAGAGGGGAATATTGATTTGCTCATTACCGATATCGAAATGCCGGCGTTATCAGGCTATGAGCTTGCTGATTTTATTAATAGCTATGCAATGGATATAAGCGTCATTTTTGTAACGGGTCATAGTGGCTATGCTGTTCATGCCTTTGAGCTAAATGTTCTGGATTACATTATGAAGCCTTTTTCAAAGGAACGGTTGTTAAAGGGAATTAATCGGCTTCAAAAGAAAAACGAAGTAGTCGATAAAGCAAAATTAGTGTTGAAAAATAAATCAGAAATCTTTTTTATCGATAAGAAGGATATTATTTATATTGAAAGAACGGGCCGATCAACAACGATTAATACAAGCGAGGGAGAATATACAACATACCAAACGCTAAACGAGCTTGAAGAGGAGCTTTCAGGCTCACATTTTGTCAGGTCACATCGAGGATTTATTATTAACATTCATTATGTAAAAAACTTCTCACTATATACGAAGAATTCATATACAGTACATTTTCAAGGGACGAAAAAAACCGCAATCATAACAAAAATGAGTCTTGATAAGCTACAAGACAAGTTTTACAACTAGGGGAATGAAAGTGAAATCTTTTTATTATCCAGGCATCATTTTTATCATCCATTTTATTGGCTGGACTCAGCTTTTCGTAAGTCATTCATATTTATCGCTAATCATCCTGCTTTGTATAAGCGGGGGAATCTCATTTTATTATCGCAATGAGTTAAAACAGATGCGTTTTTTACTCGCGACATTGCCGATAGAGGAGACAATGTATATTGTTGGTATACAATTCGTATTCTTACTAGTTGTTATCTTGGCAGAAACAGTTGAAATACAGATTGTTGGAATGTGTGGAATTCTTTTTTGTGAGTTTATCCGAATAAAGCTCTATCCTCGTTTAGCCAAGGAAAAGGAACAGATTGTTCAATTTGAAGCGAAAATAACCGAAATGAATGAGCAATTTCTTACAATTCGTAGCCAAAGGCATGACTTTTTAAAACATGTTAATGCGATTGATTATTTAATTGAGCAGGATGAAAGCGTTGAGGTGAAGCAATATTTTCGTGAGCTACTAGGTGAGTATCAGGAAATCAATCAGACAATAAAAGGTGAAGAAGCTCATATCGCGGCAATTCTTTTGAAGGAAAAGAAGCGAGCTGAGAAAAATGGCACGAAGGTAGTTTATAAGCTAGATGCACCTGTTTCGGCGATTCCGATGAACAAAATCGACCAGGTTCAATTTGTAACGAACTTAGTTGAAAATGCAGTAGAGGGTGCACATAGCTATCATCTGCGATATAACCGATCGAGCTTAGTTATCCGAACGGAAATTCACGGAGGCATATATATTTTTGAAATAAAAAATAGTGCATATTTTCCAGATAAGCATCTGTTGGATAAATTGTTTGTTAGCTTTGAAATAAGTTCAAAAGGTGCGAACCATCAAGGGCTTGGGACATATATTATTTCAAAACTGGTGGAATCACACAAAGGGCGTTTAAGCTACAATTATTTTCAGGATGAATTATTAATTAAAATAAAACTTCCATTAATTGTTGGGAATGAAAAGAGTGCGAAATAAAAGCTTTAGTATTTTAGAAATACCGAAGTGGGGAAGATATTTACGAGAACGGTGGCGTGAATTATTTGCAGGTCATCTTACATATGAGGAACAAAAGGAAATTGGGATTGACTATTTCTTATTGGCATTTGTGTAGTTGGAAAAGAGTAGGGTGCTTGGAGAAGGAAGCAGCAATAGTAGCTTTTCACAAACAAGCAAAGCATAAATGCATGGTGTTTTATCAATTTGTTGACGAAGCATACCTTTTTGAACATGCCAGGTCTCTTAAGCATCTGACCTTCCTTATGTTGAGGCTCATATGAACTATAGCGATATGTACGTTTTGGATTGGGATAACGATAACGGTTGGTCATTTATTTTAACCCATGAAAGTGAAATAGGGCCGTTTTTTATTAAAAGAAACTAGGAAACAAGCGAATCTTCAGTGTGGAGGTTCGCTTGTTTTATGTGGAAATATACTTCACCTTTTATGGAAATACTTTGAATATAGGCTTTTTAACAAAAAGAATAAAAAGAAAAGTATTGAGCAACTATAAAGAGAGGATTCCATTTGTTGTAAAGTCATTTGCACGAAACTGAAATACTGTCTGTGAAAAAAGCTTAGTTAGAAAAGAGAATTGGAGAACGAGCATGGTAGCTACATATGTCATTCCGTATACAACAGCAATTATATTTTGGTTAATTATTATTTTTTCAAAAAAGCATATTACGAAAATGGAAATGTATACAACATCGTTTTTTGCCCTTTACTTTGAATTATTAGCCAATCTTATTTTAGATATTAAGTATGATTTATATGGTTATTTTGATAAGGGTGTAAGCTTTCGAACAATACCAATCGCTTTATTGATTTTTCCTGCCGTTAGTATTTTATATTTGAATTTTTATCCTTACAGTAAATCTCCTTTAAAACAGTTTCTCTATATTATGATTTGCACGATAGTTGGCGTTTTTTTTGAATGGGTGTTTTTACATGGTGATTTTTTTTATCATAATGGATGGAAGCTATGGTATTCGTTCGTAAGTTATCCACTGATTTTTTATATCCTTACGTTAAATTTACGAATCACCCGCAAATTAAAACGTAAGGGGAGTTAGTTTTCCACTTTTAAGACCATTCTTACTGTTTTTAAAATATGTCCATCAAAATAATCATCAAATTCCGAAACGACCTTGAATCCTTTTGCTTTGTAAAACGACGTTCCGATATGATTATCCTTTTCGACATTTAGTAATATTTCTTTTACACCTTCTAAGTTGTTAATTCCTTTTTTTAATAAGGCTGTACCAATCCCTTTACCGTGGTGCTCAGGAAGGATATAAACAGCACCAAGCTCAGCTTTACCATCCTCTCTTACGGGGGAAAAGTTAATAAAGCCAACAATTTTTCCCCCAACCTCTGAAACGAAAATGAATGAATTTTTTAATCGCTTTTGCATCATCTCATCACTATAAGCTGAATTTAGGAAGCTTTCTTGAATATCATATGGAATAATTCCTTCGTATGTATAATGCCAACTTGTTTTCGCGACTTGTTGTACTTGTTTGATATCTTCTATTTGCATTTCCCGAATTGTAACGTCCACCTTTATCTGCCCTCCTACTATGAGTTATTTTTGAACGAAGTCTTTCCTGTGCTAAAGGTATAAAAAATGGCTCTTTTCTAAAAGTTTGTTGTTTTTAGTAACTAACTTTATAAGGGGTGATTGGAGCGTAAGTGCGAGACTCCTGCGGGATGTGTGGGAGAGGTTAATCTTTAATTTAATCAGGTATTTACACTGAGGAGGCTCACCACCCACCCCACAGAAAGCGAGCACTGTATGACGAACGACTACACTGTAAAAAAGCAACATAGTTTACGAAAATGGCTCAAAAAATAGAGCATCTCGAAAGAAACGCCCTATTTTTATTGATTATTACTGTATCATCAAAGGTATGGAAGAATCAACCATCCGCCTAAAGCTCCAGTGACAACAATGATCCAGGGTGGGAGCTTCCAATAAACTAACATGCTAAAGAGAATCGCAGCAAAGGCAAAGTCCGGAGCACTTAAAATAGAGCTTTGCCAAATCGGTTGATAAAAAGCTGCGATTAAAATCCCAACAACAGCAGCATTAACACCTAATAATGCCCCATGTATGCTTTGGTTACTGCGAAGCATATTCCAAAATGGCAGCGTACCAAGGATGAGCAAAAATGCTGGTAAAAAGATGGCGATAGTTGCAATGACTCCACCTTGCCACCCGTTAATGATAGCTCCAAGATAGGCGGCGAATGTAAATAACGGACCAGGAACAGCTTGTGCTGCACCATAGCCGGCAAGAAAGGCTTCCTCTGACATCCATCCGGTTGGGACAAACTCCTTTTCTAGTAATGGTAAGACGACGTGTCCGCCTCCAAACACTAATGATCCTGAACGATAAAAGCTATCGAACATCGCGATCCAGCTTAATGATGTAAGATCGTTAATAATCGGCAATGCAATTAATAATCCAAAAAACAGTGCTAAACAGATGAGTGCAAATTTTTTTGAAATCGGGAATTGAACTGTTTTTTCCTTGCTGACCTGTTCATTTTTATAGAATAGGAACCCAGCAAAAGCTGCAATAAGAATGACTCCTACCTGGGTTAAGGCCGATTCCCATAAAAGCGTGCCGACTATTGCAATGAGAGCGATCGTTTTTCTTTTTAAATCAGGTGTTAATTTTTGTGCCATCCCAATAATTGCATGAGCAACTACAGCAACGGCAACGATTTTTAACCCATGGATAAAGCCTGAAGTACTAATATCTAAGCCTTGAAGCAGAACAGCAAATAAAATAAGGACAATGACAGATGGGAGGGTAAAGCCAATAAAGGACGTGATTCCGCCGAGCATTCCTCCTCTCATAACACCAATCCCAATGCCGACTTGGCTACTTGCTGGTCCAGGGAGGAATTGACAAAGTGCCACTAAATCAGCATAGCTCTTTTCATCGAGCCATTTTCTTCGGCGAATATATTCCTCGTGGAAATAGCCAAGATGTGCGACAGGACCACCAAAGGAGGTTAAGCCAAGTCTAGTTGAAACAAGGAGAATTTCCCATAATGTTGCTAAGGTTGTTTTCGGTTTCATCTTCAAGCTCCTTTACTCTTTTATTTCCTTAAAAAGTTCATAAGCTTTCTTTCTGGCTTCTTCTAAAACAGTCTCACCTTTTGCTGTTGTTGTATAATACTTTCTTATTTTTCCATCAATATTTTTATCCTCACGCATAAGCAGTCCATCTATCTCCATCGTGTGGAGGATTGGATAGAGTGTACCGGCGCTGAGGCTATAACCATGCTCCTTTAATTCCTCAAGCATCCAAAGTCCATAAATTGGGTGTTCCTTTGCATGATGGAGAATATGAATATGGATAAATCCTAGAAATAGCTTTCTAAGTACTTTATCATCCAACGATTTATAACCACCTTTCATAATCGAAAACCAATATCGAAATTCGATATCAAGATTCGAAAAGAGTATACCATATTAAACTTATAAAGGGGAAGAGGATGAAATATTATAGCATTAGGAAGTGTTGAAACTTATAAGTCATTCTACTCGGCAGACGATTGTTTTATTGGTAAACTAAACTATATATTTTTAAAAGATGTTTATAATTGAAACCCCTTTCTTGGTTTGTAAATATTGCTGAAAACGTATCATTATTTTCTTTAGATATATAAAGGTTGTTTTCGTTAACCTTGTGGCTTTTTATTAAGTTAGCGTGTTGGTGTTGATTCCGCTCTAAGTACTTACTTTCCGCCGGGTATGCGGTGAGACTCCTCAGTGTGAAAAACTTGCGGGGTCTCACTTGTCCCACACTTTCCACAGGAGTCTCGCGCTTTCGCTACGATCAACTTTTATAATATTAGTACACAAAACAATAATCTTTTTACAAAAGGGCCTAAACAAGAGTATTCTAAATGCCAAACTTGGAGGAAATTGATGGTGAAAATTCGTTCATTTTTAAAACCATATCGAATACCGATGGCCATTGCACTGAGCTTAATGCTAATAGAATTAGCGGTTGAGCTCATTCATCCATTGCTAATGGCAAAAATAATTGATGAAGGAATCGTAAATAAGGACCTTCATGTTGTTTTACTGTGGGGGGGAGTGATGCTTGGAATTTCCCTTCTTGCTTTTGCATCAGGTATTATTAATTCCTTTTATGCTTCACATGTCAGTCAAAGCTTTGGATTTGATATTCGGAAACAACTTTTTGAAAAGGTACAGCAATTTTCCTTTGAACAATTAAGTCGTTTTCCGACCTCTTCTCTCATTACACGGATGACTAATGATATTACCCAGCTGCAAAACACCTTGTTTATGGGACTGAGAATTATGTTAAGAGCCCCGCTTCTCGTCATTGGTGCAGTGATTATGTCATTTATCGTCAACCCTCTGTTAGCAGGCGTGTTTGTTTTCGTTATTCCGATGATTATTCTGACTCTTATTTGGATTATGAGAAAAGGTAGTACATTGTTTAATAAAGTTCAGGCAAAGCTTGATTTTGTTAACGGTGTTTTACGAGAAAACTTAGTCGGGATGAGATTGATTAAAGCGTATGTAAGACGTAATCACGAAATCAAAAGGTTCACAAAAGCAACGGATGAGTTGAGAGATAAGACGATTACAACTTTTCGTCTCATTGAAACCTCAATGCCAGTTCTTTTATTTGTTATGAATATCGCAATTCTCGTTATTTTATGGTTTGGTCATGCCCAAGTGATAAATGGGAATATTCAGGTTGGTGAGGTTGTTGCCCTCGTAAACTATGGATTAAGGGTGACATCAGCCTTATCAATGTTTTCGTTTATCGTTATGTTTTTATCACGCTCGCGGGCATCAGCAGCCCGGATTTCTGAAGTGTTACATATCGAGGGAAAAAATGAAGCCTCGGAAAATAAATTTACGTTAACAGATGGAAAGGTAAGCTTTGAAAATGTTTCGTTTACGTATCCTGGAACAAAAGAAGTTGTCTTAAAAGATATTTCCTTTACAGCAGCTGCCGGCTCGACGATTGCCATAATGGGTGGAACAGGATCAGGAAAATCTTCTCTCTTTCAGCTGTTACCACGTTTATATGATGTAAATGAAGGTGACATTTTCCTTGATGGGGTATCAATTGCTGAAATGGATAGCAAAAGCTTGCGCCGGCAAATTGGCTATGTACCACAGGAGGCCATTTTATTTACTGGAACGGTGAAGGAAAATGTTTCATGGGGAAAAGAGGATGCATCATTAGCCGAAATCATTGAGGCAACAGAGGCAGCACAAATCCATGAAACAATTGAACAGCTTCCACATCAATATGAAACGAAGATTGGTCAAAAGGGTGTTAATTTATCAGGTGGGCAAAAGCAGCGTCTTTCTGTTGCACGTGCATTAGTGAGAAGGCCTAAATTGCTTTTGCTTGATGATAGTACAAGTGCATTGGATGTTAGGACGGAAAGAAAGTTATTAGAGGCCTTGCGGATTTACTCATGTACAACGCTGCTTATTACGCAAAAGGTAAGTACAGCACAGCAGGCGGATAAAATTTTACTTCTTGATGATGGTGTACTAATTGCAGAGGGTACACATGAACAGCTGCTGAAAACATCTCCTCTTTACGAAAAAATTTGCCAATCACAAATGATGGAGGAGGTTCGACATGTTAAAGCAACTAACTAGTCCTTTCAAATATGAACGAATAGACATAGACAATCAAGCAAGTATAAAAGCGAAGAAAGACAGGAAAAAGGTGAACCTATCAACGTTAAAACGATTGTGGGTTTACTTATCTGAAAAGCGAATGCTACTTTGCTTAGTCCTTCTTACGGTTGTCTTAAGCTCTGGCTTAGGCCTATTAGGACCATATTTAATCGGACATACAATTGATCACTTTATTGTGACAAAGGAAATAAATGGGTTATTACTTTTAATGGTCAGTTTAACGGTTGTTTTTGCCTTTCATTCGCTATCTTTATTTTTACAAAATTACTGGATGATCAGTGTCTCACAATTTACAGTCAATCAAATGCGAACAGATTTATTTAGACAACTTCATCAGCTTCCGATTTCCTTTTTTGATAAAAGACAGCATGGAGAATTAATGAGTCGTGTAACAAATGATATTGAAAACGTCAGCTCAACATTAAATAGCTCATTTATTCAGGTTATATCAAGTGTTTTAACCTTAATTGGTACAGTCACAGTGATGATTATTCTTAGTCCACTGCTTACCGTTGTGACAATGATCATTATTCCTTTAATGGTCATTGGGATGAAGTGGATTACAAAACGGACCGGGAAGCTGTTTAAGCAGCAGCAACAAAACTTAGGAGAATTAAATGGTTATATCGAGGAGATTATTTCTGGACAAAAGATGATTAAGGCCTATTCCCAAGAGGAAAAAGTCATCTCTCAACTTGTTGAGAAAAGTAATCAGCTCAAACTTTCGGGCTTTTGGGCACAGACGATTTCAGGCTTTATTCCAAAGGTTATGAATATGTTAAACAATATAAGCTTCGCGATTGTCGCTGGAATTGGAGGTCTATTGGCGTTAAATGGCTTGGTCACGATTGGGGTTATTGTTATATTTGCCGAATATGCGAGACAATTTACTCGTCCTTTAAACGATCTAGCAAACCAATTTAATACGCTTTTATCAGCAATCGCGGGGGCTGAAAGAGTTTTTGACGTTCTTGATGAAGAGAAAGAAATAAACGAATTCGAGGCTAAAGGAGCTGTTCCGGCATTACAAGGTGAAGTCGAGTTTTCAAATGTGTCTTTTTCTTACGATGACGGTGATGACAAGCAAACAATCGAAAATGTTAGCTTCCATGCTTCTCCTGGTGAAACAATCGCTTTAGTAGGACCAACAGGTGCAGGGAAAACAACACTAATTAATTTAATCTCAAGATTTTATGATGCAAGTGAAGGAGAAATTTTAATTGATCGGTTTCATATTGGGCAGTTGAACCGTGATGAACTCCGTAAGCAGATGGCATTTGTGCTGCAGGATACATTCCTATTCCATGGAACCGTGCTGGAAAATATTCGCTATGGAAGATTAGATGCAACAGATGAAGAAGTAATTGAAGCGGCTAAATTAGCAAATGCTCACTTCTTTATACAAAAGCTACCGAATCAATATGAAACGGTTATTAGCTATGATGGTAATGGCATCAGTCATGGACAAAAGCAGCTGCTTGCTATCGCTAGGGCAATGCTAGCAAATCCAACAATTTTAATTTTGGATGAAGCAACAAGCAGTATCGATACAATTACTGAACTGCGAATTCAAGACGCTTTGGCAAGGCTTATGAAGGGAAGAACAACCTTTGTAATTGCACATCGCCTCAATACGATAAAAAAGGCTGACAAAATTCTCGTTTTAAAGGAAGGAAAGATTATTGAAAAAGGAACACATGAGGAATTACTCCAATTAAAGGGCTTTTATTATGAGATGCAGCATAAAAATTGATGTGAGTTGATCCATCCCTCCTACAATAGACAGTATTAATCAGAATGCTGTTTTCGTAGGAGGGATTTGTTTTTTTAGCAAAAATTGTAATGACAATTTCCTGTTTTCGTATTATTCTATAAAGGAAATATATGGTTTTCCGATTCTTTAAATCTGCTGATTATCATTAACGTAGTCCCTTTTTAAAATATTGGTGTTATAAACATTGTAAAGCGGAAATCAACCATACCGAATACTAATAAATAGCAACAAAGTTTATACGAAACCAGCCTTAACTTACAAATGAATGATGGAATTAATGGACAAGTAAGTAAAATTATATAAGTGGATGGCAAATAGACTAGAGAGATAAAAGGGAATAAAGGAGAAATATATGAAAAGAATTTTAGGTTTACTACTTGCTATTCCGATAGTAATTACACTCGTTTCTTGTATTCAAAAGGAAACGAAAGAAGAAAATACCATTTCTGTTGCAAATTTAACTAAAAGAGAAAAGGCTATACTTTCGACAACGTCTGAGAACTTTTCTGTATTTGATTTTCAAATAGATAACAGGAAGTATAAACAATTAACGCTTTGGGTGGAAAAGTACGAATTAGGAAAGTTAGTCAATGATAAAATTGACTTAATGACGACTGGTATTGAAGGAAAAGGTACGATTATTTTTACGGTATCTCATCCAGATGACAAGCAAAATCAGTTTGAGTTTCATGTAGGAGTCGAAAGCAATGGCTCAACAAGTAGTGCAATAGCTGTTGATTCCTTTTCAAATGATGGACCTGATGGTGTTTCATATGCTTTGGAAACAAATCCTACAGAAACCATCGAAAACGGGATGGTCTTTTCTAGCATATGTATTTCAAAGCCAGGAGCTGAGGTCATGTCATCGTTGTCTACAGAATTTTATCAAGATGTAGATAAACATATAGATAAGCTTAAAGAGTATGATACTGTTTATCTCCTAAGAGGTGTATTTAAGTAGTACATGTGCAACTCCATAAAAAACGTTTGGAAAAATAGAATCCAAACGTTTTTTAGGCTAGTCCTATTGTACTGCACTCTCATCCATGTAAAGAAGTTCCCAAAGATGTCCGTCGATATCCTGAAAACTCCATTGGTACATAAATCCATAGTCCTGTTTGTCAGTTGCAGCTGTTCCACCAGCTTCTAGAGCTTTGTTAACGATTTCATCTACTTGCTCCTTACTGTCAACAGACAATGCGATAATCACTTCCGTACTTTTAGTTGAATCTGCAATCTCTTTTTTCGTAAATTCCTTAAAACGCTTCTCTACTAATAACATCGCATAAATACTATCATTAATCACCATACATGCTGCTGACTCATTGGTAAATTGAGGATTAAATTCAAATCCTACTTTTGAAAAAAATTCTTTTGATTTGTCTAAATCTTTTACAGGTAAGTTAACGAATATTTTTTGCACACCCATGTTTCCCATCTCCTTTGTTATTAGGATTACCCCTTGATTAAAAGAAAAAGGATAGCTTAACTTTACAAAAGGTAAATAATCTTTTGAGTTTATCATAAAGCATAATTTACCACTTATCAAGTTATACTTTGTAGTTGGTAAACTATTTTTTTAAGGTTGATTGATTTATAAGCGTTAGGTGAAAGTAATATAGTATTCGTGCAGAGAGGCGATAAAAATGGAAGACAAACAATTGTTAAGGAATGAATTACATGGTAAAATTTACATTAATAGTTAGTCGGTTGAATAACTAATAAGGAGTGATGAAATGGCTAAACCAAATGTTATTACGAAAAACGATCTTCTTCAAAGTGCAAAGCAATGTTTGGTGGAAGGTGGGATTGAGAAATTTACATTAAGAGCTGTAGCGGAAAAATCGGGAGTAACGCAAGGAACGGTTTATTACCATTTTCGCACAAAGGAACAGCTAATATTAGAGCTAGTGAAAGGGATTTGTGAGGATTCCTGGAATAGCTTATCACATACAGATGGGGACGTCTTAAAGGAGGCAATTGAGTCAGCAAAAAGTCGCTGTTCCTACAACTCCTTTTACCATAAATTATTTATTACAATAGTATCAGCAGGCTTTACGAACGAAAAAATTAGATATCATCTTGGAGAGATGATCAGTAGAGAGAATGATACGCTCACACAGCAATTGGAAAAACTGTGGACTGAATCACCGATAAAAGGTGTTTCCTTTGAGACGTGGGGGATTTTCTTTAATTCACTTGTCGATGGAATTGCCCTACAGGCTATATTGAAGGAGGATTTTCCAATTGAAAAAACATATGCGGAGCTTGAAAAATTCGTAACAGGACTTAGTTCTTTACAAAACAAGGAGGGATAGGAATGAAAAGTTATATCGTAACTGCAATTTGGGGAATGTTTATATGGCTTTTTGCAACGCTTTTCTTCGTATTTTTCGGTGACCGTGTATTATTTAACCCTGGAACAGAGGAGTTTATGATAAGCTTGCTTTTATTACTTATTGGAACAGCACTTCTTTTATGGCTCGCTACGCATTTCTATTTATTAGTTGATAAATCGGAGTATGCAGCGATTAAGTTTGGTGTCATCGGTACGATGCTTGGTTTAGCTTTAGATACGTTTTCTTTGGCAAATCACCAGCTGCTTTTTCCGAAACTAAATTATCAACAGGTCATTGCATTTACCGCATGGTTGACATTTGCTTATGCAATTTATTTATTCATTCCAGCTGTCATGAACCTACAAAAAAGAAAGCAATAAAGTCGTAATCGGTTCGATAAAAACAAAACGGAGGCATATATGGAAATTTCAAAAAAGGAATTTTACGTTAAAGATCAACATTATGTGATAAGGTCTGCTGCTTTGAACGATGCGAAACAATTGTCTGAAGTACGAGTACAGATTGATGGAGAAACAGAATATCTCGATCGGGAAAGAGGAGAAGGATTTATTGATGAAGAAGGCTTTAAGCAGCTTATCATGAAAGACATAGAAGCAAGCAATCATCTCTTTTTAGTTGCCGAAGTAAACGGAGAAATCGTTGGGTTTTCTCGATGTGAAGGAAGCAGTTTAAAAAGACTTTCACACAAGGTAGAATTCGGTGTATGTGTATTAAAGAGCTATTGGGGCTATAGTATTGGGAGAAATCTATTAAAGGAATCAATTCGTTGGGCAGATGCCAATCATATTAAAAAAATGAATTTAGCTGTTTTAGAAACGAATAAAAAGGCAATTTTGCTATATGAGTCAGAAGGCTTTGAAGTAGAAGGAATATTAAAAAATGATAAGCTTCTCTCAGACGGAAACTATTATCATACTGTTTTGATGGGAAGATTTAACCTATAGCATGATAGAGGCAGGTGGTTATACCCTGCCTTAACTTATTGATAAGATATACTTATCGATCTTGTTAAAAATAATCAAATTTATTTATTGGTATTATTCGTGTACTATTTATATAGAGTGTTATAGCATGAGGATTTATCAATGCTAAGGGGGAGTATATATGATTATTGGTTTACACCACGTGCAAATAACAATTCCTAAAGGTGCTGAAAAAGAGGGGAAGAACTTCTATTGTCATCTGTTAGGACTACCCGAAATCGGAAAACCTAAGTCTCTTAAGGGCAGGGGAGGATTTTGGCTGCAAGTAGGAAAAGATCAAGTACATGTTGGAATAGAGGAAAATGTTGATAGGCTCGCAACAAAGGCCCACATCGCTTATCAAGTAGATGATCTCTCACATTGGAGAAGGGTTTTAGAGGGAAATGGAGTGAGTTTGATTGAATCTGTCCCAATACCTAATTATGAACGTTTTGAATTTAGGGATCCCTTTGGTAATCGAGTTGAGATGATCCAACTATTAAGAATATGAAAATGGTAATTCTCTATGTATGATGGGAAAGTATAGAAAAACACTGTATCAACTATGAGCAGTTCATAGAAATACAGTGTTTATTATTATTGCTTTTCATCTATTAATTCATTTTGTTCCTTGTTTGAAATCGTCACAATGACATTTTCAATCCGATTTTCTGATACTTCAGTTACTTCAAATACGAGGTTTTTATATGTAATGACTGGACGAGCCTCATTCGATGGAATATAGCCGATTTCTCCAATAAGGAAGCCGCTTAATGTGTCGTAATCATCTGTTGGAAAATCGATAAGTAAAATGTCCTCAAGCTTGTAGAGGTGGGTAATTCCTGAAATTGAAAATTTATTAGTTGCAAGCTGCTTCACTTCTTCATCCTCAGGACCATCAGACTCACTAAAGATTTCGCCGACAATTTCTTCGATAACATCCTCAATTGTAATTAATCCTTCTGTACCACCATATTCATCGACAACGATAGCGATATGAACATTGTTTTTTTGCATGACGGTAAATAATACGTCAATGCTTTGTGTTTCAAGGACAAAGTATGGTTTGCGAATTAAATTCTTTAAATCAAATTCTTTATCATTGTCCTGATCGATAAATTGGAATAAGTCTTTTACATGCAAGATTCCGACGATATTATCAACATCACCTTCATAAACAGGGAATCTTGTATATTTTTCTAAATTGACTAATTTCACCGTTTCTTGCAAGGTTGCGTCAATTGAAAGAACCGACATATCTGTTCGATGGGTGAAAATGTCTGAAACGATTTTATCATTAAACTCAAAGATGTTGTTGATCATTAGTTTTTCAGTGATTTGAATCGTTCCTTGCTCACCACCAACATCAACCATCATGCGAATTTCCTCTTCTGTTGCTTCTTCATTTTTTGCATTCGGATCAACTCCGAATAAACGAACAACAGTATTTGTTGAAAAGGTCAAAAATTTAACTAAAGGCAGACATATTTTAAATAACAAAGTAAGAGGTGTAACTGCAAAATTTGCGATTGTTTCAGACTTTTGTAAGGCCAGCTGCTTTGGTACAAGCTCACCGAAGACAAGTGTGAAATACGATAGAAGGATTGTAATCACAACAACTGAAGCTGTGCCAAGTACATTCATGGATAACGGAACTCCTAAATTGTATAAAAGCTCTGCTAAAGGTCCAGCAAAGAAGTCAGCAGCAAACGCACTCGCTAAAAATCCTGCTAATGTAATCCCGATTTGGATTGTGCTTAAAAATTGGCTTGGTTGAGATATTAGCTTATAGAGCATTTTAGCCTTTTTATCTCCATCTTCAGCCATCCGTTTTACTCTGTTATCATTTAGGCTAACCAATGCCATTTCTGATGCTGCAAAAAAAGCATTTACAATAATAAGTATAATAAGTGTCGTTAGTGCAAAAGCCAATGAGTGTACCCTCCATCAATTCCCTAATTCATTTTTAAAATTCAAGTGAACGCAAAGACGACATTTGAGTATGAGCTAATCTTTTTTGATCACTACATTAATAATAGTCGATTCAATTCAATGTTTCAAATATTTGTCATTCTATGTGGGGTTAACTCTGTCTGGTGATGTGAAAAGTGGATATAACTCCTTCGAAATATAGTTTGTCTAATTTATGTACTATACACCGATCGTGTGCTTAGCGTCCTTTCCAAAAGCATCTTTACAAAATCAAAACAATAAATTTACAAAATTATACATGTTCTTTATATTCACTTTAAATTCGACACGTAACATAATGCAATGAAGGACAAGTGAATAGCAATAGGTTGTGAATAAGAGAAACCACCAAAAGAATTAGGAGTATGACGAAATCGTTACCCCTGTGTTTTTTTGTGGTTTTTTATTTTTAGCTAGGGCTTTATTAACGCTCTGTGCGTCCGCTTCGGAAGTGGGCAAATGAATGTAACAGAGCATTAGCTTGAAAAGTGAATAAGTAATAGGAGTGAGTAAGGATGAATGTTTATCAGGAGTTTACGAGACGATTGAAGGAAGATCGGTTGATCGCATCAATAAAGGATCCGAAAAGCTTAGATATGTTTCTTAAAACAAACATACAATCTGCGATTCTATTAACAGGAAATATAAGTGTTATTAAACGATATGTCGAGCTTCTAAAAAAGAATAATCGATTTGTTTTTTTACATATAGAAAAGATCCCTGGTATTAGCTATGACCGGGAAGGGTTAAAGTTTATCGCGAAATTTGTTAATCCAACAGGAATCGTAACAACGAAAAGCTCGCTTATCCAATTAGCGAAAAGGGAAGGACTTATTACAATTCAAAGGCTTTTTTTAGTTGATACAGAGGCTGTGGAAAATGGTTTACATTCAGTAGCTGAAATCCAGCCACATGCTTTAGAAATCATGCCAGCACTCATTCCCGAAATGATAGCAAAACTAAAAAATGAAACGAATCTACCTATTATTACTGGTGGGCTTATTCAAGAGCAGCGCCATATCGATGCAGCATTAAAGAGTGGGGCTGTTGCTGTATCGACAGGGAGGCCTTGGCTTTGGAAGGTGCAGCAGCCCACGCTTTCAATGAATAGCTAGTAAAGCAGTTTTGAAAAGGACATTCGGTAAAAAAATTTTGTTATAAAGGAGGAGCTTTCATGAAACGCGTTGAGCTAAAAAATGTCTCCAAATCGTATGATGGAAAGACGAATGTAATGAAGGATATAAATGTTGCAATTGAACCAGGTGAGTTTTTTGTTTTAGTAGGTCCTTCTGGTTGTGGGAAGAGTACGATGCTGCGAATGATTGCAGGTCTTGAAGAGGTTTCGGCTGGTGAGCTGTATATTGGAGAGCAATTTTCCAATAAATTGCCACCAAGTGCGCGAAATCTCTCAATGGTTTTTCAAAATTATGCTCTTTATCCACATTTAAGTGTGCAACAAAATATTACCTTTGGGCTACATACGAAGAAAATCTCAAGGCAGGAGCAGCAGCAACGGTGCCTAGAGGCAGCTGAAATGTTAGGGTTATCCGAGCTATTAAATCGAAAGCCAAGACAATTATCAGGTGGTCAGAGGCAACGTGTTGCTTTGGCGAGAGCAATTGTTACACATGCCCCTATTTGTCTTATGGATGAGCCGTTGTCGAATTTGGATGCGAAGCTAAGAGCCAAAATGCGTTCCGAAATTCGGCAAATTCAGCGGAAATTAGGAATTACGATGATTTATGTTACACATGATCAAACGGAAGCGATGACAATGGCAGACCGGATGATGATATTACATAATGGAGAAATTCAACAAATCGGCAAGCCGTTGGAGATTTACAATCATCCGAACAATACTTTTGTTGCATCGTTTATTGGCTCTCCACCAATGAATCTAGTAGATGTCATGATAAGTGATGGAAAAGTCGTTCTTGACGATGAACGTTCAGTGCTAATAAACGGTGCAAACCTTAAATCCTATTCAAAGGGAAATGAAGTGACAATAGGAGTTCGCCCTGAGCATGTTCAGCTCGCAAAGGATGGTCAATTAAGCTTTATGGCTGATGTTGTGAACGTCGAGGTACTTGGCACTGAAACGCTTTTAACCTTTGGAATTGGAAAAGGACAATGGATTGCAAAATGGAACGGTCAGTGGAATATTGATGTCGGTGAGCGGGTACCTTTGTACATTGAGGAAAAGGATCTCTTTCTATTTGAAAAGGAAAGTGGAAAGTGTATTTGGCATCAGCCGAAAACGGAACAGCGCAAGGCGGTTAGGGAGGCTATCCTATGAGTAGTTTGCCAGACGTATCTGCACAAGACGTAAAGGTAACAAATCGCCAGTTTGGTAGGAAAAGAGAGTGGCCAAACTTTGTTGTAGGACTTCTGTATTTACTGCCATCGATTATTTTGTTTAGTCTTTTTCTCTTTTACCCGATGCTTAGAACGCTTTACTTAAGCTTCTTTTTAACGGATGGACAGGGGTTGCCTGTTTCATTTGTTGGGTTTGAAAACTTTACCTACTTATTACAATCCCAAAGCTTTCAAAATAGTATTAAAGCGACATTGCTTTTTGTCCTTTTTACAGTTCCTGCAGGCGTCATTTTAGCGCTGTTTTTAGCGTTAATTGCAAATGAAAAGGTAAGAGGAATCGGCATTTTTAGAACGCTATTTTCTTCAACAATGGGAATGAGTGTAGCGGCATCATCTGTTATTTGGATGTTTATGTACAATCCGACAATTGGAATATTAAACAAAATCATTGGCATATTCGGCATATCAGATATAGAGTGGCTGCTTGATCCGAAGTTTGCTTTACTAGCAGTCTCGATTTCTACAATTTGGATGAATACAGGTTTTGCCTTTCTCATTTTATTAGGAGGACTGCAAAATATCGATGATACGCTCTACGAGAATGCTAATATCGCTGGGGTGAGCTACATGTATAAATTACGAAAGATTACCCTTCCGATGCTATCACCAACGCTTTTCTTTATCATAACGGTATCATTAATCAATGCCTTCCAAACCTTTGGACAGATCGATATTTTGACAAAGGGAGGCCCAATTGAATCAACAAATGTTATTGTCTACTCGATTTATAAGGATGCCTTTGTTAATTACAATGTCGGCTCAGCAAGTGCTCAAGCAACTATCCTGTTCTTCTGTATTCTAGTGATTACGATTCTTCAATTTAAACTAGGAGAAAGGAAGGTTCATTACCAGTGAGCATTTTAAAAAAAGTCATCTTATATTGCTTATTAATTATTTCAGTTGTGTTTATGATGTTTCCGATTTTTTATGCGTTTATGATTAGCTTTATGCAAGGCGGTGAGGTGCTAAAAGGGAATTTAATTCCCGATTCCTTTTCACTTACAAACTACATGACAGCATTTGAAAAGGTACCGCTTATTCGCTATTTATGGAATAGCTTCTTCGTTTCAGCAATTGTGATGATTGGTCAATTAATTGTCTCAAGCTTAGCTGCTTTCGCGTTTGTCTTTATTCCCTTTAAAGGGAGAGAGTTCATTTTCTTTTTGTTTATTTCAACGATGATGATTCCATGGGAAGCGACGATGGTTCCCAACTTCTTGTTAGTTCAAAAGCTTGGCTGGATTAACGAGTATACAAGCTTAACAATACCATTTTTTGCACTAGCCTTTGGAACGTTTTTAATGAGGCAGCAATTTAAAACAATTCCAAAGGAGTTATTCGAAGCATCTCAGGTAGCAGGGATCAGTCGGTTTCGATTTTTCTGGAATATCGTGTTGCCTGTTTCGAAGACTAGTTTTATAACGTTAGGGATTTATAGCTTTTTAACAACTTGGAATATGTATTTATGGCCTTTGCTTGTCACGAATAACGAGAGTGTTCGTACAGTGCAAATTGGCTTAAAGCAATTGCAATCTCAAGAAATTTCCACTGAATGGGGGGTGGTGATGGCAGCAGTCGTCGTTGTAATACTTCCGACTCTCATCTTGTTGTTTTTAGGGCAAAAACGTCTTCAAAAAGGGTTAACTCAAGGTGCAATTAAATAATTTTATGCAAATCGAGGAGGATTTACCGTGAAGAAAAAATTGTTAATCGTCATTTCTGCGTTATTTTTATTACTTTTAGGTGCGTGCTCTACTAGTACAAATTCGAATTCTTCTGAATCAGATGTAAAAGGTGATGGAGAGGAAACTGGCAGCACAGGGAAGCAGGAAGTAGTATTTTGGCATGCGATGAGTGGAGAGCTTGAAACGGTATTAAATGATATTGTTGCAGATTTTAATAAATCTCAAGATAACATTGAGGTTAAGCCTATTTTCCAAGGTACATATGAAGAGTCATTAACAAAGTTTAACTCAGTTGCAGGAACTGATGATGCGCCAACGATAATGCAAGTGTTTGAGGTTGGAACAAAGTATATGATTGATAGCGGAAAAATCCAACCAGTGCAAAAATTTATTGATGAGGATAACTATGATACATCACAATGGGAAGAGAATATTTCAAATTATTATACAGTTGATGGTGAACAATATTCGATGCCTTTCAACTCATCAACACCAATTTTAATCTACAATAAGGATGCGTTTAAAGAGGCTGGATTAGATCCGGAAAAAGCTCCAATGACATATAGTGAATTAAAAGAAGCAGCAAAAAAATTAACGAAAAAAGAAGGTGGAGAAACGACTAGATACGGCTTCTCTATCTTAAATTATGGCTGGTTCTTTGAAGAGATGCTTGCTGAGCAAGGCGGTCATTATGTAGATAATGAAAACGGTAGAAAAGGAAATGCAGAAAAAGCAACTTTTAATGACGAAAAGGGCTTAAAGGTTTTCAATTTAATTAGTGAAATGTATAAAGAAGGAACATATTATAATGTAGGACAAAACTGGGATGATATGCGTGCTGCCTTCCAATCTGGAAAAATTGCTATGTATCTCGATTCATCTGCTGGGATTAAAGCAATGGTTGATAACTCAGACTTTGAAGTAGGAGCATCATACTTACCAATTCCAAATGATTCAGAGCGTGAAGGTGTTATCATTGGTGGTGCTTCAATCTGGATGTCTAGCGGTATCGATGAAGAGAAGCAAAAGGCTGCATGGGAATTTATGAAATATTTGACTACACCAGAGATACAAGCTGAATGGCATGTGAAATCAGGGTACTTTGCGATTAACCCTGCTGCTTATGAGCAAGATATTGTTAAAGAAGAATGGGAAAAATATCCGCAATTAAAAGTAACAGTTGATCAGCTTGCTGAGACAAAGAAAAGCACAGCAACTCAAGGTGCATTAATTTCTGTATTCCCTGAATCTCGTCAAAAGGTTGTAACGGCAATGGAAAAGCTCTATCAAGGAATGGAGCCGAAAGAGGCATTAGATCAAGCAGCTGAAGAAACGAACCGAGCATTAGAGGTTGCGAATAAAAAGCAAGGAAAATAATAGTTAAAAACTAACCCTTGGAGGATTACACACCTTCAAGGGTTTTGTCTGTCAACGAAGCGGATTTCAGCTTGGAAAATCAAGTGTTTTACTGAAAAGAATTCCTGTCATTGCACATGATCGGGCTGGATTTGGAAGTGCATTGCTAAGTGTAGGTTTGCTTGTATTGATGCTTGCCTTGTGGGGAATTCGTGAAGTAGAAGGTTGGGTTTGGTGGACATTTACTATCGGAGCGATCCCTGCATTTCTCTCTGGAATTATTACGCATTTTATAATTAATTATACCGTTTTTATTCATTTATTACCTGCATACATTGCAGTAGCTTTATACTTAATAGGAGTTATTTTCACTGCACCGTTCTTATTAAAGAGAACTAGATGAGAGGCTGCCTCATAGTCTGGAAACAGACTATATTGAGGGAGTCTCTTTTTTAGGTTTGCTGTATTTGCATTGCTTCAGTGAAATTTTAAGAATGGAAATGAAGAAGATGTACATAGTAAGGATGAAAACCATTTAAGGAGTGAGGAGTATGTCAAATCAAGGAATGCAAAATAAGGAGCAGACCTATAAGCAAATTGAAAAACAGCAAGGGAAAAATGATATTGAGCTAGGAAATGACTTTCAAATAGGAAATAGTGAACATCAAAGTCAAAAGAAAAGCGGAAAACAAGCAAACAAAAAATAAACGAAAATAGAGCTGCTCACCACATAGATTCGGGGGAGCAGCTCTTCCTGTTATTTATTAAATAAATTGCTTACCTCTTTTGGTACTAGATCGTTAGCAATCGTAACAAACCAATGTGTACCATTTGTTAAGGTGAATTTAATATAGTATTTATTTTGTGACGGATAATCTACATAATCAATTGATTTTTCAAGTAGTTCAGTTAAGACAGCCTTGTCTGTAATTGTATGGACTGTTTCTCCCATTGGATAAATTTCTTCAATGTCATAGATTTCAAGCTCATCTAAGTTTTCGTCTACCATTGTTACTTGGGCTTGTTTAATATGACTTATGTTAATATGAGCATCTGGTAAGTACCCATGTTTATCAAGCCAGCTGGAGAGACGATGAAATGATTTGAGCCAATCGATCGGGTAACCAGATAATGGGGAATTATCAAAGATTTGTGTTCCATTTAATGTAATATAGCCCCATGCAGGTGATGTTGATAGGAAATCATCAACTGTCATATTAAGCAATTCTTCCTCTAGTATTTGTTTGAGTTCATTTATTTCTTTCTTATCATTAATGACAATTTGTTTTGCAATCGGGTCATTTGATTCGAATTCTATACTTCGAGTCTCATTCTGCAATTGTAAAAATTCAGGAAGACTTTTCTTGTATTCTTTAGAATCCATAATTGGCTTTAGCTCTTCTTTTAGAAACTGTAACGGGAGTGTGTATTCCCGAGAAAGGATCTGCCCATTTTCTAAGCGATAGGCAATTATCATGTCCTCTGAATTTATAGAGCTGTCATTGCGTTTTGAAAGAATAAACTCTTTATCATCAATAATCGATTGATGGAGATTTCTTACAGATTCAATATACTCCTTTGATTCTGAAAAGATATCATAGTCTTTATAATCGATTAATTCGTTTAATAGATAGCTATTTCCGAAATAAACTTCACTTACTTCGTCTAGGCTAGGAATCTTCTTTTCAAAATTAAGTAAATCTGTTTTTATTACACCTAAAATAATAATGACGATAATACTAAAGCCGATTAATCCAGTAAAGGCTCGGATATGAAAGATTCTCCAAGATTTTTGCAGAATCATTTCAGCGATGATATAGCCTAAGAACGCACCGCTAATATATCCAAAGATAAGCCAGCCCCATACTCCGTTCGTCGTACTATAAAAATAAGTACCTCCTAATAGCATGCTGCACAGGGTCATTCCATATTTGAAAATAGGTCGTAACAATGGAAAGACGATAACATCTGTTGCTCTTTCTAAATGGCGAGCCTTATAAAGCATGAGACCGATGAAAATAAGGATTATTGTAATTAAGGTATAAATTAAAATTTCCTTAGCAGTAAAGGGCATATCATAACTGTTAATGTTGAGATATCTAATGAATAAAGATAAATATTCAATTTTCTTCTCTATAAAAGCTGAAGAAAAGCCGTATAGTAAAAAGGAAAAATTATAAATGATCAACGTTACTAAACCAACTGGGAGGAACAAAAATATATACGTAAGAATCGCTTGCGCACTACTCATCCCAGTCATCATACCTATTGTGATCGTGATGCTAAATAATAAGCAGGTCATAAGTAAATAAATCCCAGTCCATGAAAGAAGCTCAGAGCCTGTTAAAATTGAATCAAACTCTTTAACGGATTTTGTGACAAAAAAGGTTGTTATCGAAGTTACGATTACAGGAAGAATCAATAATAACAATCCACTTATAAGATGGTTAAAAAAGATAGCTTCTCTTCGTATTGGCAGGCTATGGATCATATCAACGGATGCTTCATTTTGAATATATCGAAACAAAAGTAGCCCTGCTGCAACCGGAATAATAAATAAAAAGATGATTTGTAAATCTGTATTGATAAAAAAGTAATTTGAATAATCCTTAAATATGACATATTCTTGTGATGATAATTGCAGGATTTCTAAGGGTACAGCGAAGAGAAGGCATAATAAATAGGCAATGCCAATCCATCCATTTTGTCTAAAGTCTTGTTTAATAATACTCATATTAAAGAAGGATTTCTTCGATTTCATAGCCGACATCCTCCATTTCATAGATAAAGATTTCTTCTAAAGTTAGCGGTAATAAATCAAATAGAATGACCTCAGTCGATTGAATAACCTTTTTAATTTTGTCTTCATCGCCTTTGACGATTAAAAGTAAAACACTGCCCCGTTTTTCTTGATGGAGAATATGTAATTGGTTTAACAAATGCTCTTCATGTGTTGGGTCCGATAAGGCGATTTGAATTTTATGGGTATCTGATTTTAAATCGTCAATTTCCTTTTCAACGATGATTTTCCCTTCATGCATAATTCCGACATGATCACATAAATCTTCAATTTCCCTAAGGTTATGGGAGGAAATGAGAACGGTCATCTCTCGTTCTGCTACATCCTGAAATAAAAGGTTTTTAATTTTCTTCCTCATGACCGGATCAAGTCCATCGATTGGCTCATCTAATATGAGGTAATCTGGCATGGCGGATAGTGCTAGCCAAAAAGCAACCTGGCGCTTCATTCCTTTTGATAAGCGATTAACCTTGCGAGTGACATCAATCGCAAAGGCCTGCTTCAATTGTTCAAAGCGTTGCTCATTCCAATTTGGATAAAATTCTTTATACTGTGCAGCCATTTGCTTGATCGTTGTTTGTGGAAAGAAGTAAAGAACATCTGGGATGAAAATCGTCCGTTCCTTTACAGCAATATTTTCATAAGCGATTTGATTATCAATTTTTATCGTCCCGGAATCTTGGCGGTTAATACCAGCAATAATTTTCAGTAAAGAAGTTTTCCCAGCCCCATTTGAACCGAGCAATCCATAGATAGAGCCCTTCTTCACTGTTAATGAAAGGTCGTTAACAGCATGGTGTTGTTGATAACTTTTACTAACGGAATGAACTTGAATCATATGTTTATCCCCTTTTGTTTTAAATGTTTAATGATGCATTTACCATTTTTTGATTTTCAGCCTCTCGGGTAAAGAAGACCTTATTTCTTTTACCTTCCACATAGGAAATGAAGGTAAAGAATACCTTCATTTCCTATGCGTCTTGTGCTTGTCGGGGCTGTTCAAGGCGCTTCCGCTTTTCGAATATGTCTAGCTGCAGCGCCTAGCGACTAGTAAACTTCACAATCCTCCTTACGATAAGTCAACATCGAATCGCTTACGCTCTCCGTGTTTCCTTTATCTCATACGGATTGCTCCAGTTTATACGTCGCTGTTC
>JAPSLL010000007.1:95636-125151 GCA_031180805.1 Bacillus sp. (in: firmicutes)
AGGCGCTTCCGCTTTTCGTATTCGGGTTTGCCTTTTCGTAGATTTCATATAGGTCTTCTTTTGTTAGTCCAAGGTAAATGGCTTCTGCTATTAGTTTTTGGATATCTATTTTTAGCTCTGTTAATTTTTGTTCATTTGATACAATGTTAATTTTAGTAACAAAATTGCCTTTTCCTTTAATTGAATAAATATAGCCTTGTTGTTCTAGCTCGCGATAAGCGCGTTGAATTGTATTTGGGTTAACGGTTAATTGACTTGAGAGTACTCGAACTGATGGTAATTGTTCATCAGGCTTTAAAATTTGATTAATAATTAATTCCTTAATTTTGTCTACTAATTGTTCATATATGGGTTTTCTGCTTCTCACATCTAATTGAAACATGAGTAACCCCCTTTGTATTAACTGTATTAATATTATTAGTACAGTTAAATTGTATATGGGGAAAATGGAAAAATCAACAAGATTTTAGTTGTTTTTATAACAATTATCTTGGGTAAATGCTTTAAAACATGCCTTTGGTTGTATGATAAATACTGTAATAGATGACTTGTTATATTTGTAAATCGCTTATCGTAGCATTTGATCCCCATTTTGCTTTACAATAGGAACATACTGTAATGAAGGATTGGATAAAAAATGAGCATATTACAAGTTGAAAATTTATATAAAACATATGGAGATAAGGTTTTGTTCGATCATATTTCGTTTACGATTGAAGAAAAGCAACGAATTGGCCTAATCGGGGTTAACGGAACAGGGAAATCGACTCTGTTGAAGATAATCGCTCGGATTGAATCAGCGGACGAGGGGGAAATTACCCATGCAAATTCGATGAGAGTTGAGTATTTACCACAGGATCCGGAATTAACAGAAGGGCTAACAGTTCTTGAGCAAATTTATTATGGTGATGCCGAAATCATGAAGGTAATGCGAGAGTATGAGCTTGCCTTATCGGAGCTAGAGTCAGATCCAGAAAATGAAGCAAAGCTAAAGTATTTGATGCAAATGCAGCAAAAGATGGAAGAACATGATGCATGGGAAGCGAATACGGTAGCAAAAACGGTGTTAACTAAGCTAGGGATTACAGATTTTTCTAAGCAAGTAACACATTTATCTGGTGGACAAAAGAAACGGGTGGCAATTGCAAAGGCACTTATTCAACCAGCTGATTTATTAATTTTAGATGAGCCAACAAACCATCTAGATAACGAAACGATTGAGTGGCTTGAAGGGTTTCTTGCTGGATATAGAGGTTCAATCCTTTTGATTACACATGATCGTTATTTCTTAAATCGTGTAACAAATCAAATATTTGAGCTTGATCAAGGAAAGCTTTACACATATTCGGGAAACTATGAGGTTTTCTTAGAGAAAAAGGCAGAGCGAGAAACAAATGCGGAGCAAGCGGAAACAAAGAGACAAAATCTATTAAGACGAGAGCTTGCGTGGATTAGACGTGGAGCAAAGGCGCGTTCAACAAAACAGAAGGCGCGAATTGACCGCTTTGAAGAGCTTAATGAACAGAAGGGACCTGCAGCTAAAAAGGATTTAGATTTTGCGATTGGCTCAACGCGCTTAGGGAAAAAGGTTATTGAGCTTGAGCATATTTCAAAATCGTATGATGGAAAGACATTAATTTCAGACTTTAGCTATTTAGTAACACCTGGTGAACGATTAGGGATCATTGGACCGAATGGAAGCGGAAAATCAACGCTATTAAATATTATTGCGGGGAGAATTCCTACTGATCAAGGAACGATTGAAGTCGGTGAAACAGTCAAAATTGGCTTTTACACTCAGGAGCACGAGGAGATGGATGAGAATCTTCGTGTTGTGGAATATATTAAGGAAACAGCTGAAATTGTTCATACGATTGACGGGCAAATTATAACAGCAGAGCAAATGCTAGAACGATTCCTATTCCCTCGCTCAGCTCAATGGACATATATTCGTAAATTGTCTGGTGGAGAAAGAAGACGTCTTTATTTGTTAAAGGTGTTAATGGAGGAACCGAATGTACTTTTCCTTGATGAACCGACAAATGATCTTGATACACAAACATTAAGCGTGTTAGAGGATTATCTTGATCAATTTCCAGGTGTTGTATTAACTGTTTCCCATGATAGATATTTCTTAGATCGCGTTGTCGAACATTTAATCGTGTTTGAACAAAACGGACAAATTCGCCGTTTCCAAGGCAGCTACACGGATTATATGGAGGAAGCAAGGCTTAAGGAAATGATACAGGAAAAGGAAACTCCTAAAGAAAAACCTTCTCATAAAAAGGAGAAGAAGAAACGGTTAAGCTATAAGGAGCAGCAGGAATGGGAGCAAATTGAAGATGTGATTGCAGGACTTGAGCAAAGGAAAGAACAGCTTGAACAGGAAATTGCTGATGCCGGAAGTGATTTCGGAAAAGTACAGGAGCTGTATAAGGAGCAAGAAGAAGTTGACAAAAAGTTAGAAGAGACGATGGAACGTTGGGAAGAGCTATCATTACTCGTTGAAGAAATCGAACAAGGGTAAAAAATAGAAGGGGCTGCCTGAAAAAGGAGGCGATCCCCTTTTATGGTTTGTTGGAAGAGACACTTTGAGACAGTCCCGCACTTTATACGTTCTATAAGAAAAAATTGATAATTGTTATAATGAGCCCTGCGATTAACGCTGATATTGGAAGGGTAATGACCCATGTTGTCACAATTCTTATTGCGACACCCCAATTTACACCACGGATACGCTTAGCTGAACCGACACCTAAGATTGAAGAGGATGATACATGTGTAGTCGATACAGGCAATCCAAGCATCGTCGCCCCTTGTAAGACTGCGAATGATGATAAATCAGCAGCAAATCCATTTATTGGCTGAACCTTAAAGATTTTCTTTGCAACTGTTTTGATAATCCGCATCCCACCAATCATTGTTCCAAGACCGATAGTCGCAGCACACGTAACCTGAACCCAAAATGGTACATCTAATGTCGATTGAAACCCACCTGCAACTAAAGCAAAAACAATGATCCCCATAGTTTTTTGCCCGTCATTTCCGCCATGAGAATAGGCAGCTAACCCTGAAGCGATAATTTGAAAGCCTCGTAAGCCACGTGTTGCACGATGAGGGTTTAAATTTTTTAATAAAAGGGCTAATATTTTCATTAAAACAAAACCAACGCCAAAGGCTAAAAATGGCGAAATAATGAGCGCTTGAATAATATCGGTAAATCCTTGCCAATTAATTGAGTTAAGCCCAGAACCGAAAATAACAGCTCCAGCGACAGAACCAATTAATGTATGTGAGGATGAAGAAGGAATCCCATAATACCATGTGAAAAGGTTCCAAAAAATAGCTGCAATTAACGCTGCAATAACAATGTATAAGCCGTTTTCAATTTGAAAGGGATCAGCGATTTTTCCCCCAATTGATTTGGCAACTGCTTGTGATACTAAAGCACCGATGAAATTTAAGATCCCAGCATAAATAACCGCAAAACGAGGGGATAATGCTCTTGTTGAAACAGACATTGCAATAGCATTTGCTGTATCATGAAACCCATTAATGAACTCAAAGATTAATGCAAGTATAAGAATGATAACAATAATTGTCATTTGAACCTCCACTAACAGTTAGATTGATATCGTAGTATGTGGGATTGCTATGCGTTTTTCATAATAATTGATTCAAACGTATTAGCGACTGTTTGGCAAAAGTCGGCTATTTCCTCTAAATCCTCATAAATTTCTTTATATTGAATGATTTTGATCGGATCCTTTTCTACCTCAAATAAATGTTTAATGGAGCTGCGTAGCAATTCGTCACATTTTGATTCTAGCTCTCTAACCTTAATCGCATGTTCCCTTATTGCGAGCAATTTTTTTGCAGAAAGGAGCTCGATCGCCTTATCAATTTCATCTACACATTTCTTAATTGCATCGACAAACTTATTCATATATTCATCAACTTCCAAGACAGAATACATTTCAAATAATGAAGAAGTATGTTCGATACCGTCTAAAATATCATCTAAATTCATTGTTAATGTTAGAATATCTTCTCGTTCAATAGAAGTAATAAAAGCGTTATGTAGATCCTTTGTCACCTCATGTACTAATGTATCTCCCTTTGATTCAAATTCCTTCATTTTATCAGAAAAGACTTTAAGGTCATTTGCATTTTTTAACTTATAATCGGCAAAGTAATTTGCACTTTCCTTTAAATTGGCTGATATCCCTGTTAAGTGAGTAAAGAATTTATCTTTCTTTCTTGCCATTTTAGTCCCTCCACTTTCCATATTGCTTGTAGTTTAACTTTAATATTACCTATTAGAATAATCCGATTCATTTCCATTAAAGGAAAATATCGAATAGAGTAGAATTGATTAAGTAAAAGATTTCCATATTAGAAAAGGGGATATAATCATGATTATTGAAATCAGAGAATTACCGAATTATGAGGTTGCCTATATTAGAAGAGTTGGAAGTTATTTTGAGCCACAGGAGCATTGGGGGAAATTATTAGATTGGGCGATACGTAATGATTTAGTTCCACCTAACCAACATTTTATCGGGATTTCCTTAGATGACCCGAATATAGTTGAAGGGCATCAATGTCGGCATGATGCATGTGTCACACTCCCTAAAGGATTTGCAAAGGAAAGCCAAATAGAAGTAAAATTCAGACAGCTAGATGGCGGACTGTATGCGATGTATCCCTTCTATGATCAGGTGGAAAAATTAGTGTTCGCTTATCAATATTTATTTGAAGTTTGGCTGCCTAAAAGTGAATATGAGGTTGATTATGCACGATACAACCTTGAATTTACCCGGAATAATCCTGCTGAAGATCCTGAAGGAAAGGGGAAAGTGGATTTATTTATTCCTATAAAAGAAGTTGTATAATAGGTTAACAACATACCTCCTATTTCATCCATACTTATTTTTCAGTTCATGAGATTGCGGATAAGAAATATATGAATGGAAACGATAAAAGGGAAATTTAATCGAGAATCCATTAGGAGGGTATGAATTGTATTTTTATAGAGAAGATTTAATCAATATGATTGTTCCTGACAAGCCTGATCCACAAGCTGCAAAGGTGCTTCAGGAAACATTAGGTGGAAGATTTGGAGAAATGAGAACAATGATGCAATTTTTCTTCCAAAGCGCAAACTTTCGCGGAAATCAAAAGCAATATCGTGATTTAATTAGAGGAGTTTTCTTAGAGGAAATCAGCCATGTTGAATTGGTGCAAACGACGATTAATCAGCTTTTAAATGGAGCAGGTGAAGATGCGGTTGGTGCAGAAGGAAGCACTGGTGCACCACTTGAGGAAGCGATCAAGCATGCGAATCCACATCATTTTATTATGGGAGCACAAAGCTCGCTTCCAGTAGATGCTGCAGGGAACCCATGGAACGGAAACTATGTTTATAGCCATGGAAACTTAATTAGTGATTTATTAGATAACCTTGTTTTAGAATCGACTGGTGTATTACAAAAATCAAGAATTTATGAAATGAGTTCGAATAAAACGTTTAGAGAAACATTAGCGTTTTTAATTGTTCGTGACAATGCTCATCAAAATGCATTTGCGAAAGCGTTGGAAACATTAGGGGTAGATTGGGCTAAAATTTTCCCTGTTCCGAACTATGATATTAACAAGTACCCTGAATGTCGAAAATATGTAGAAATGGGCTTCCATAACGCGCAATTTAACTTTAGATTGGATGAAACTCTCATTGGGCAAATTTTCCAAGGAGAATCTCCAAGTAGGAATGATGGAGCATTACAAGTTGTTCCGCCACCAAAAGGTTATCCAGTACCGGTAATGCCAGAAATGCCTAACGAACATAGTCCTGGTTTAAATGATTTAAATACTTAATTCTTTAAAATAAGGCTGACCAAATCGTATCCGATTTGGTCTTTATGTTGTCAAAAGGAAAGCAATGTACATAATGGTCGTGAATTTTAACTGAACAAAGAAGTTTGTTGACATAAAACCAAATGGTGTTATATGGTGTGTGATATGAAACCATTTGGTTATACTTTATTGAGGAAAGGAACAACAAGACATATGAATTCAAATGAACAATTACATGATATTACACAAACGGTTGTATTAAATGCATCCATTCAAAAAGTATGGGAAAAGGTATCGACAGCAGAAGGAATTGCTGCTTGGTTTATGCCAAATGATTTTGAGGCAAAGGAAGGGCACGAATTCCATATCCAATCACCGTTTGGCCCATCACCATGTAAGGTATTAGAAATTGATGAACCAAATCGACTTTCCTTTGCTTGGGATACAGACGGCTGGATCGTTACATTTATTTTGAAAGATTTAGGAGATAAAACGGAATTTACCCTTATCCACGGTGGCTGGAAGGAAGCAGATAGTAAAATTTCGAAAGCAAATGAAAAAAGCACTGTTATTCGTGACCGTATGAGCAAAGGCTGGGTTGGCATTGTAAATGAAAATCTGAAAAAGGTAGTTGAAGGCTAAATGTCTCAAGCAGCAGAAAAACATGACGTTTTTCAAGCGATCGCTGACCCTACACGACGTAAAATTCTCCAATTACTATCTGAACAGGAATTACCTATTTCGAAAATATCGTCTCACTTTCCAATGAGTCGTACAGCTATTGTCAAGCATCTTACTATTTTATCGGAGGCAGAGCTTGTTAGCGGGGAAAGAAAAGGGAGAGAAAAGATATATCAATTAAACCCTGAACCATTAACAGAAGTAAAGCAGTGGCTCTCCTATTACGAACAGTTTTTGACAAATAAATTATCAATTCTTAAGTATATGTTTGAACATGATGAGGAGCAGAATGATTAGATAACTCCTTAAGGCGACAAAAGAAGATGAAATTAGAATAGAACATGGTTGGAATTTAAAAAGGTTTTTGTATAAAGAAGTACGATCATCATTAAAGAATACAACAAACAGGCAACTTTTAGAGCAAGTATGCCTGTTTGTTGCCGTGAAAGTCAGTTAACTAGCTTCCACATATTTATTCAGCTTTTGCTCTGCCAGTTTAAACATCACATAATATAGATAGCCGCTAATAAGAGCTAGAATTCCTATCATAACAAAAGTCGGCAAATAGCCAAACCATAATGACATCGGGATTGCAACAGGTGCAATTGTTCGACCGATCGTATTTCTTAAACTAGCTGCTGCAAAATATTGTCCCCTCATATGCTCAGGAGAGATTTTTGCAACAAAGGTTTGTTGAATCCCTGCTGTCATTAGCTCGGCAAAAGTAAACAAGCCCATCGCGAGGATAATAACCCATACGGATGTTGAAAGGCCAAATGTAGTGATCGCAATCCCATAGATAATTGATGATACAACGAAGACATTTTTCTCCTTATATGTATTCATCCACTTCGTCACGATAATTGTAAATAATGCAACTAAAAGACCGTTTTCTGAAAGAACAACACCAAATAGCTGCTCCCCAGACAATGTTAGAGACCAATCACCGATATGGATAATATTTTGTTTTTGAACCATTTCAGTTATATAAACTGGTAAAAGCATATCCAATTGCATAAAGGTAAGAGCCACTAATACACCTGCAATGATATACAATAAAAATGCCCGATCGTTAAAAATAATCTTGTAATCCCTGATTTGTTGAATAATCATGCCATACCATTTTCCAGATGAATTTTGCTGCTCTGTTTGATACACTGGAGCTGTCTCTCTTGTGTTCCTTTTTAATAAATAGGAAAGAAGTAAACAAATGATTCCGGATATACAAAGAACCTCAAATGGATAACGAACATAGAATATCGCTCCTAAAATAGGTCCGATAACAACAGCTATATTAATAGATGTATAAAAAATAGCAAACACACCACTGCGGTGTTTTTCATCGACTACATCCGTAACCATTGCTTGAGATGCTGGCCAATAAAATGCTCCGAAAACGCCTGCTAAAGAAAAGAAGACGAATCCTAATAATGGCATATCTAGCCATGGTGAATTCGTAAAAGCAAATAAAATAAAGGATAGTCCTTGGCCAAAGGAAGATAGAACCATCATTGTTTTGCGACCATATTTGTCAGCGAAATGCCCTCCCATTAAATTTGCGAGAACAGAAAATAATTGGGAAATAATCAATAGTAATCCAGCAAGCTCTTTACCAAATGCGTTGGCAAAATAAATCGTCAGAAACGGAAAGAACATCCAATAGGTTATGTTCATTAGCGCTTCACCAAATAAACGAATTTTAAGGTTTAAATCCCAATCTCGTATTCTCATCGCAGCACCTTCAATCAAGTATATAATGTCCCATCATACTCTTTCGAAAATTGAAATACAATAGGATAACTTAGAGAAATTAATTTTTGAATATAATAAATTGTCATTAGGGAGTGACTATATATGGATATTTTTTCAATTATAGCCGAAGACAAAATTAAACGGGCAATCGAGGAAGGGGAATTCGATCATTTGCCAGGAAAGGGGAAGCCTTTGAAACTTGAGGATTTATCACATATCCCTGAGGATTTACGGATCGCTTATAAAGTTATGAAAAATTCAAACATGCTCGAGGATGTCGATAAAATTAAAGAAGAGCTATTGTCTTTAGATGATTTACTCGCAACATGTGATAACCCAGAAGACAGGGTGAAGCTAAAAGAGAAAAAGAATGAGAAGGAGCTACGCTTAGAGCAATTATTAAATAAGAGAAAGGTACTTGATGCACCTGCCTCTGCTTTTTATAAGGAAAAAATCATCGGAAAGCTTACGAAATAAATCGTAGAGGGTGACTCAAAACGGTCTAACCCCTCCAACAAACACTGATATAAACTAACCTAATCATTAGTCTATATAGTGTGTTTGAGGGGGTTGAACCTTTAGTTTTGAGCCACCCTCTTTTTCAATCCTAATTATGAAAAAATTTTTCACAACGAAGGAGAGTTCGTAATACGATATAAAAAAGCCTAGAAGGGGTGAGAGAGTGATACCACAATGGCTGCTTTATTCGATTATGACATGTATTAGTGCTTGTGTGGTCTTTGCCATAATTGCAAGCTGGCTTCTCCTTTCACCAAGAAGGGTATCATATGAGAAAACATTCAAAATTGGCATTCAAAGAGGTGAAATTGACGAACGTATTTTCAACTCGATAAAAAAGGAAGAATTATTTATTCCATCCTATTACGGATACAAATTACATGGGATGTTTTTTCCTGTAGAGAATGGAAAAAAGGTTGTCATTATTGCGCATGGTATCACATGGTCGCTATTTGGGAGCTTTAAATATGTGAAAATGTTTCAAAAACGAGGATTTCATGTTCTATTATGTGACCACAGATACCATGGGTTAAGTGGGGGAAAGTACACATCATACGGTTTCTATGAAAAGGATGATTTAAAGGCATGGATTGACTATTTAGAAAAACGGTTTGGGGGCAATACCTTTATCGGCTTGCTTGGGGAATCGTTAGGGGCTGCATCTGCTTTGGAACTAAGCAAACGTGATCGGCGAGTGAAATTTTGCATTGCTGATTGTTCCTTTAGTGACTTTCAATCCCTTTTAAGGATAAGATTAAAAATGGATTTCAAGCTAGGAAGCTATCCATTTATTGATTTTGTCAATTTCATTGTCAAGCTAAAGCATGGCTGGAGCTTTCCAGATATCTCTCCAATTAAAGGTTTAGAGAAAACGAAAACACCGATTCTGTTTATACACGGAAAAGAGGATACGTTTATCCCGTTGGAAATGACATTAGAGATGTTTAGAAGAAAAGCTGGAACGAAAAAGCTGTATCTCGTTCCAAAGGCGGGTCACGCAGAGGCGTATAATACTGATCCGGTTGGCTATGAAACGAAGGTCATTGAGTTTATTCAAATGATTGATCAATTCGTTAGTAGTGAAAAAATGAATCCTTATTGAAAGTATTGCCTAAGTAGGAAATTAGCTCTGCCTACTTAGGCTCCAGTTCTGCGACCATATCCCAAGAAGTGCCATCGATACCGGTTTTTATAAAGCCAAATTTCTCATATAAAGATAGAGCTGAATTTTCTGGGGCAACACTCAATGAAATTGCCGTAAACTGTTTTTCTTTTGCAAGTGTGATGATTTCCTTCATAAGCTTTGTTCCAATGCCAATGCCACGGTATTCTGGGAGAAGAGCCATGCTTAAAATTGGTGTTTGTTCATCGACATATCCATAGGTTCTGGTTAATTCATTAAACAATCGTATCCAAACAGCACCTATTTTTTGATTTTGTTCATTAAGAGCTATGAGACCATAATCTCCGTCTCTGCCCCAATTTTCAACATAGTTTGCTAGCTTAGAGGTTTTTAATAATGATTTATCGAATTTATCCTCACCGTCAGGAACATAAACAGCCTCATATAACATTTCCCAAAGAAATGCCTCATCCTCTTTAGTAGCTTGTCTAATGATTACTTCCATCTAATTCATCTCATTTCTTATATATATATTCCATTATGTATTCAGTAAAAAATGGGAAAATCCTTTTTCGGTGGCGGTTCTTTATATGGAAAAAAGCGCGAGTCCCTGTAATACCTATGAATTTTAATAAATGATACAAACTTAAAAAGGGGGGATGTTTTCCCCCTTAAGTAGTATGTCTCAATGCTTCTCAAAATCATCGTCATTTGGTATCGGGTCAATTCGTGAGGCATCTTCAGTTTTTAAGGCGATTTTTAGGAGCATAAGCACGAGTAGAATGGAAATGAACAGCAATCCAATTAAACTGAGGATAAACAGCCACATTTTTATCATAGAAAAAACCTCCTTCTTATCAAAAACATATGATGATAAAAGGGAGGTCAGAATCGAACAATTATCCTTTTCGTAAATTTCCTAATTCTTCGGCAATTGCTTGCATTTCATTTGGGCTAAAGGTTTTCTTTTTCATGACAAGCTCATAAATTTCTTTAAGTTCTTCGTACATTTCTTCATTAAAATGGGACGGTTTAATTGCCCCAAAATTTAGTACACGTAATTTTTCTTTAATTTGCTCAATCATATATTCAACATTTTCAACAGACTTTTCAGTTAAATTCATTTTTTCCTTCCTTTCGCAGTTCAGATCATCTAATTGATATTGTAACATGATTTTGTACGAAACATTCATAAACATGGACACGTTATGAGGTTGCTTGATTTTTTTTCTGCTGCTTTTCTGCTTTGACAACATCTAAAAATCTCTTTGTTTCGGCAACAACGACACCGGATAAACCGAGGAGTCCAATGAGGTTAGGGATGGCCATTAGTCCATTCATCACATCCGCAATTCCCCATACGATATCAAGTGTTGTAACTGAACCGATAAATACTGCGATAACAAATGCATATCGATAATATTTAATCGCAGATTCATTGAATAGATAGGAAATGCATTTCTCTCCGTAGTATGACCAGCCAAGAATCGTTGAATATGCAAAGAGCAGCATACCGATTGCCACAATATAGGAGCCAATTGGACCAAGGAAATGCTTAAACGTCATTGATGTTAGGGCATTTCCTTCTGCACCACTTGTGTAGAGATCGCCCATAACAATCGTTATACCTGTAATTGAACAAATGATAATTGTATCGATAAAAACCTGAGTCATCGAAACAAGTGCTTGACGTCCAGGATAATCTGTTTTAGCTGCAGCAGCTGCTATTGGTGCAGAGCCAAGACCTGCTTCATTCGAGAAGACACCTCTAGCAACCCCCCAACGAATGACAGCTCCAAGTGCCCCTCCAGCAACAGCTTCACCAGTAAAGGCATCAGTAAAGATTAAAGAGATCGCTTCTGGAACTAGGCTTGCATTCATAATAAGAACAATTAAGCCAGCAATTAGATAAAATAAGGCCATAATTGGAACGAAAAGAGCTGTAACTCTTCCTATTGATTTAATGCCACCTAAAATAACGAGAGCTGTAAAAATGGTAATGACAATGCCTGTGACATATGTCGGCACTGAAAAGGTTGACTTAAGCACACCTGAAACAGAATTAGATTGAACCATGTTCCCGATTCCAAAGGCAGCAATTGCCCCAAAAATTGCAAATAAAACGCCTAACCATTTTTGCTTTAAACCACGCTCTAAATAATACATTGGACCACCGGACATTTCGCCGTTTTTATCTTTTACACGGTATTTTACGGCAAGAATCGCCTCCGAATATTTAGTTGCCATTCCAACGAGAGCTGATACCCACATCCAAAAAATAGCCCCAGGTCCACCTAAAATGACCGCGGTTGCCACCCCAACAATATTTCCAGTTCCAACAGTAGCTGCTAATGCCGTCATAAGCGCTTGGAAGTGTGAAATATCGCCTTCAGACTTTGAATCCTGCTTTTTTGTGAAGGCTAGTTTTAACGAATAAGGCAGCATGCGAAATTGTAGGAATCCTAAACGAAACGTCAAATATAGCCCTGTACCGACAATTAAAACAAGCAACGGTGGTCCCCAGATAAAACTACTAATCTCTCCAATAAATTTTTCGAAACTTTCCATAACATCCCCCTCATACTAGTTTGTGACTTAGGAAAAAGATTATCATGTAAGGACGTAAAGATAAAGAAATAGTTAGAGATTTTATTAAAAATTGTCCAAAAAGTCACTTAATGAAGAATATTCTTAAAAATCATTGTACATGTCTTTAAATTGATGGATTTTCGATAATTGTCAGAAGGGAAAAGAACTTTTATTATAGGAGTAGAGATAATAGGAGGATTTAAGATGAAAAAAATATTATTTGTATGCTTAGGGAATATTTGCCGTTCACCGATGGCAGAAGCTGTCATGAGGGATTTAATTGCTAAGGAAGGCTTAGAGGGGGAAATTACCGTTGATTCCGCAGGTACAGGAAATTGGCATACTGGAAAACCGCCACATGAAGGAACAAGAACGATTTTATCAAAACATAACATCTCATATGAAGGATTAAAAGCTAGACAAATTAACAAGGAAGACCTAAATGAATTCGACTATATCATTGGGATGGATGCGGAAAATATCGGGAATATTAAACGTCTGGCAGGAAATGCTCAAACAGGGAAAATAAAACGCCTGCTTGATTATGTGAAAGAGTCTGATGTAGCAGATGTACCTGACCCATATTATACGGGGAATTTTACAGAAGTGTATGACCTTGTAACAAAGGGCTGTGAAAACCTATTAAAGGATATAAAGCAAGACTTATTAAAATAAAAACGTCAATTTTACATAGTGCTTCTTTTTGTAAATAAAGGTCATGTAAGGCTTTAATTAAGTAAGGAGGAATGTGAAATGGGAAAAGACAATAAATTGGTTAAAGGAATCGTTATCGGAGCTCTTGTTGGTGCTGCTGTTTCTTTATTTGACAAAAACACTCGCCAAGGAGTAATTCAATCGGGCAAAACGATCGGGTTAAAAGTAAAAGAATATGCAAAACAGCCTTCAAAATTATCATCAGAAGTAAAGCAAAAAATTGATGATGTACGTCAGACGGTGCAAGAGGTATCAGACGATATCGCGTTTATTAATGAAAAGGTTCAAGAGTTGAAGGAATCTTCTCCACATGTTGTACATATGCTACAAGAAACAAAGGACAAATTTATTCCATAACCGACAATAATCGAGAGGTGGATATATCTTGTCATTTTTTAAGGAGCTATTAAAACGATTTTTACATGATGAGGTGGCGGGATTATCTGCACAGCTCGCATATTTTTTCTTATTGTCCCTGTTTCCATTTTTGCTTTTCCTTATAACATTAATTGCATATTTACCGCTGACACAGGAGGATGTGCTTGGGACGATAAGTGAATTTGCCCCTGGTGAATCTGTTGCGATTATTGAGGAATCATTAAACCAAATCATTGAGAAAAAAAATGGCGGTTTATTATCGTTCGGGGTTATAGCAACGCTTTGGTCTGCATCCAATGGAATCAATTCAATCGTTCGGGCATTTAATAGGGCATATGATGTTGAAGAAACAAGATCGTTCTTTGCCTCAAGATTAATGGCGATTTTTTTAACAATCGCAATGGTTTTTATCATAGTACTAGCCTTATTATTACCGGTATTCGGCAGAGAAATCGGCTTATTGATTTCTTCGCATTTCGGCTTATCAACCGAGTTTTTAACGCTTTGGAATACACTTCGCTGGTTATTAAGTGCGATCATCCTGTTCATCGTTTTTACAGCACTTTATTTCTTTGCACCAAATAAGCGCCTTCATATAAAGGATGGAATTCCAGGGGCATTTGCTGCAACAATTGGGTGGATTCTTGTATCATTGGCATTTTCCTATTATGTTGGAAACATTGCAAATTACAGTGCGACATATGGAAGTATTGGTGGAATTATCGTTTTAATGATTTGGTTTTACTTATCGGGAATGATCCTTATTTTTGGTGGAGAATTAAACGCCATGTTGTATAAACGAAAAAATAAGCTTATTTAAATCTTACTGCAGCTTCGTTGTTAGGAAAAGCCTAATAATGAAGCTGCAGTTTTTTCTAATTTTACCGTTTCTGATCCTAGAAGGACCTGCGAGATTTTCAATTTTTACAAAGCACTAATTAGTCAAGGCAATAAAGTTTATGAAAAATAGACTTAATATTTCCATATTTTTTTAAAAATTACTTTGACAGATAGAGTAATTCACGATAAGATTACTCTATCAGATAGAGCAATGTCGTAAAGGGTGTGTAATAATGATTAGAAGCGATATCATTCGTGGACATTTAGACTCCATGATCCTTCGCTTAATTTTAGAAAAAGACAGATATGGATATGAAATCTCGAGAGAAATTAGTTCACGTACCGAAAATCGTTTTCAAATTAAAGAAGCAACCTTGTATGCCGTTTTTCAACGTTTAGAAAAAAAGGAACTCATTGAGTCTTATTTTGGAAATGTATCACAGGGAGGAAAACGAAAGTACTACAGAATTACTTCTCTTGGAAAAGCATATTTAACCGAAATGGTAAAGGAATGGAAGGAAACGAAAGAAATTATCGATTTATTTATGGAGGGATTTGAGTGATCAAGCTAAAGAATCATGTGGAGGAGCTATTTAAGGATCTACATGATAGTGAAGAGAAAAGAGCGATTCAGCAGGAAGTTCTTGAAAACTTAGAGGAAAAGGTTTGGGATTTAATGGCACAAGGAAAAGATGAGGAGGATGCGATCAATAAAGCAATTGTTGAATTTGGCGATATTGAAGATATCAAAAAGGAGCTTGGTGTAAAGAAAACGAAAAAGGTAAACAAATATGCAAAATTAAATCTTGGCTATTCGATATGGGGGAGCATGCTCATTATCGGACTATTTGTCTTTATTAACTTCTATTATACACCGAGTACAATTTGGTTCGTTTACCCAACCTTTGCAATCCTCTGGTGGCCGTTATCGATGTACTTTTATTGGAAGCGGAATAAGGTAGAAAGGAGTATTAATCAATGAAAAAGGATATAGCATTTCAATTTGCTCTTGCAGGAAGTATTATGACGATTATTTTTATAATCGTGGTAAATAGCTTAAGTACGACATATCCTTGGTTCATTTATCCCACATTTGCTTTCTTGCTTTGGCCGATAGGTGTCTATTGTGCGAAGAAAAGGAATCATAAGCTTTTATCAATTGTGTACAGCTTGATTATCATAGCCTTTTTAATCACTGAAAACTATATTCAAACACCCGAATATCCATGGTTTTTATATGCATTACCACCACTTTTGTGCTGGCCGGTTCTAGCTATTCTAGATAAACATAGCAAAATGGTAAGTACGGCCATAATATGCAGTGCAAGTATTATAGTATATTATATTATTTTAAATCTTGTCCTATCTCCTCAACATCCGTGGGCGATTTACCCTGCATTTGCTGTTTTATGGTGGCCGCTTGCTTTATATCATACAAAAACGCGAACATTTTATGCGTTTTCGATATCAGGGAGCTTACTAGTTATTGCGTTTTTTGTTGCAGTTAATGCTATTACAACACCTCATCAAATCTGGGCTGTGTATCCAATTTTTTGCATCCTCTGGTGGCCTTTAAGTATGTATTATTACGGATTTAAGAAGAAAAAAATAGCTTGAAATATGCGACGGTCAATGAAACTAGCTCCTATTAAAATTCATCATAAGAGAAAATATCAAATCATCGAACATTGTGCGTGGGGAGCTAGTTTATCCTTTTTAGGAGCCCTTTATCAAATTTAATCAACAGAAGACCTCATCATTATCCTTAGTAAAGCAGAAATTCCAAAAAATAGGTTTATTAATTTGTTTAAGTTGAGAGACTAAACTATAAAAACGAGTAGTTTTCATTCTAAGCAAGGGAATGGTGAATAGTTTGGTTAATCGTTTGTTTACTATTATTGCTTTAATTGGATTACCGCTATCAGTAGCAGGTAGCCTTTTTCATTGGTCCCAAATTCTAATGTTTGTCATTTATTGCTTAACGATTATTGCGCTAGCAGGGTTTATGGGCAGAGCGACAGAGAGCTTAGCAATTGTTGCCGGGCCAAGAATTGGTGGATTATTAAATGCAACGTTTGGAAATGCAGTAGAATTGATTATTTCCATATTTTCATTGAAGGCAGGGCTATTAGGGGTTGTGTTAGCCTCCTTAACTGGATCAGTAATAGGAAACCTGCTTCTAGTAGCGGGTTTAAGTTTTTTTATCGGCGGGTTAAAGTATAAACGGCAGGAATTTAATATTTATGATGCACGCCATAATTCGGGAATGCTTATATTTGCTGTTGTTGTTGCATTTGTCATTCCTGAGGTCTTTTCGATGACAATGGATGAGGCAGAAACATTATCATTAAGCATTGGGATATCGATCATTCTTATTATTCTTTATTTAGCTGCATTATTCTTTAAGCTTGTGACTCATCGAGGCGTCTATCAGCATAAGTCAGACACTGTTGAGGCACATGAGGAACCAGAATGGTCAAAAATGAAAGCGATCATTATCTTATTGCTTTCGACGATTGCGGTTGCTTACGTATCAGAAAACCTTGTCCATACATTTGAAACAGTAGGAGAGCAGTTTGGTTGGACGGAGCTATTTATTGGGGTTATTATCGTTGCGATTGTCGGGAATGCTGCTGAACATGCTTCTGCAATTATTATGGCATATAAAAATAAAATGAATGTAGCAGTAGAAATTGCCATCGGCTCGACATTGCAAGTTTCGATGTTTGTTGCTCCACTATTAGTGTTAATTTCACTATTTTTTACCGATAGGATGCCTTTAGTTTTTACGTTGCCTGAACTTATTGCAATGGTAACAGCTGTCTTTTTAACAATTATGATAACGAATGATGGTGACACAAACTGGTTTGAGGGGGCTATGCTATTAGCAGCCTATCTCATCATGGGTATTGGCTTTTATTTGTTATAAAAAAGAGAGGGTGTCTCAAAACCAAAGGTTCAGACCCCTCATTCATTCTTTGTAGGACGAAACAAATTACTAGAGAAATTGGTAACGCTTGCAAAATAGCGCAACAAACTATCTAGGGACTCATTTCTGATAGGTTTATTTTACACCTTTTTCTTATTTTTGTAAACGCTTTTAATGGAATTTGTTAAAAAGCTTGGATAAACAAAAACAATCTTGAAAACACTAATCATAGCTTATGAAAGGAGATGAAAGTATGAAAAAATTGAAATTCATTTCTCTTGTCTTACTGTTTTCATTTAGTGTTTCTCATGCTTCTTATGCAGAAGGTAAGCAACAACAAATTAAAATTCCAAATACCGTTATGGAGATAACGAAGGAAAACACATATCCAAATCCAACACAAGATTTACCATACTTACAACCTAGTGATTTTACTCAATCACTTATTGATACATCTGATGTACCGATTGAAAACCCTGATTTAATTCGGATTCTAAACGAGTCAACTATTTCTGATGCACCTTTAGCAATCGGTTATCGGGCAACAATTTATTTAGGGGAATGGGCGTTAAATTATCAATCAACAGAAACAGCTACAAACTGGGAATACCAAAAGATCAACACGAATTTTCAAGACAATCGTGGAGGGAAGGGCCCGTTTCAAATGCATTATAAGCAGGAGGCACAAAAGTCTGTAAAAGGTGGCCTAACCGCAAAGGTACCGGAAGCTGAGCATGTGAAAAAAATGATGCTGTTAAAAGCAATGAAGAAAACGAATTTACCACTCTCCTTTGAAACGATTATTGGCGCTGGGACAAAGGCAGACCAGATTTATAATGTGCAGCCTAAAAAATTAGGCTACTTATATGCCTATGCACCAGCTGTTAATGAAAAGGGTAAGGTTACGTATGGTGAGGTTTATCTCGTTTTAAAGGGGAATAAAAAAAGCATTGTCGTCAAAAATGTCACGTCACAAGGAATTGGGGCATGGATTCCGATTCAAGATCATGTATCATTCGGTTTTGTAACAGCTGATAATCCAAAATAATGAATAAAATCAGTGCGTTCAGACGCATTGATTTTTTCATGTTTATTAAATATAGGGGGGGATGGGAGTTGAAGCATCTCGTTATTATTATCGCAGTATTGCTAGTTTTCCCTCACACAAGCTTTGCAGCAAATCGACAAGGCTTAGAGAATATCGATGCAGCCTTTATTCGGGATGGTGATTTATGGCTTTGGACAAATGGTGAGGAAAAGAAGGTTACGAATACAGGTCATATAGTTGGCATGCCACAATGGTCACATGATAGACAATGGATTTCTTATCAAAATGAAGCAAAGCAAGGCGAAGAAATTCATAGGGAGCTTTGGGTTTACCGTCCAAATGATGGAATGCAAAGGAAAATCTATCATGATAGTCATTCACCTAGATGGGCTGCAACAAAAAATATCATAGCTTTTATGGATGAGGAACTAGTAAATGTGTCAGATTTAGAGCGTTTTTATAATGTAGCGTTAGGTGTCGCAGATTACGAGTGGCTACCAAATGATGATGGCTTGATATTAGCATCAAGTGCAAAGCTACTACCAAATGGATGGACGAACCCAGTCATATATAAAAAGGTGCTTCCTAGTGATTTAAGCAAAATAAAGCTGGGAGTTGCAGAGGAATTTTTTACGATCCCGAAGGAAATCAAAAAAGGAAATATTGATATTTTGTCAATTTACCCAAATTCTTTTGTATTTTCACCAAGCAGCAAATGGATTTCCTTCATTGTCTCGCCAACAGCGTCCTGGTCAATGGATAGCAATATGCTTACGGTTTTATCTAATGATGGGAAGTCATTTCAAGTGTTGGATGAGGTCATTTTAGGTGTCGGAAAGCCGAAATGGGCTCCTTCAAAGGATATGCTTGCATATATTGCGGGGGGAGGAAGAATTGTCTTTGGCTTTAAAAACAAGCGGTTAAAGGTTGAAGAAATGCCTGCATCAGGAACCCTTACTCCACAAAACTATGCAGAGCTTGACTTTACGTGGATAAATAATGAGGAAATTGTTACTTCAAGGGTCATCGAAAAGGAATGGTCAAATAATAGTAGCGAGCACCCACTTCCAGCACTTTATCTTGTTCACATCAGCAATAAAAAACAAAAGCAAATTACACATCCAACTCAAGGGTATGGGGATTACCATCCGTTTTATAACAAAACAGTTAACAAATTAATTTGGTATCGCGGGAAGTCTTTATTTGATGAAAATAGCGATGCTTGGATTGCGAATCCGGATGGAACTGCCCCTGAAAAATGGTTAGAAAATGTCGATGTCGTTGTGATAGCTGGAGAATGACGAAAAAACAAGAACTGTTATCTGTCAGGAACAGTTCTTGTTTTTTTATATTTTTATAAAAAACAAAGCATCGGAGCTGTTCAAGGCTAGCGCTTTTGTTATTCGGTATGTTTAACAGAAATTTGCTCCTCGGCTAGTCCGATTTTTTCTTCGTAGAGCACCTGTGCGATGATTTTTCGTGCTTCTCTTGATGTATTCCAATACTCTTTGTCATCAACTAGTCCTGTAATGGTGTACTCATAGCCGTGGAAACCTGCATTTAATGAGGTGATTCCATAGATTGAGAAAGGTTCGATAAGACAATCTTCCTGATCTACCTTCAAGCAATGGCCGAATTGTTGATTTAGAAGGTCACATGCCTTTTCCAGAGCATCCCACACTTTTTTAGGATCCTCCTGGTATCTAACAACAACCCGTTCAATTACCCGCATTCGATCGATATTATAGTTTTGAATTTGCTTAATCTCTCCGTTGGAAATGGTCAATAATTTCCCACTCCATTCCCTTACCTTTAGGGAACGGAGGCCGATTTCTTCAACAGTGCCGTTAAAGGTGTTATTGATTGTTACAAAATCACCTTGATGAAGCTGTTTTTCGTAAATAAGGAATAACCCGGCGAGAATGTCCTTGATAAGGCTTTGTGCACCAAAGCCAATGACGACCCCGGCAATTCCAGCTCCTGCTAAAATGGATTCGAAATTTTCAACGTATTTAGAGATAACAAATAAAATAAAGCAAATGGTCGCAGTATATTTCAATAATGAACGTACTAAGCTTTCAATCGTTTTTTCTTTTCGTTCCTCAATAAAATCTGTTTTTAGAAAAAACTTGCTTAACGTTTTGTTAGTAATTGCAACACTTGCCCAAAGAACGATGGCAACAATGATGATTTGGACGATGTTTATCGAAAGAATCTCTTGTATTTGTTCCATACCTATCACCTATAAATTCGACTGTCGTTTTGTGAAATCAACATCTTTATAATAACTATTTTTAACGAGAATATTCGGTCCAAGACAGTTCACAGCAGGGCAATGACAATTGAGTGATTTTGCCAAGGAAGAATCCATCCACTTATCATAGGCAGACTGAAGTGTGTTGTCCTTAATATTCCCTAAAGGAGGAGCATCACCAAAATCTGTCACAATGATATTTCCATCGAAAATATTAACATTTAAACGGGATCTTCCATCAGGATCGTTTCGAACCGTAACATTCTTGCTTGAACGAAGACGGTTAATTAACGCTAAATCATCCTTATTATCGCTGCATGCGTAAAATGGCAATGTCCCAAATAGCATCCATATAGATTCATCGCGAATATCTAATAAATGATGAATCGCTGAACGGATCTCTGACAGTGATAATGTTTCCAATGAACTAGCGAAATCACTTGGGTACATTGGGTGAATCTCATGACGCTGACAATGCATATCCTCAACAATTTGCTTATGAATTTTTTCAATATACGGAAGGGTATTTTTGTTAAGCATCGTTTCAGCCGAAACAATGACACCAGCTTTAACAAGTGCACGACTGTTTTCGATCATTCGCTCAAACAATGCAGCTCTTTGTGCGTAGGTTGGCTTTCTGTCCATCATGGCAAATCCAACCTCAACAAACTCATCAATCGTACCCCAGTTATGAGAAATGTGTAATACATCCAAGTATGGAATAATTTTCTCATATCGATTTAAATCAAGTGTTAAATTTGAATTTATTTGTGTACGCACTCCACGTTCATGGGCATACTTTAAAAGTGGGATGACGTAATTTTCAACAGATTTTAACGATAGCATCGGTTCCCCACCTGTAATACTTAAGGAACGAAGCTTTGGAACCTCGTCAAGTCGTTTTAACAATAAATCAAGTGGAAGAGCATTCGGGTCCTTTGGACGTAGCGTATAACCGACAGCGCAATGCTCACACCGCATATTGCAAAGTGTTGTCGTGGTAAATTCAATATTTGTTAACTCCATTTTTCCGTATTGCTCGACATCAAGATATGCTTCCCACGGATCATATGAAGTTGTAATTGGTTTTAATGTGTTTGTTACATTCATTTTCGAGGTACTCCTTTTATTAACAAATAAAAATAGCCTTTTACATAAGGCTAAAATATCTTTAAAAACAGATTAGCTTATTATACAGAGTTGTCAGCTCCATACCCATTCTAACATGAACGTTCATTGTTATCATCCATTGGAGCTTTTATATTAAAGTAAGAAAGTACTGAGGTTTAGTTTTTAACTCATTAAGGTCATACGTCACAAGTGATTTTATCAAAAAGAATGTCTTTTATTCACTTGCATCTTGTTTGCTCGAAGTATGCTAGGGAACTTGCGCTTTTTAGTCAGTTATTTTAAAATTAAAGGCAATTTTCTAAATGTTTTTGTATATAAGCTAAACTTTGTAAAGGTTGATTGGAGCGTAAGTGTAAGACTCCTGGGGATGCGTAGGGAATGTGAGACCCCCACAAGTGTTAACACCGAGGAGGCTCACCACCCACCCAGCGGAAAGCGAGTACTTTAGCGGAAATCAAGCAAAACGAATAACTAATAAAAAGCAGCAAAGTTCGAAAACAGCCAGATTAATAATACTTTAGGATGAAATATATCTTTGAGAGGAGAGTTAAAATGGGTAATGCAGTTCAAGATAAGGATTCACAACTATCTTATTTAAAAAGTCGGTTAAATATGTTTTTAGAAGTACTCGATTCAATGGAGCCCGAGTCAACAGATGTTGAAGATATTGACCGATTATTAAAAATGTTAGACGAGCTTGAATTCAAGCATGAACAATTTAAAAAAGATTGGGATCGAAATGGAGCATGACACTAGTCTGCTCTTTTTTTATATTTTCGTTTTTGCGTCTGGCTCGTGATAAAGATGGATGTCAGAGATAAAAAAGTCGGTTCTGACCTCAAACTGAAAGCGCTTATGATATTCCTTTTCAATCTTTTTTTGAAGGAGTATAATAAAAATTGAAGAAATAGACCGAAAGTTTAGATACATTAAGAGACGATATAAGGGGAGAATCGAGATGGAGAACTTTTACGAAAGCATGTACAAATTAATAGTAGAAACATCGACCAATCTACCAAAAGATGTACGAAGAGCAATCGCTGCGGCAAAATTGCGAGAAAGTGCTGGCACTCGTTCTGCAATGTCACTTGCAACAATTACGAATAATATTAAAATGGCTGACGATAATATTTCACCAATATGTCAGGATACAGGCCTACCAACGTTTAAATTAAAAGTTCCGGTTGGCGCAAATCAACTAAAGATGAAGGAAGATATTAAGCGTGCCATTGCTCAAGCAACAAAGGATGGCAAGCTACGTCCTAATTCGGTTGATTCGATTACTGGGGAAAACAGCGGTGATAATTTAGGTGATGGAACACCTGTTATTAAATTTGAGCAATGGGAAAAAGATTATATTGATGCACGCCTTATTTTAAAGGGCGGTGGCTGTGAAAATAAAAATATCCAATATAGCTTACCTTGTGAGCTTGAAGGCCTAGGAAGAGCGGGACGAGACCTAGATGGAATTAGAAAATGCATTATGCATTCCGTTTATCAAGCACAGGGGCAAGGCTGTAGTGCAGGCTTTATCGGGGTAGGAATCGGTGGCGACCGAACAAGCGGCTATGAGCTGGCGAAGGAGCAATTATTTAGACGTGTTGATGATGTGAACGAAAGAGAAGATTTACGCAAGCTTGAGGAATATGTCCTTGAGCATGCAAATGAGCTTGGAATTGGAACGATGGGATTTGGCGGAGAAACAACATTACTAGGTTGTAAAATTGGTGTCATAAACCGTATTCCAGCAAGCTTCTTCGTATCAGTTGCTTACAATTGCTGGGCTTATCGCCGTTTAGGTGTATATTTAGATCCTGAAACAGGAGTAATTAACGAATGGTTATATCAAGACGGAGATGAGGTTGACTTTGGTCAAGCTGAGGCTGCTTCAACAGAAGAGCAAAAGCAATCGGTTCGTGAAGTTGTCCTAGAAGCACCAATTACAGAGGAACAAATTAGAGAGTTAAAAGTTGGTGACGTCGTACGCATTAATGGAATGATGTATACAGGGAGAGACGCAATCCATAAATACCTATCAGAAAACGACTCCCCAGTTGATCTCAATGGACAGATTATTTATCACTGTGGACCTGTTATGATGAAGGATGGGGATGGAAAGTATCACGTTAAAGCAGCGGGTCCAACGACAAGTATTCGTGAGGAGCCATACCAAGGCGATATTATGAAGCGATTTGGTATTCGCGCTGTTATTGGAAAAGGTGGAATGGGACCAAAAACATTAAAGGCGCTACAAGAACACGGAGGTGTCTACTTAAATGCAATTGGAGGAGCTGCACAATATTATGCTGACTGTATTAAATCAGTAGAAGGTGTGGACCTCATGCAATTTGGAATTCCAGAAGCAATGTGGCATCTTAAGGTTGAAGGCTTTACAGCTGTTGTTACAATGGATTCACACGGAAACAGCCTTCACGCCGATGTCGACAAATCATCACTAGAAAAGCTCTCTAAATTTAAGGACCCGGTATTTAAATAAACGTTTGTTTAAAAGAAATGAGTGTGCCTGAATCAGGAACTTTCCTAATTTTAAAGGCACGCTCTTTTTTATTTAGGCAGTTTTCGTAAAACTTTGATGCTGTTAATTAGAAGTTGTTTTCCACTGCATTCCCCCTTCCCAAGCATCCACATGAGTCATGCACTCACCCTCCAATCAATCAAAAAAGTGTACCTTAATAACAACGATATTTTAGAAAAGGGACTTAATGTAATTTTTTCCAGTATGGAATGCTCTCATAAATAAACACTATACATATATAACGATCATGAGGAGAGAGTATGATGAAAAAGTTGTCTATCATGACAATCCTATGCTGTCTAATTTTTTTATTTTCGAACGAAGCATATGCGATATCAAATAAACCAATTCATTGGGGCTTTAAAAAAAGTAAAAACCACGAGCCAGCCTCTGCTGGAGAGGAATATGACGAAATTCTTGGCAAGTACGGCTCCTTCTATATAGGAGATACAACTAAGAAGGAAATTTACTTAACCTTTGATAATGGCTATGAAAATGGATATACGAGCAAGGTGTTAGACGTCTTAAAAAAACGAGAGGTTCCAGCAACATTTTTTGTAACAGGTCATTATATTGAATCCGAACCAGGATTAGTAAAACGGATGGTGAAGGAAGGTCATATCGTTGGAAACCACTCATGGTATCATCCAGACCTCACAAAAGAAAGTGATGAAGAAATAAAAGAAGAGCTTGAATCTGTTCGCCTGAAAGTGGAGGAATTAACAGACCAAAAAGGGATGAATTACTTAAGGCCGCCAAGAGGTATTTTTAGTGAACGGGTGCTGCAAACGTCTAAAGATCTAGGATACACGACTGTCTTCTGGTCCCTTGCCTTTGTTGACTGGAAAATAGACGCACAAAGAGGCTGGAGATATTCGTACGAAAACATTATGCAACAAATCCACCCAGGAGCGATCATCCTTCTCCATACTGTATCAAAGGACAATGCCGAAGGACTGGACAACGCCATCGTTGAGCTGCAGAAACAAGGCTACATCTTCAAAAGCTTAGACGACTTAATGCTTCAAAAAATGATTGATAACCCTGATTTAATCTCCCTTTAACAAAGGGGGATTTTTTTAGAGACAAGAGATTAGTCTAAAAAAACGAAGCAAATCCTCACATTAAAATTAACCTAATGACAAAACAAAACCATGCTATAATTGGCAAAAAGAGTATAAAGGCTGTGAATAAAAATGTGGAAGGAAATAATGGAAGCAAACGGACCGTATCATTTCGGCCGTGTTATAAGCAGGCTATCACTTGATCCGTTAAACAACGTAAATCAGGAACAACAATCGGTGAAGGTTCCACTTATTATAAATGAAAAACCACATGTCATCGAAGTGAAGGCTGTTGGTACTTTAGATAATCCACGCTTTGAGCTAAAGGGACATGATAATGATGTAAAAGAACAAGCTAAAGCTGAGCTGATTAGAATTTTTCAATGGGATTTTCCGTTAAGTAAACTAAATAATCATTTCAAAACGACAAATCTTTCAGATATTTTTCAGCAGCATGAGGGGACACCGCTTGTATTGGAATATGATTTATATCGCTGTTTAATGAAATGTTTTATTCATCAGCAATTAAATTTATCTTTTGCTCATACGTTAACAGAACGATTTGTTAAAGCATTTGGTTATGAGGTTGATGATGTTTGGTTTTATCCAAAACCAGAAACGGTTGCTGCTTTAGAGGTTGAGGAGCTAATGAACATGCAATTCAGCAGGAGGAAGGCTGAATATGTGATTGATACATCTCGGCTTATTGCTGAAGGGAGCTTAGATTTATCACAAGTTGAAAGCTTATCTGATGATGAAGTAATGAAGAAGCTAATAAAAATTCGTGGGATTGGACCGTGGACTGTACAAAATCTTTTGTTAACTGGCTTAGGAAGACCGAATTTGTTTCCAAAAGCAGACATTGGGATACAAAAGGCGATTCAAAAGCATTTTAACCTAGAGAGGAAGCCTACAAGTGAAGAAATGGACATGTACAGTGAGCAATGGCATCCATATTTAAGCTATGCAACGCTTTATTTGTGGAGAAGCATTGAATAAGTGAATGGGAAGAGAGTGACTTAACATGGGAAGACTCTCCAGCAAACTCTAGTTAAAAGATGTTGATTGTTTGGGTTTGAGGGGGATCCTTTGCTGTGAATTACTCTCTTTCGCGTCAACTTGTACGTATGTTTATGCGAGAGGATAAACAAGTTCGAAATTGATTTAAAACATATTGACATGTACGAACGTGTGTAATAGGATAAATATTGGTTAGGATAAGCGCTTACAATACATAAAATTCTTCCTAGCATCTTTTTGGAAAAACATCCTCTCAGTGAATTTTTGTAAAAATGTGCAGTTTTCTAACCCATGTATGAATAGAAACGTATGTATTTAGCTTAAGGTTTGTCGCATTTCATCGGGATTTAGCGATTTTTTTGCATGGGTATGATAAAGATAGAAAACTAGATTTCATACATTTACAAAGGTGTTGGCTTCGATTTTGTACGTACATCCCTTTTTATCCCAAAAAATGAATGCGCATACAACCCATGCGTAAATACTTCGTTTCATACAAAAAGGAGGGGTATGAAAGTATGAAAAAGAAATTATCTCGTAGATTTTTAGCTTTATTTTTAACACTTGTACTTCTTGTTCCAAATTTAGCGTTCTCCATTGAAAATGATGGGGTAGCAAGCGACCAAGCGGAAGCACCTGTTTTTAAAGATGTATCTGTCCACGATCCATCAGTCATTAAAACAGGTGACACGTACTATGTTTTTGGCTCTCACTTAGCAGCAGCAAAGACAAAGGATTTTATGCAATGGGATGAAGTGGCAAACTTAGTTAATCCCGATAACCCGTTATTTGAAAACGTTGTTGAGGAATTAAAGGAAACATTTGACTGGGCTGAATCTGATACATTATGGGCAGCAGATGTGATTGAATTAAATGGGAAGTTTTATATGTATTATAACGCTTGTAAAGGAGATTCTCCTCGTTCAGCGATGGGGATTGCCGTTGCAGACAATATTGAAGGCCCTTACAAAGATCAAGGGATTTTCCTGAAATCTGGGATGTGGGATGAAATAAGCCCAGATGGGACGATTTATGATGCAAGAATTCATCCAAATGCCGTTGACCCGGACGTGTTCTTTGATAAAAATGGCAAGCTCTGGATGATGTACGGTTCATACTCTGGTGGTATTTTCATTATGGAAATGGATCCTGAAACAGGTGAACCATTACCAAACCAAGGTTATGGGGAAAAATTACTCGGTGGAAACCATAGTCGAATTGAAGGAGCATATGTCCAATATAGTAAAGAAACAGATTATTATTATATGTACCTATCATTTGGTGGACTAGATTCAACTGGCGGCTATAACATGCGTGTTGTTCGTTCGAAAAATCCTGATGGTCCATATTATGATGCAGAAGGCAATGACATGATTAATGTCAAGGCTAATCCAGACCTTCCGATATTTGATGATGCGTCGATCGAACCATATGGTGTGAAATTAATGGGCAGTCACTTATTCAAAAGAGAAGTTGGCGAGGCTGGAACTGGAATTGGGACAGGCTATGTTTCGCCAGGCCATAATTCTGTTTACTATGATGAAGCAACAGACGAACAATATTTAATTTTCCATACTCGCTTCCCTGAAAAAGGTGAAATGCATCAGGTTCGTGTACATAAAATGTATATGAATGAAGATGGTTGGCCGGTTGTTTCGCCATATCGTTATGCGGGCGAATCGTTAGAAAGGGTTGAAGCAGCAGATATAAGCGGAGACTATAAATTTATTAATCATGGTAAAGATATTTCAGCAGAAATTAAACAATCAGAACTAGTTACGTTAAATGACGATGGAACGATTTCTGGTGACGTAACAGGTGAATGGAGTTTATCTGGTGAAAATGTAGCGACTTTACAGGTTGATGGTAAAACATATAAAGGTGTGTTCGTTCACCAATGGGATCCAACGACTGAAAGATATGTTTTAACATTTACGGCACTATCAAATGAAGGCATTGCGATTTGGGGAAGTAAAACAGCATCACAATCAGATGCAGAAATTGTTGCGGCGGTTAAAAATGATTTAAGTCTTGGAGACACAACAAATGTCATTAGTCATTTAACATTACCAACAGCAGGATTACGTGGGACACAAATTACGTGGCAGTCATCACATCCTGAGATTGTTTCTGAGGATGGAAAAGTAACTCGTCCAGTTGGCAAGGAATCGGTGACAGTAACGCTTACGGCAACGATAACAAAAGGTGAAATTACCGATACGAAACAATTTACAGTCGTCGTTTTACCACAAAAGGAAGGTAAGCTCGTTGCTCATTATGCATTTGAGGATAATTTAAAGGATAGCACGGGAAATGTGACGGACGGTTCGGTAACTGGTAACCGTATTGATAATACAGGTGGAACAAGTACATTTGCAGAAGGAAAAGTTGGACAAGCAGCTGTATTTGACGGTACATCTGGAATTCGTTTGCCAGATGGATTGATTTCTAGTAATAAGTACACGGTATCATTATGGCTAAATCCGCAGGAATTGAATAAATACACAACTTCATTCTTTGGTGGAAGCAGTAACACAAAATGGATTAGCTTTTTACCAATGGGCCATGACGGAGTAGCAAATGATACGATGCTCTGGTCAGGTGAAGCATGGTATGACGCTGGTACTGGCATGAAAATCCCAGCAAATGAATGGTCACATGTTGCATTCTCAGTAGACAACGGCAGTATAAAACTCTATGTAAATGGTGAAGAAAAGTTTGCGGGAGAAAACTTTCCAGACGTTTTCACAACAGAGAACGGTGTATTCGCCTTAGGTGTAAACTATTGGGATACCCCATATAAAGGCTTAATGGATGAATTACTTGTTTACGATGCAAAGGTATTAACAGCAGAAGAAATTAAAGCTTATTATGAAACTGGAGAAATTCCAGCAGAACCACCAGGTGAGGAAACACCAGGGACAGAACCACCAGGTGAAGAGACACCAGGAACAGAACCACCAGGTGAGGAAACACCAGGAACAAACCCTCCAGGTGAAGAGAAACCGGGAACAGAACCTCCGGGTGAGGAAAAACCAGGAGCAGAAACCCCGGGGAAAGAGGCACCAGGAACAGAAGCTC
>JAPSLL010000007.1:125251-127092 GCA_031180805.1 Bacillus sp. (in: firmicutes)
GAACCACCAGGTGAGGAAACACCAGGAACAAACCCTCCAGGTGAAGAGAAACCGGGAACAGAACCTCCGGGTGAGGAAAAACCAGGAGCAGAAACCCCGGGGAAAGAGGCACCAGGAACAGAAGCTCCAGAGGATGTAACAGTTGAGCCTGTTGATAAAGAAACAACTGGTGAAAAATTACCGGATACGGCAACAAGCACATATAATATGTTACTAATTGGTGCTATTGTCTTAATCACTGGTGCAATTGCAATCTATATTGTAAGAAGAAAGACAAATGCTGAATAATAAGTTATGAGATGAGGCTGACTCGATATGAGTTGGCCTCATTTTCTTTAGCGATTATGGAAATGCTAGGAAGAGGAATGAACGTTACTAGCTTTTAAGACGAACTATTAGTATGATTAAAAGATGAATGTTCCAGTAGAAATGGAGAGCTTTTTACTATGAAAGAAACGAAAAAAAATCATTCGATTAAAATAGAGAAGGGGCAAACCTTCCCGTTAACAATTAAGCGTTTAGGGATTAATGGTGAAGGTGTCGGCTACTTTAAAAGACAGGTTGTCTTCGTACCTGGTGCATTACCTGGTGAAGAGGTATTAGTTGAAGCGACAAAAATCCAACCAAAGTTTGCAGAAGGAAAGGTTAAGAAAATTAAAAAGCAATCTCCTTTCCGCGTCAAGCCACCATGCCCAATTTACGAAGAATGCGGTGGCTGTCAGCTTCAGCATTTAGCCTATGCTCAGCAGCTAAAGGAAAAGCGTGACATTGTTATCCAATCACTTGAACGACATACAAAGCTTGCGCTACATAAGCTAGACATTAGAGACACACTTGGAATGGCAGAACCGTGGAATTATCGAAACAAAAGCCAATTCCAGGTGGGGCAGCAAAAGAATGGAAAGGTCATCGCAGGTCTTTATGGATTAGACTCACACCGGCTCATTCCAATTCAAAACTGTATGGTCCAGCATCCTTTAACAAACAAAGTATCAGAAGGGGTGCAACAAATTCTTGAGGACCTGCAAATCCCAATCTATGATGAACGAAAGCGAAAAGGAATCGTTCGTACGATTGTCACTCGTGCAGGTTTTAGCTCAGGAGAGGTTCAGGTAGTATTAATTACAACACAAAAAGAGGTACCGCGAAAAAAATTATTAATGATGGAAATTCAAAAGAGATTACCAGAGGTTAAATCACTTGTTCAAAATATAAATGGCAATAAAACATCATTAATTTTCGGTGAAAAAACAATTCATCTTAGCGGTGAAGAGGTCATCCAAGAAACACTTGGTGACTTAAGCTTTGAGCTATCAGCACGTGCATTCTTTCAATTAAACCCAGTCCAAACAGTCAAATTATATGATGAAGTGAAGGAAGCAGCAGGTCTAACTGGGAAAGAAAAAATTGCCGATGCATACTGTGGCGTAGGAACAATCGGCATGTGGCTTGCAGCTGGTGCAAGTGAAGTCCGCGGAATGGACACGATCGAATCAGCCATCATTGATGCGAACGAAAATGCAATAAAACACGGCATCACCAATGCAACCTATGTTACCGGAACGGCCGAGCATTGGCTCCCAAAATGGGTAAATGAAGGCTGGCGCCCAGACGTCATCGTCGTCGATCCACCAAGAACAGGATGTGACAAAAAGCTATTAGATGCGATTAAACAAGTAAAGCCCAAAAAGTTTGTTTATGTATCCTGTAACCCATCAACTTTAGCAAAGGATATTAGCTACTTAGCAAAGGATTATCACGTGGAATATATTCAGCCGGTTGATATGTTTCCTCATACGGCGCATGTGGAGTGCGTTGCGAAGTTAGTGTTGAAGGTGTAA
>JAPSLL010000061.1:0-6357 GCA_031180805.1 Bacillus sp. (in: firmicutes)
TGCTTACATTTTATTAAAACTCAAAATTATTACTTTCAGTTACATTCTTCACATTGTACCATTTACGACCTACATCAGAGTATCGTGTATCTACCATTTTAACCTCACTTGTACTGCTATCTGTACGGAAAATTGCTTCATTCATATTTGTGATGACAGAGCCTTCGATGTAAACGCTCGTTTTAAAGGTAGAACCTCCAAGCTGCCGAATCATTTTTCCAGTATCTCTAGCCGTGAAATTGATAATATCAAATTGTGAAGGTGCATTTATTTGGAACATTTTGTCGCTTCCATATTGGGCAAAGCCCCCTTTAATGACGACATGTCCAGATTCCTTTATTGTCATGGCATCCTCGCCAATATCTTCCCATACAACATTTTGAATAAGAGCATCCCCATATGTGTGCACACCATCAGCTGCTGGAGCACCTAATATTACATTCTTTAATGTTGCACCATCCTCTAATCGAAATACTGCCTTTTGCCCTTCTGCTTGACTGCCGTCTCCTACCGTATTAGGGTTGGCAACATAACGTTTTCCTTTCCCATCAAATGTTTCACCAGCAGGCACAACAATCGTTGCATTTACTGTGATCGTTTCTGGAGGCTTTACTTCAACAAGCTTCCATTGCTGATTTTCTCCGCCCAAATCTTCGTATTGCACAACATTTGCCCCGTTATTTTTTGACCACTCATATACTTCAAGAGCCTTTTTACTATGGCGGTTAATTATTTTTACATAGCCATTACCTAAGTCGACGATTTGCCACTGCTGGCTAGCTCCATTCCAGTCTTTCCATTGAGCAACATTGGCACCATTCTCATTTGACCAATTGGAAACCTCCATCGCCTTCAAACTGTTAACGTTTACAATTTTGTGATAGCCTTCACCAACATCAATGATCCGCCATTGCTGATTCGCCCCACCTAAATCATCATATTGGACAATATTTCCGCCATCAGCAGTAGACCATTCGTACACCTCTAATGCTTTTCCACTATATCGATTAATCAGCTTATACGTTTTACTAGAGTCATAGCTTGCAGCATATGCAGTATTCACCACAGTAAATGTCGAGAAAATCACAACTAATGCAGCGATGAGCGACACTATTTTCTTCAATGGACGTTCCCCCTATCAAAATATCAATCATTCATATTCATTATTCTGACATTTCTTGGAGCAAGAACATTGTAATCGGCCGATACAAAGACATTATACTAGAAAAAGATGGACAACCAAATATTGTAATCTATTTATCTCGAACCTTTAACATCTGTAACAATATTTTCATAATTGTCAAAAAATTTTATAAGAAAAATTTCTTCCAGGAATTGTGCCTCCCTTTGCTTCTCTAGCAATTTAACTAACCTTCGATTGCTTTTCCCTCATTTTTACGTTTTGTATTATCGCTCACCTGCGAAAAAATTGAATATGAGATATACATGACAAAAAAACTTAGACCACTGTAACCGAAAACGATAGCAGCACCAGGAAAAATGAGAAAGATAAGAATGTTTGTTATCCCCGCTAACCCGATCATAAATGTGCGAATTGGATGGGATATCCCAATTAATATCGCTGATTTATAATAATGGAAAATATCTCCTTCAAACTGTACATAGACAGGAAAGATGTATAAAACGATTACACTGAACAAAAACGCGACAATCGCAAAGACCATTAAAAATAAGTAATGAAGGATCCCTGTCATTGATTGAATAAGCACCCAATCAACATAAAGAATGATCGTGATGAATAGTAATGAGAAAAATAGCAAATTCGCTTTTACAAATTCCTTTTTAAAGCTAAGCCAAAATGTTTTAAAAATCGGAAAATCAGCTTCCTTTTGCAGCCACTTGCGAATGATTGAGTAAAGGGAAACTGTCGCTGGTCCGATCCCACAAAAAACGAGGCCAAGTATCGTAAAACCGAGCCATAGTACATTCACATAAGCCAATCTCGCAATCCATTCACAAATACGATTAAAGCCAGACATCCAACCATTTGACATATTCTCCACCTCAGAGGGATTTTTCCCTTTATTGTAATCATTGCAATCTCAGCAAGGTAGAAATTATTTTGACGATTTTCAAAGTATTTTTACATAAATTGAAATTCTAGCTTTATTTTGAGATGCTTTTCTAAGCTTCTTACGCGAAAATCTAGAAATTGATTCATTTGTTTAACACCAAAATGGTCGAGAAACGTAAATTTTTCAACTGTTACATCTAATTGTTCTCTATCATAATTTATTTGTAATGCTTCTTTCCCTTTGAGCAAAATACCATTTTCCTGTTCAATAGTTTGGATGTTAGGGATGATAAAGCGTTCAACAACACTTTCCGGCGCTTTATCGAAATGAAAGGTATCATAAAGAGTTAATGTTGGTAAAGCTGTTTTTTTCCAAATGAACGCCCGATGGTATCTTTTCAATATCGATAGTTCATAGGCATGTGTTAAGTCAATCTCAAAACAATCCAACTCTTCAGCCAATTGAGCATTTATTACCTTTGTATAGTAGTTAGATCCTGCGCCTTGTACTTGATTGTTGATAAGTGGAACTGAATGACCGTGAGAGCCGTTGCAAATATAGGTATAGCGCTTTTCCCCGAAATAATCCTTGCAATACATTCCAGAGCCTAAATCCTTTAGGAATGCTTCATTATTTTTTTGTAAAATAAATTGCCCGAGATCATTATGGTTATGAGGCTCATGATTATTGCCTCCCTTTGCGGCAAACGCAAAATAATTGTTGTTTGCTTTATGCCTGGAAATCAGCCATTGTGATTCGTTAAAATAGTTTGTTTCAGACTTCCAAGGCTTACCCTCGAGCTTGTCATCAAACCAAAGTAAGTTGCGAAATGCCGGAGCCCACCTGCTGCAATGATCCTCTGTATAGGACGCTCGTAATTGCTGCTCTGGCACTTGAATATCAGGAAAAACGTGATGTAAATAATGACTTAGTCCGAGGAACACACTCGCTTCCCTCTGTGCATCGGAAAAGTTAACAACTTTGTTTTTATAAAGAAAGCTCCTTTGCTGGAATAAGGCAACTTGGTGGACCTTTTGCGAGCTAAATAAGTCAATTTTCCCCAATGTTCGTTTTTTTAATAAATCTGCAAAATAGACATAAAAACCGAAGCCATATTGCCAATAACCATAGCCTTCAAGGCATGTACCATCATCGTGAAAGCCCTGTAAATAAAACTCCATTGTCTTTAATACTCTAGCCATTATATCTGATAGCTCTGCTTCCTCATGAAGTAAATGGAGTGCAGCACTGCCAATCGATCCAGCGCAAACCGCAGCCCAATTATGTGTCGCCGTTTCCCATCCTTGTTTGCTTGCAAGAAATGGCCGGAAAATCCGCTTATATATTTCTGAATGAATTCGTTTAACGATTAAAGGAGATAAGGTCTCCTTTCCTATCGTATAGATTTCGCCTAACGCAAACGCTGTTTCAGCTGCAAATAAATCAATTGTATAATTAGCAGCTTCCTCATGTTTGGTAAGGGAATTTGCAAATTCTGTTGCTGTTTCTGTACTATTCGTTAAATGGGCTGGTAAACACCAGCTATATTCATTAAGAATCGACCAAATTGTGTTTTCCAGCTCTGATAAATAATTTTGATTCTCTGGCTCAAGTAATGACATGAGGGCAAATGTGTTTAGACGTCTTCGCTTTGAGAAATATACCTTTTCATATTCAAGCCTTGAACCAGTCTTTTCAAATAATTGAAATAAAGTAAATGTTAGCTCCTGATCCCTTTCATGTAAAAGCCTTGATGCTTCGTCTTTTATTTCTAGCAGTAACGGTTGGATAGATGGTGTTTCTTTAATTTTTTTTAACCATTTCTGTTTTTCTTCCTTATTATTAAAAATAAGCGGAAGCGAAGCATTAGTGCTAAAGAATTGTTTAATTTCTGTGTAAGAATTCATCTTTACCTCCAGCATGTTAGGATACTGTTAATCTTCACCTTAACGATAGCAAAACCCTTTTTTAAAGAAGTATTCCTTTTTCGACTAATTACCGTATATTTTTTACTTTTTTCCAAAAAGTGTTTGCTTTAGAATAAATAGAATGAAGGTACTGGAAAGAGGAGAGTGTGAATTGCTAAATTCATTGAAATTGATTTATGAAATCACAAAGGGTAATAAAAGTATTTTAAGCAAAAACAAGTGGCTGCAATATCTTTATTTAACAAAGGAACAAGTTGTCAATTTAGAACTAGTAGATGCATTAGAAAAAATTCCGAAAAACCCAATTCTCCCTTATGTTGAAAAAACATTGAGAGTTTTGAATGAAATCGACCTCCCTGCATGTGAAAAGGAAATCATTGAGGAAGTGTTAATATGGTCTGAGGTTGCGAAAGGAGGATTCACACATAAACGAAAGGAATGGCGGGAAAAGGGATTCCAGCTTTCTATCCATAACATCGGATCCGCGCAAATTTATGCTTCAGAGCAAATGAATATCCCTTATCAAAATCGAAATATTGAACGTGAAGAGCTTATTTATCTGCTCATTTCAACACATGGTTTAGTCGGACAATTCATTAGAGGTGAGGTCCGTTACCAGCAATTTTCACCGCTTATTGATTGGATCGAACACAATGAAAATTCTGCGTTGTGTGATATTGAACGAGTTCTTTTAAAGCTCAATCAATGTATTATTGAAGCTGTTTCAAAGGAATTGTGGGAATCGGTTCACTCTGAGGTAGAAGGGGTTATTTCGCATATTGTAAAGAAAAAGCGGCATGCTGAACAAAGCTTCAACGATAGACTTAAGAGATTAAGAGAAAGCTCGATTAAAAAGGGTGAGGATTTTAACGCATTGTTTGAAAGGCTGTTAACGGGTGACAATGAATATACTATAACGTTAGCAAACTTCTTTAAGAAAACCGATTTATGGTATGTGGAATCTGCCTTACAGGACTTTACGTTTGAAGAGTTTCTTAAAATCTTTCTTTTTATCAATCAAAGGATTAATCCGCTATCATTACAACAGGTTAGTTTTGAGCCATTGATGCGAGACATTTATTATGACTATAAAGGGAAAAAAGCAATTAATTTATATAAGAAGCGGATTATTGAATCTTATTTAGCGGAATTTTCCTTAGAGGAAATTGCGAAAGGAAAGGCTCCCGAAAACGAGCATGTGACATTGTCTGTTCTTCCTTTAGACCAGTTAGGGCAAATTGTCGGTGTTCAATTTTCCTATTCTAAGGCAGGACAAAAATTAATTGAATTTTGCCAGGAAGCGGAAAAATCGCCGCTATATGAAAGAGCGATTATTATGCTGTATGACTTCTTCGGGTTTAGAAAGGATGCGTTTGACAGGCTACAAAATGAGCAAACGTATTTAACTGACATGAATAATGGTCAAGACCAAAAGAAAATCATTTCTGATTATGCTACGGGAGACTTAATGCTAGATATTGGGGCTGGTGGAGGCGTGATGCTCGATTTATTAACAGAGCACCATCCAGATGCAACAGTGGTAGGCATTGATGTCTCAACAAATGTCATTGAGGAATTAAAGCGGAAAAAGATTCGCGAAAATAAAAAATGGCTAGTAAAACAAGCTGATGCATTAGATTTAAAAAAATATTATGAACCTAATAGCGTCGATACGATTGTCTTTTCTTCGATTCTCCATGAGCTATATTCATATATTCCGTATAAAGGCCGCAAATTTAATCATGAGGTTGTGCTTCAGGCATTGAAAAGCTCATTTGAAGTATTAAGTCCTGGTGGGCGAATTATTATCCGCGATGGCATAATGACCGAACCGAAAGACGAAATGCGGCTGCTTGAGTTTAAGGAGCCAAGCGGAATGGACTTTTTTAAACGGTATGTGAATGATTTTAAAGGAAGAAAGATTGAATACAAGGAGGTAGATAAAAGGACGATCCTACTCCCTGTTAACGATTTGATGGAATTTTGCTATACCTATACTTGGGGTGAAGAAGCCTACCCACATGAAGTTCAGGAGCAATTCGGCTATTTCACACCAACAGAATACAAACAGGCCATCACCCAAGCACTCGGAAAAAACGCAAGCATTATCAGGTTCCAGCATTACCTACAAGAAGGCTACGAAGAGTTTCTCTTACCAAAAGTAAAAATAATGAACGAAGCCAAAGACAACGTTCGATTGCCAGATAGTACATGCTTTATTGTGATTGAAAAAATAAGAGATTGATGTATTGGGACCATTGTTGAAATTGGGGCCAGTCCCCACTTTCTGTTTGGGGACTGGCCCCAAACTTTAAAATGAAGAGCAGTTTTCGATTTTGATGATTAATATTTTGTATTTTTGTTTTGATAAAAGTTTAGTTTTGGAATTGAGG
>JAPSLL010000061.1:6457-23750 GCA_031180805.1 Bacillus sp. (in: firmicutes)
ATTGGGGCCAGTCCCCACTTTCTGTTTGGGGACTGGCCCCAAACTTTAAAATGAAGAGCAGTTTTCGATTTTGATGATTAATATTTTGTATTTTTGTTTTGATAAAAGTTTAGTTTTGGAATTGAGGGACAGTCCCCATTATGTTAATGGGGACTGTCCCTCTTTACGTTTTTCACTTCCCTTAATCCCTTCCCTTCAAGCACTTCTTGAATTCCTTCCTCACATACACCGTATATACGCCAGGAGCATGTTTCACATACAGTTTGAATAACAGAAGGGATGACATGCTGTCTAATCGATGATTCAATTTGCTCCCAGGAGAGGATTTGGCCAATTTTTAGTCCTAATTTCTCTAATATTACAGCATCTCTAGTGTAAATATTGGCATCTTGGCAGTGGTATTCACCTGTGTTTGGATACTTCTCACATAATTCGTCAGGGCCTTTTACGAGCTGAATTAACGTCTTCGGGTTGCTTCTTAAGGTTTGGTGCAACCTAGTCATATTTTCCACGTATTCTTCAGAGTAGCCCATTCCCCGGTAGCCAAGAAGACAAAAAAGATGATGACCTCGCAGCTTATACATAGCTTCCTCCAGTTTAAACGATTTATCAATTTGTTAACTATAAAACTAACAAAGTTAACACAACATCGATTTTACTATATCCAACCCGATTTTCACACAATTAATTATTGAGAACATATATGTCTATTAGTGGGAATTACGTTATTAACAGTCCAATTCCTCTAGGATACCTAAAATCTTTCACCAGAAAATGCAAAAAAGGAGCTAATCTCGTTAGCTCCAATTATCTATATCTATTCACCTTTTAATATTTTATCATCATTAATCGGAAGGGTAATGATTTTCCCACCAATTTGGACATGCATTGTATCTTGAAAAATTGCTTTTACAATACCTTTTAATGATATTGTTGAATTAATTGTAATTGGTTTGTTTGTTTCTGCTGTCATCTTCATCTACACCTTCCTAGTCAAAATATGATTAATTTATAATTTGATAGTGTTTGTGAGAAACTACAGTTAACGGTGTTTCAACATTAATTAAATATGCATCATTTTTGCTTATTGTTACGATAACACTTTGTTCTCTTACCTTGTACACTTCTCCGGATATTTCTATTCCATTTCGTGTAAAAAGGATTTTATCCCCTTCTTTTGCCATTTTATCATTAACCGTCATATAAATTACACTCCATTTTTAAATAGATGTAAAAAAAATTTATATAGTTTTATATAGTTTCTACATGGTTACCCGACTAGATGAAAAGATCCGGTGAAACCTTATAGCTCTCCTATAATATGAACTTTAGTTCAAGTATTGCATGTTAGACAATTTCTGTCAACAAAAATGAACTTTAGTTCACGTTTTACTTTTTTGTGGTATGATAGGGATGAGGTGATACTATGTCTGAGCATGATGATGAAAAGTTAATTGGGATGTATCCTTCTGTTCCGAAACAAAAACGGGCTCAGGAAAAAAGACAGGCACTACTCGAAAGTGGCCGAGTATTGTTTATCGAAAAAGGATATGAGCAAACAAACGCTAAGGAAATTGCATCTCATGCTGGTGTTGCAGTAGGAACGTTTTATCGGTATTTCACCGATAAACGGCAACTGATGATGTCACTTTTAGAGGACCAAATCGACAAATTATTGCCACCTGAACCAAATTGGTCGATTGTGGATCCCGAACGTTTTTTTGCGAGTGTAATGGAGCAGCATTATTCACAAATCAATCAGATTGGATTGCACCGATTGCTCCCTGAATTGTTACTAAAGGACCCGCAATTAGCTGATATTATTGCAGTGGCAAGAAAAAAGGTTCATGACCGAATTGTCTCTGACCTTAAGAAGGCTCAAGAAAAAGGATTAATTTGGGGGGATCTAGATTTAGATACTGTCGCTTGGTCCATCATGGTATTATCTGAGAATATCCCGGAACGATTAGTGAAATCAAAGGGACAGGTTGATTATTATGAATTATCTAAAGTCATTTGTCGACTCGTCTTCCCACCACAGATCTTCAATCAATAATGTTTTCTTGATCTGCTAATTGTTGTACTATTATTCAAAAAGAGAGAGGATTTAACCAAGATTGGATATAGAAAATTTTAATTTAGATGATATAAAAAAAATAAAGCTTGAAATGACTAGATTTTTAATGGGTTATAAATTTGCCCTTGATGAAATGAATACGAAAATCAATATTCTCAAGGATGAGTTTAATTATATGCATGACTATAACCCGATAGAACATGTAAAATCACGCTTAAAATCCCCTGAAAGCATTATGAAAAAGGTGATGAAAAAAGACTGTGATCTATCATTACATTCGATAAAAGAAAATATTCGTGATATTGCTGGGATTCGAATTACCGTTTCCTTCATTTCAGATATTTATAAATTGAGTGAAATGCTCGCTTCCCAAAAGGATATCAATGTCATAGAGTGTAAGGATTATATCGAGCATCCAAAGCCCAATGGCTACCAAAGTTACCATATGATATTAGAAATTCCTATTTTTATGTCTGACCGTGAGGAAAATGTTTATGTCGAAATCCAAATTCGGACCATTGCGATGGATTTCTGGGCAAGCCTAGAGCATAAAATTTATTATAAATACAATAAAAAGGTGCCTAGCAGGCTTGTTAATGAATTAAAGGAGGCTGCAACGACAGCTTCTGCGTTGGATAAGAAGATGGAACGATTAAATAAAGAAATTATGGTTCTTAAGGAAAACGATATTGTGAATAACGATGATTTTCTCTTTCAATTTAACGAGGAATCATTTAAGCTCCCACTTACATTGATCGAAAATTTAAGCAAACAAGCTCAAGGTCCAAAAAAATAGGCGAAACGAAAGATAGGCGATAGAGGCTTATAGCTTCAAACCGCCTTTCTTTTTTTTCTATTCCTCGATATACCCGTTCGGATAAACAATTACTTTTAAGCTCTCCTTCTTATTTACCCTCGCTCTTTCAAGCGCTTCCTTTGTTTCTTCCAATATAAATTTATCCGTAATTAATGAAGTTAAATCAGTTGTTTTTAAAAATTCAATTCCTTGAGGATATGTATTTGCATACCGGAAAATCCCGAATATATCCAATTCATTATCAGCAATAAGCGGCACATTAAGGGCAATTTCATCTTGAGGCGGGAGTCCGACAATCGCCAGTTTTCCGCCACGTTTTACAACTTTTAGCGCCGATCTTAGCGCATGAGGATTGCCAGCTGTTTCAAAGGCAACATCGACACCTTTTCCATTTGTGAATTGGAAAATCTGTTCATTTTGATCTCCATTTGCAATATTAATGGCATGAGTAGCGCCTAATCTTTTCGCTGCTTCAAGTCTATTAGCTTCTAAATCTGTCACAATGATTTTTGACGCACCGAAGCCTTTTACTGCCGCAACAGCTGTTAATCCTACAGGACCCATTCCCATTATTGCAACAGACGAGCCTGGTTGTAACTGGGAGCGCTTAGCGGCATGGATGCCAACGGAAAATGGTTCAACTAATGCAGCCTCTTCAAAAGATAGCTCATCTGGAATCGGAAATAAAAAATCCTCCCGATGTTTAAGATACTGGACAAATGCACCATCGATAGGTGGGGTTGCAAGAAATTCTACGTCTGGGCAAAGATTGTATCTCCCTTGCTTGCAATATTCACATTTCCCACATGTAATCCCAGGCTCAATTGCTACCCGATCACCGTTCTTAAACTTTGTTACCTTCTCTCCGATAGCAACGACTATTCCTGCACATTCGTGACCTAGAATAATCGGTTTTTCAACAACATACCGGCTAATTCTCCCATGTTCATAATAATGAATGTCTGAACCACATACCCCTACAGCCATCACCTTTACAAGTACCTCATCACCTTGAACACTTGGAACGTCCATTTCCTTTATTTCTATATCAAAAGGTTTATTCATGACGGCTGCCTTCATAACAGCTGGTAGTTCATGTTGATTCATTTATTTTCTCCTCCCCTTTGTTTAATATTGTATTCGCTTTCATTATATGGTGTTTAATAGAAACATGAAAGGAAAAAATGTACTATTTTAGAATAGTAGAAAAGCGCAAAACGTCATCGTTCGCTTCAGACAAACAAGGTATAAGAGGCTGTTGTGGCTTGTAAGCTCAAAGTTCTCTACTCCAAAACTAAGTTTTCTTTTCAGTAAAAAGCCCCTACAGATGAACTTCTATAGGGACATGCTTCTATCTTATCTTTTTGCTAAAACTTCTTCCTCATATTTCTTTACGTCCTCTAACCAGCTTTCCTGTACTGGAACTCCCATTTGCTCACAGTAATAGTCCCAAACAGCACCAAACGGATAGGATTTGAATTCTTCAATAAGTGCTAATCTTTCTGTGAAGTTACCTTCATCCTGTAATTTCTTTAAGTGGTCGTTTGGCATTAATAATGCATATAGCAATGCTTTAATCATATTGCGTGTACCGATTGTCCATGCTGCGACACGGTTAATGCTTGCATCGAAGAAGTCTAAGCCGATCATCACTTTATCTAATGCATTGTTACGTACGATTTCAAGAGCAATTTCCTTAAGCTCGTCATCAAACGCAACGACGTGATCACTATCCCAACGAACAGGGCGTGAAACATGTAGAGCAAGCTTATCACTGTAAAGAAGCATTGCCGAAATTTTGTTAGAAACCACTTCTGTTGGATGATAATGTCCTGTATCTAATAAGCATAGTTTATTGTTTTTTAAGGCATAGCCTAAATAAAATTCATGTGAGCCGACAACATATGATTCAGAGCCAATGCCAAATAGCTTGCTTTCAACCGCATCTACGTTATACTTTTCATCAATGTCTTCAGCAAAGATTTTGTCGAGAGATTCCTTTAAACGGATTCTTGGTGTTAAACGGTCACTTGGTACATCCTTATACCCATCTGGGATCCAAATATTTGTTAACGCTGGTGTCCCTAATTCCTTACCGAAATATTCACCGATTTTACGGCTTGCAATACAGTGGTTAATCCAATATTGTCTTATTTCAGAATCAGGATGTGATAATGTTAATCCGTCTGCAGCCTTTTCATGAGAAAATAATGTTGGATTAAAATCAAGTCCTAGACCATGCTCCTTCGCCCAGTTTACCCAGTTTTCAAAATGCTTCGGTTCTAACTGGTCACGTTCGATAGCCTCACCATTTGTTTCCGCATAAATTGCATGCAAATTCACACGGTGTTTTCCTGGAATGAGGGAAAGTGCCTTTTCTAAATCATTTCTAAGCTCTTCAGGTGTTCTTGCTTTCCCAGGATAATTACCAGTGACATCGATACCGCCAGATAATTCACTTTTATTTACTTCAAAGCCGCCAATATCATCCCCTTGCCAGCAGTGAATTGAAATTGGTACGCTTTTTAACGTTTCAATTACGTTATCTACTTGAATTCCCCATTTTTCATACTGTTTTTTAGCAAGTTCAAAGCTTTCTTTCATTGTCATCTTTTCTTCCTCCAATACTAGATTTTTACACATTAAGCGCTTTAAATGTTTTTACCTCAAATGAGTCTTTAATGATTTTTCTAGCTTCATCGATATCTGCAATTTCCCCTAATGCCATTAGCTGTGCAACAAGATTGCCGATTGCAGTCGCCTCAACTGGCCCTGCATACACTTCCTTTTGCAACACATCAGCTATCAATTGGTTAAGCATTTCATTTTGGCAGCCACCGCCAATAACATTGATTTTTGAATATGTTTTTTCAAAGATTTCCTCTATTTCATTGATGGCATTTTTATAGCTTTCTACTAAACTTTCATACACACATTTTGCTAGCTGTCCTGGTGTTTCTGGCACCTGCTGCTTTGTTTCCAAACAAAATGCTTGGATCTCCTCAATCATATTGTCTGGTTTGAGAAATCGATCATCATCAACATTGACGATTGAATGAAATTCGGTTTCAGAGCGAGCAAGCTCAACTAGCTCAGCAAAGGAGTAACGGTCATCATAATTTCGTTTTACCTCTTGAATCATCCATAGACCCATAATGTTTTTGAGGAAACGGAAGCGATAGTCGAGTCCACCTTCATTCGTAAAATTATATTCCAATGCTTTTGGAACACAGATTGGGAAGTGGTTTTCGACTCCGATTAACGACCATGTACCAGAGCTTATATAAATTGTATCTTCCAGTTCGGGAACAGAGATAACCGCCGACCCGGTATCATGTGTTGCAGGAAGAATTACCTTCATATCAAAGCCAAACTCAGCTACCAGCTCCTCAGATAGGGTTCCAAGAATCGTTTTCGGCGGCTTTATTTCCTGAAATATGTCTCTATTGATTTCTAATTCATTTAATAGGTCTGCATCCCAATTTTTCGTAAATGCATTGACAAGCTGAGTTGAAGTTGCATTTGTATATTCATTCGCCTTTTCTCCTGTTAATAGAAAATTGAAATATTCTGGAATCATTAAGAAGCTCTTTGCCTCTTTTAATACTTCGGGAGACTTTTGCTTTAACGCATATAATTGATAGATTGTATTAAATTTTTGAAATTGGATTCCTGTTTCTAAATATAGTTTTTCTTTAGGAATTTTCTTAAAAACCTCTTCCATTACTCCATCTGTTCGCGGATCCCGATAGGCAACAGCATCTGTTACTAGCTGATTTTTGTCATCTAATAACACAAAATCAACAGCCCATGTGTCAATCCCGATACTTTCCGGCTTAATGCCTAATGAGTTACATGCTTTAATTCCTGTTTTTATTTCTTGAAATAACCGTTCAACATCCCAACAATAATGGTCACCTTTACGGATGATGTTGTTTTCAAATCGATGTATTTCATTCAATTTAAGCTTACCATTCTCAAGATGCCCAAGAATTAACCTTCCGCTTGATGCACCGATATCAACAGCTAAGCTATAAGTACTCATTTAAACACCCCCATTGAAAACGTTTCCTTTATTCTATAATAAAAAATATTGGCATTAAATCCTATATCGTAGTTCAACATATTTTTTGTCCTTATTTGCGAAAAGTCTACAAAAACGAAAAAGGCTATCAAATCCACTAATTTATATGGGATAGATAGCCTTTTCGTCATTATTTCTGTCCTGTTTTGTCACGATATTTTTTCGGTGTATAACCATATTTGCCTTTAAACACACGATAAAAATAACTGATATTTTCATAGCCAACCTGCTCAACGATCGCAGTGATTGATAATGAGGTATTTTCTAATAATTCCTTTGACACGGTTAGTCTTTTTTCTTGAAGCAATTCCTTAAACGTATAATTTGTCGCCTTTTTGATTTGTTTGCTTAATGCATAATGAGGCTGCTTTAATTTATTAGCAAGGTCATATAATGTAGCATCCTTATAATGCTCTTCAATATATTTTAATGACTCAACGATCGTTTGATGTTTCCCGTCATTTTCCTTATATTTCACTTTATCTAAATGTTTAATAAGCTCAATCATAAGCAGACCCATATACAATTTGATCGTTGATTCAGACATCATCGAAGGCCACATCATTTCTTCAATGATCTTTTTGATTAGCTCTTGAATGCTTTCCACCTTTGATACAGCAAAGTAAAGATATTGCCCGTTTTGCGTATGGTTAAATAAGCTATTAACTAAGAAGTTACTTAACAAATTTTCAGTCGTTAAATAGGAGAAGATAAACGAAAAAAACTCTGGGCGGATAATAAAATTAATAATGATATCCTCTTCTCCACAGGCCTTTAGCTCATGCTCAATATGCTGATTTAAAAAAAGTAAATCTCCTTTTTTTAAGGTGAAATTCTCCGTTCCAACCGTTTGACGAAGCTCGCCATTATAAACATAATTCACTTCAATATAATTATGCTTATGCTTTGGAAAATCAACGAATCGAGTATGCTTGCGAATCATAATCATCGTGTTATTGTTAAGAAATTTTTCACTTTCAACGATGAAATGCTCCTGGCTTGTATATAGCTCCTTTTTCACTTCTTTTTTCTGCTGGAGCATGAGCTTTTCTTCGTCATTTAATTGTAATAACTCAGTAATTAGGTCAGCTCCCATTTCCTATCCCCTCTTTGTTAGCAAAGCTAGCTCATTTACTAATCTTCATCACAATGCCTTTTTCCTCAAATACCTTTTGATCGTCTGCGGAGATTTTTTCATCTGTTAGCACACATGAGACTTGCTGAATATCAGCTATATGAGCAAAGGTTCGCACTCCAAACTTAGTTGAATCTGCCATCACAATCGTTTCATCAGCTATGAGCATCATTTGTCTTTTTAATAATGCCTGCCATTCATTTGAGTCGCTTAAGCCACCATCAATATGGACGCCCTTACATGAGATAAATGCTTTATTGACATGATACATATTGAATGAACGTTCAGCTAATGGTCCAACATATGAGAGTGATTTAGATAATAGCATCCCACCTGTTGAAATCACCTTAATCTGTTCTTTTTTACTTAGTTCAATTGCGACCTTAATCGAATTTGTAATAACGGTTAACGGTATATCTGGCATTTCCTTTGCCATATACCATGTCGTAGTACTTGCATCTAATACGATTTGATTATTTGGTTTGATGAGCTTAACTGCTTCAATGGCAATTGCCCGTTTCTCAGCAGCATTCGTAATTTCTCTTTCCATATAGGAAATTTCTGCTTGTTCATCCTGGATGCTGACTGCACCACCATGACTACGGCGTAAAAGATTTTCCTTTTCAAGCTTTTCTAGGTCACGCCTTATTGTTTCTTCTGTTACATGAAAGAGTTTACTTAGTTCTGTCACTCTTATACTTAATCTTTCATTTACTACATCAACGATTTTTCGATGTCTTTCTGCTACAAGCATTTCTTATATTAACCTCCTGTTCACTCACAATGAGGAATATTCAATCATGAATAGAGCTTACTTGCAAGATAGCTAGTAGGCTCTTTATTTATTATGACATAATCTATTATTTGCGTATAGCATATGAAAATGGAATTTATGAAGCGTTTCCAAATACGTTTATGGATTATCAGAAATTACACTCTTTGTTACTATGGGATGTTCCCACTCAAAAATATCGATTAAATGATGTTTCATTAACTTAGCAAAGCTCGTTGCTGAACTTTGCATTGAGTTATCTTTAGAGTTCTTCTCCCGTGGGAATCACGCATTTGCTAACAACTATAACTACGTTTACAGTCTTTTCTAAAACTAGTTATTTCATGATACAAATGAAGGTGCAATAGTCGATTGCTATTACACCTTCATTTTCGTTTCAGATAAGATAAAGTTCTAGAGCTGTTCGTTTGCATTTGCCTTCTAGCTTCTTGTGTTTATGCTTTTCAGGACACTTTTTTTTATTATCTAGTGAATGCTGCAGGTACTCCACCGTCAACTGTTAGCATACATCCTGTTGTGCGATCAGATTTAGAAGAAGCAAAGAATAAAATGGATTGTGCGATATCTTTTGGATAGATATTTACCAATAATGTTGTACGTTTGCGATAATGTTCTTCTAATTGGTCTGGGTGAATGCCGTATGCTGCAGCACGTTCTTCTCTCCAGCTTGAGCCCCAAATTGCTGAACCTTGTAACACAGCATCTGGAAGAACAGAGTTAACGCGAATACCATATTGTCCGCCTTCTGCTGCAATACATCTTGCAAGATGAGTTTCCATCGCCTTAACAGAGCTATATGCTGCTGCATTTTTCCCAGCATAGACTGAGTTTTTAGAGCCGATAAATACCATATTTCCGCCGACACCTTGTGTTTTCATTTGCTTGAATGCTTCACGAGCGACAAGGAAGTACCCTGTTCCTAGCACATTCATGTTTAAATTCCATTCTTTAAGTGATGTTTCATCAAATGGACTTGATGTAGCAAGACCTGCATTGTTAACGATAATGTCAACACCGCCGTATGTTAATGCTGTTTTTTCGAATGCTACTTGAACAGCTTCCTCACTAGTAACATCCATTTTTACTGCGATTGCACGGCCTTCACCGTATTGTTCATTAATTTCAGCTGCAACCTTTTCCGCACCTTCGATATTAAGGTCTGCAATGACAACATGTGCACCTTCTGCAACAAATTGGCGACAAGTTTCACTACCGATTCCACCTGCTCCACCTGTTACAAATGCTACTTGGCGTGAAAATTCTGCTTCAGCTGGTGCTAAAGATAATTTATAAAGCTCTAATGGCCAGTATTCAACATTGTAAGATTCATTTTCATTTAATGATACAAAGTTTCCTAGAGTCGTAGCACCTTTCATAACCGCAATTGCACGATGGTATAAAGCACCACTTACATTAGCCATTGCTAATGTTTTCCCTGTGTTTACCATACCGATACCAGGGATTAGGATAACACGTGGAGCTGCTTCAGAGATTTTGTCACCTTCGTTTTTGTTACGATCAAAATATGCTTTGTATTCCTCTTTAAAGCTTTCAACACCTGTTTTTACTTTTTCAATTAAACTAGAAACATCCTCTGCTTGCGGATTCCAATCGATATATAGTGGCGTCATTTTTGTATGTACTAAATGATCAGGACATGCAGCGCCAACCTGTGATAATTCCTTCGCATTGTTGCTATTTACAAATTGTAAAACATCTTCTGCGTCATCATACGTTAGAAGCATTTTCTTTTCATCGCTAACTGCACCACGGATAACAGGCATCACTTGAGCTAGGACGCTTTTACGGTCCTCTTCAGAAAGAGCTTCATATTTTTGTCCGCCAAATACATTTTCCTCTACTAATCTAGCTTGAATGTATTGCTCTGCCTCATTAATGATTGAAATTGTTTTTTCATAGCTTTCTTCTGCTGTTTCTCCCCAAACGACTAAGCCGTGTTTTTCCATTAACACTAATTCTGCATTTGGATTGTTTTTAACACCTTCTGCAATCATTTTAGAAAGCGTAAATCCTGGGCGGACATATGGTACCCATACGAAGCGATCCCCGTAAATTTCCTCAGCAATTTGTCGGCCGTTGTCTGCACAGCAAACGCTAATTATCGCATCTGGGTGAGTATGGTCAACATGCTTGAATGGTAAGAATGCATGTAATAATGTTTCGATTGATGCACGTGGATGCTTGCTATCGATCATGCAATGAGCTAGATAAGCAACCATTTCTTCATCAGACATTTCGTCACGCTCGATTAATGGACGGATATCCTCCATTCTTAAACCAGTGAAATTATGTGCCTTCATTGTTGCTAAATCCGAGCCGCTTCCTTTCACCCACATAACCTCAACATCACGACCTCGGAAGTCCTTTTCAATTGTTTTCATTGAAGTGTTACCGCCACCCCAGTTACATACAGAACGATCAGATCCAATTAGATTTGAACGATAAACTAATTCCTCCACTCCTTTTGGTAATGTTGCCGCTTTCTCTTTATCCCATAAACTTTTAACCATTTTTGTTTCCTCCTCTTTATCGTTTGTTTATCTCTTTTTTCATATTTGTTTATCTGTTTTTGATTATACAATATGTTTGTTTATTTTTGAATATCTTTTTTGTTTATTTTTGAAATTTTTATTTTTCGATCTATTAACCTATAAAAGCTGATTTCCTCACACTCTACTTTTCTAAAAATCAAAAAAAGCATACTAGCTCACTTCAGTTTTGAGTTTCGTATGCCTTTATCCTTTTTATTTATCCTCGACAACTATATACGTCGCTTTTATCGGTCCATGGACACCAACAATCAAATTTAATTCAATGTCAGCACTATTGCTTGGTCCAGTAATAAAGTCTATACATGAAGAGATGTTTTTGCCCTCTTCCACTTGCTTTTGGATCATTGCTGTTGCTTGTGTCATCCGCGGTACTAATGTACTTTTTGGGATGATCGCAATGTATGTTTTCGGAAGGAGACTAACCGTTCTTCCTTTATTTTCACCGCTGAAGAGGACGACTGTTCCTGATTCTGCTAAGGTAATGTCACTATATGTGATGCCGACATCTGCCTTTTCCGCTGCTTCAATATTTTTTTCCTTAAGGGAAGGACCCCAAATGTGGACATCCTTTCCTTCCGCTGGCCACTTCGTTTGCAGGTGGTTCAAAAGAGCGAACTCCTCATGACGGGGATCATTCCATGTAACAACACGATTGACCTCATATTGTATAAATACTTCTTCGATTACTTGTAGTAGTCCTTCAGCCTTCGATTCAATAAATTGCGTATGGATTACTTCACAATGCTTCTTTAACACTTCCACTAATTGATCTTGAGTAGCATCCTTTAAAACATCATATTGTGGAGCATGCTTCCACACAGGTTTTTGGACATCCTTCTTCCGCTCGCGGCCAAGCTTAGCTGCCAGTTGATTTAAAAATGGTTCTCGACCTATTATTTGCCCTTGTGCCAACTTACTCCCCACCCTTCTCACGCTTTTTATACCAATCTCGAAATCTTTCTTTATTCGGTGCTGGGAAATCTCGAACATCTGTCCATGGCTTTATAGGGCCTGGCCCCTTTTGGATACTGTTTCCTCCAGTAAATGGCGCCATAACGGTTGATGCAGATTTTGTTCCTGCCTTATATATAGCTGGGTTGCTAACAGCTAACTGATAGCCTTTCATTGCAAGCTTTTCAGCGAACGGAGATTTCTTTTCATCCTCTACAATCTTCCTTCTATGCTTTATAAGCAATTCGTGCAGAGGAATTTTTACCGGACATGCATCTGTACATGCTGCACAAAGGCTTGATGCATAAGGTAATTCCTTGTAATCCTCATAGCCTCCAAGTAATGGAGTTAAAACCGCACCAATTGGGCCTGCATAAATCGAGCCATATGAATGACCACCAATATGACGATACACTGGACATACGTTGACACATGCAGCACAGCGGATACAGTGAAGAGCACTTTGAAATTCTGTACCTAATATATTTGAACGACCATTATCAACAATAACGAGATGAAACTCTTCCGGACCATCTACATCACCTTCATCCTTAGGTCCTGTTAGTCCAGTAATATAGCTCGTTAGCTTTTGTCCAACCGAGCTTCTGCATAATAAACTAACTAAAATATCAAGCTCTTCCCATGTTGGGACAATTCTTTCCATTCCCATCACGGTAATTTGCGTTTTCGGTAAAGCGGTTACAAGACCTGCATTCCCTTCATTTGTAACAAGACTAATGGATCCGGAATCTGCTACAGCAAAATTACAGCCTGTTATTCCTAAATCAGCACTTAAAAATTCCTGACGCAGCTGCTCTCTGGCAAAAAGGGCAAGCTCTTCAGGGACTTCCGATTTTTGATAGCCGCGCTTTTCCTTGAAAGTATCACGGATTTGCTCTTTGTTTTTATGAAGTGCCGGTACAACAATATGTGATGGTGGATCATGGTCATCAAGCTGTAAGATATATTCTCCTAAATCCGTTTCAATCACATCACATCCAGCCGCTTCCAATGCAGCATTTAAGTGGATTTCCTCCGTCACCATCGATTTCGATTTGACGATTTTCTTCGCTTGCTTTTCTTTGACAACCTTAGTTATATATTCATTTGCCTCTTCCTTCGTTGTTGCAAAAAATACATGACCACCGCGTTTTGTCACGTTTTCGCTAAGCTGCTCTAAGTAATAATCTAGGTTTTCAAGCGTATGTGTTCGGATTTCTTCCCCGAGCTTACGCCATTCCTCCCAATTTCCAAGCTCATCTGCTGCGGCTAATCGCTTTCCCTGCATCCGTTCCTGTGCCGATGCAACCGCATTTCGCATAAATGAATTATTCACACCTTTATCAACCCGTTCAAAAAACTTGTCGTCACTGATTTTCATCGCCATGCCCTATTTCACCTCACTATTGAGTACTTCTGCAATATGCATCACTTTTATCGGCTTTCCTTTACGGTTAATCCGTCCACCTATGTTCATGAGACAGCCACAGTCTGCACCGATTAATATCTCTGCTCCTGTTTCCTCAACATGCTGAACCTTCTCATCAACCATTTGCTCAGAAATCGGCACCATTTTCACCGAGAACGTTCCACCGAAGCCGCAGCAGTCGTGACTATTCGGCAGTGGCTTTACATCCAAGCCATCAACATTTTCCAGCAGCTTCAATGGGGCGTCTTTAACACCTAATAGCCGTGTCATATGACATGATTTATGATACGTAGCACATGCTGGTAAACTAGCATTGACGTTTTCTACCTTTAATACCTCAACAATAAATTGAGTTAATTCATATGATTTACTTGCAAGCTTTTCCGCCTTTTCCTTCCAAACCGGCTCATCCTTGAAGAGATGCCCATACTCGCGGAGCATTGCAATACATGATCCAGACGGCCCAACAACATAATCTGATGCCTCAAATGTCTTGATCATATGCTTGGCAACTTCCTTCGTTTCCTTATGATACCCACTATTATAGGCTGGTTGACCACAGCATGTTTGCTGCTCAGGGAAATCAACCTCACACCCAAGCTTTTCTAATAATTCGACAGTATGCTTCCCTACATTTGAGTAGAAAACATCTGCTAAACATGTAATAAAAAGAGAGACTTTCAATCTAGTAACCTCCTTCATAGAAACTAAATCCTCAACTACTTTTCTTGATTATACTACTTTTGTTTTTGTTTTAACACCCGTTTTTGTTTGTTTTTATTTATTTTGATTTGTTTGTTTTGTTTTTGTAGAAGATGTGAGTATGAAAGTTAGTTGTTTTGGAGTTTTTTAAAATAAAGCGAGAAATGTAAAATGAGGGAATAACTCCTTACCCTACAGATAATATCTACCTCAAGGTTAGGAGTTAATGATTTAATCCACAACTTTATCCCATTTGATGAGTTTTTCAATAAAAACGGATAAAAGCACACCTACAATAAATCCATTACCAAAAAGCGGCTGTAAATAGATTGGTAGGCTAGTAAATACTTCGCTATCTAACGTCATAATCGATACCCCTACTAAAATAGGAATGGCTAATCGATAAATCGTTTTGGATGTAAATTGGTAGCCGTTTAAGCTTTTTATCGACGTTCCAAATAGTTGAAGATAAGCAACAAATAAAACCGCATTTCCTACTGTAATCGGTAATGTTGCTAATAATGAGCCTAGAGCTGGAATGATTCCAAGCAAAACCATCAATCCCCCACCTACTAGAAACGGCCTCTTATTTACCATTTTCGTACTTTCTAAAAACCCAATAGATGATGCATATGGCGAATAGGAGATTAATCCAAAGACCGGTGCGAGTACTGCATATAAACCTGTTAATAAATAAGAGCTTTTATATTGATGACTGCTCGCCGTCTCGTTAAGTATTTTTGACGTTGCTTCAACTGTTGTTCTCGTATTGCTTAAATTAACTAAACAGCCAAGAAACGTAATTAAAATGATGCTTACTTGTAAATTTGGTTGCCCAAATGGGAACAAGGTGAGTGAGCTTGCTTGGCTCGCCATCGCTATATTTTCCGGAAATAATATATCATAGCCAATCCAGCCTACTATCATCCCGATAAGGATTGAAAAATTACTAATTGCTTTCTTACCTAATATATTTAACAAACAGACAAAGATGACGATGACAATCGAAAAAAGTGAAATAGGGAGATCTAGCTTTCCGTTATCATTTATTTTTAGCATCCCTGTAAAAAAGGTAAATACTAATTGAAAGGTAAGTAAAAATAAATAAACACTCATGACTGTTGGTGTTAAAATTTTATTGATTAGCGGAAACAGATTGAAGATTGCAAGAATCATTGTAAAAATTCCTGCTAGAATCATCCCTGTTGCAATCCCGCCACCGATTTCCTCTAAGCTCATACCTAGTGATGAGGCCGAAAAGCATAAATTTAGAACAAGTCCCCATATTACTCCTGATGGACCTTCCATAATCGGATAGCGATGCCCCCACACCCCTTGTAGAATGCATGCAATTCCCGTAAAAATAAATGAGCTGCGTTGGATTGTTGCGACCTCATATGCTGGAATATCAAATGCAGCCCCTATTGAAATCGGGACTACTACTACATTTGCAAAAATAAAAAACAACCACTGGATTGAACCAAATGTAGCTGTTATCATCGACTTACTCATTTTTTGCTCCTCCTAAAATCTCTTAACCTTTTATTCAACATTCATATTATCGCAAAAAAATTTTTAAAACAAAGAGTGATTAAAATCACCGCGTGAAGCAATTAACATTTTTGTCACAAATTACCTAATAAATATTCAAAAACCTATTGACGCTGATAGAAAAATATTTTATGATATTCTCAAATCAATATCGGATCTCCTAAAGGGGAGTAGCTTTTACAACAAAGTCGTCATTACAGAGTGTTTTTTACCACTCTCGGCTATGTTGGCAACGCAAACGTTGTTAGCAAGACCTTTACTTAACGGTAAAGGTCTTTATTTGTATCTAAAACCTTTACCTACATCGGTAAAGGTTTTTTTATACCTTCTAACTCTACCCTGATCCGATAAAGGAGAATGAAAGGTGTAACTTAAATTACAGAAAAACATCGAAGCATGAACGATAATAGATGAAAAACTACAAAAATTTAGGAGGAAAACAAACGTATGTTACTTAGGAAATATATGTCACTTTTAGGTGTTGGATCTGCGATGATTGATCTTATTTTGCCAAAAGAAACCTATAAAAAGGGCGAGTTAATTAACGGACATTTTTATATTAAAGGTGGAACAATTGAACAGAAATTAAAAAGAATTGAATGTGATTTAGTCTTGCTAGATCAAAAAACAGGTGAAGAAAAAATCATTGATACAGCAATGGTACTATCATCAAAGCAAATTAATTCAGAGGAAGATAGTCAGGTGTCATTTACGTTCAAGTTACCTGAGGATATCCCATGTTCATCAGAAACGATATCCTATCGCTTTAAAACAAAATTGACCTTTAATAAAGGTGTTGAAAGCAAAGACCAGGATATCATTCAAGTTATCTAATGATATCAGGTTAAAAAAGGAAATTGGGCATACTAAAATCTACTAAAATACAATCATCCTAGAAGATATGTTCATTAGTATGCCTACTAAGAAAGAGTGATTTACTTGTTCAAATTTTTTAAAAGAATAAAATTCATCCTGACATTTTGGAAATTCATCCCGTTCTTAAAGGAGTTTTTCCTCTCAAAGCAAGTACCTTTTCGCAAAAAGGGTATTTCAGTCATATTGCTGCTTGTTTATATCTTTTTCCCATATGATTTGATTCCTGACTTTTTACTAGTATTAGGAATTTTTGATGATATTGTGATCGCTACCTTTATTTTGCAGAGAATGATTCAAATGGCACC
>JAPSLL010000062.1 GCA_031180805.1 Bacillus sp. (in: firmicutes)
TATAAAGCTACTCTTTTTTTAAAGAGCAGCTACTTTCTATTTTTTAATCGCCATAAATGCTGACGGATTTAGTGCTTCGCTTTCAATGACTATAGCTGTTAGGCCTACATTTGTTTTCGTTGCATGCCATTCATCCTTCTGCCAAAAGACAGCGTCCCCTGATTGAACTTTAATGTATTCTTCCTTTTCACCTCGAACATATCCTTCACCACTGACAACTAAGAGAAGCTGAGGCATTACTGCTTGGTGGTACCCGATAACACCATTTTCCTCCAAGTACATACACCCAATATGTGTTGTCTTGTCAGTTTGAATAATTCGGGACATCATAAAGTTTGAATTGAATTTTGTTATAGCTTTTCCACTTTCTTTGGTAAACGTATAAAACTCCATTGCTTTCCTCCTAAAATATACTTACTATACTAATTCCTCAAGAATGATTGTTTATCCTGTGCTTTTTGATAATTTATAGTGCTGGTTGTAGGTAAGTTTTTAGAAGATAAAAAAGGTAGGATGGTCGATGGTTCTAGGTTTGAGCCATCAATCATCCTACCTTTTTCTAGGTTATTTAGCTATAAAGTAATCAATTAAATAATCCGCCCACAGCTTATGCCCATTTTCATTTGGGAGGCTTTCAGATGTTAAATAGTCGATCACTTTTTTATCCTCTGTTTTCGGCCAGCTTTCCCAATGATTGATATAGGTTAGCTTTTGTTCTTCAGCAAATGCTTTTAATTCATCTACTTGCTTTGGATAGAAAACACCGTTATGAACAGGATTTGCAGGTTGAAGGAGAATCGTAACATCGTCGTTACTAGCTTTCCATGAGGCAATCATTTTCTCAATGCTAATGATGCGATCCTTCATCGCAATTTTTCCGGTATTATCTTTAAGTGTAAAAGGCTCAAAAAGCACAACATCCGGTTTTAGATCCGTTACCTTTTCATAATCCTTTGAATGAGCGACAGCCAATGATGTGTTATCTCCTGCTGAGATGACGGTGGTGCTCACCATTTTATCCCCATAGGCAGCTTGTAGCTGTTGTGATAGAAGGTCAGGCCAAGCTCCCTTTTCGATCGGGGTACTGTCAGAGCCGTAAATGACGAGTTTAAGAGGATTCCCTGTGCTTGCAGCTTGGGAAAACTTGTCTTGGAGTTCCTTTGGGAGATTTTTCGTATAAGCTGCCACATCTGTTGCAGCCTGTCCACTTTCTTCTTTCTCCTTTGATGTCTCATTCTCCGCTGGTTCTTGTTCAGCTTGTTCAGCTTGTTCCTTTGCCACTACAGATTCCTTTTCTGGTTGAACCAACTCCGCTTTTGTCGCAAGCTTGTGATTCCAATGAATATTCCCTGCAACAATGGATCCGATGCATAACAGGATGATGAAAATCGACAACCACGTCTTCATAGTACCTATCCTCCGATTCTATGTTTCTAGCAACTCTCCTAAACGTATTGCCAGAATACATGATTCGAATACTATTATAAGTACTAATTTCCAATTTTTTCATCGTCCTTTGTACACAAATCACCCTGAATTCTAGTTTGTTACTATTGACTTATGGGGACAGTCCCCCGCAACGTTAAAGCTTTAACGTGCTGGGGGACTGTCCCCACCTCTCTATTTAACTGCTCCTTCTGATATCCCTTTAATAATATATTTTTGGAGAAACATGTATACGACAATAATTGGGATGATGGCGATTACTAATGCCGCAAGTGCTAAATGCCATTGTTTTGAATATTCACCGAAGAAGTAGAACATTTTTAACGGAATGGTGTACATTCCTTCTTTGTTTATGACCAAGGATGGTAATAAATAATCGTTCCAAAACCAAATCGCATTCAATACAATCACAGTAACCGTTGTTGATTTTAGCATTGGCATAATAATATACCAGTACACTTGGAATCGATTGCAGCCATCAATGATAGCTGCCTCATCTAACGCCATAGGGATTCCTCTTAGGGCTCCAAAATACAAAAAAACGGCTAAGCTTGAGCCCAATCCTAGGTACATAATCATCAGTCCACCACGATTTAACATATCAACCGAGCCGAAAATTGAAACCAACGGAATCATAATTGACTGAAATGGAATCAGCATACAAATCGCAAAGATAAAGTAAATAACCGAGCTTGTTTTTCCTTGTCTACGCGATAGTGCGTAAGCAGCCATTGAGGTAAAGATACAAATAAGAAAAATGCTACAAACAGTAATAAATACGGAGTTCAAAAAGCTAGGAACAAACTCCAACGCCTCAAATGCTTCTGGATAGTTTTCGACTGTTCCTTCTGAAGGAAAGCCAAGAGTGTTAACAAAAATCTCAGCTTTTGTTTTGAATGAGTTCACAATAACTAAATAAAATGGATAAAACCAAAACAGAGACAGGAAAATCCCGAGAACGACTAGGCCAATTGTTTTCACTTTATTCTGTGCCATCATAGGTCAATCTCCCTTTTTCTCGTCAAATATAATTGGATGACTGAGATTGCAGTAATAATTAGCAAGAAAATAATTGCTTTTGCTTGGGCATACCCCATATCTTGAACCTTAAAGGCTGTATCGTAAATATTCATTGTCGCCATTTGCGTAGAGCTAAACGGCCCTCCTGCAGTTAAAGCCATGTTTTGGTCATACACTTTAAATGCATTTGATAGTGATAAAAACAAACTAACTGTAAAAGCTGGTGCAAGAAGGGGAAACTTAATCTTCCAAAATCTCTGCCATATATTTGCGCCATCGATTGTAGAAGCTTCAATTAATTCATCTGGGATATTATTTAGAAATGAAATATAGATAATCATAATATAGCCACTCATCTGCCAAATAAACAGAATGACTAAGCCCCAAAAGCCTGTTTCGGTATTTGATAACCAGCCTTTAAAAAAGTTTAGTCCTGTTAAATCAGCGAATCCCTCAAATGCCTTCAAAAAGATAAACTGCCAAATAAAACCTAGTATAATTCCACCAATTAAGTTTGGCATAAAAAAGATTGTGCGGAAAACTGTATTAAATTTCCCCATTTTTTGTGTAACAAATAACGCCAACAGCAAGCCGATAATATTAATTCCAATGACAGACGCAATCGAAAATCCACCGGTAAACATGAGGCTGTAGAGAAACTGGTCATCCTTTAACAAACTAAGATAATTCTCAAAGCCAACAAATTCATTTACTTGAAATCCGTTATACTCGGTTAAAGAATAATAGACACCTTGAATAAAAGGGATGACTAAAACGACAGTTAACGCGAGTAAACACGGTGCTAAGAAGATCCAATAAGTAAGACTCTTCATTTTCATCCAACTCACACCCTTCAGAACTGCTTGGGGACAGTCCCCCTATAATTAACAAAATCTATAAATTCATTAGAGGTTTTCCAATTATACTTGATTCATAACGCTTGTTTCACAACAGGGGGACTGTCCCCCCCATTGCAAAGAAAAATTCATAAATCTATTAATGGTTTTCCCGTTATACTTTATTTGTGGGGACTGTCCCCCATTAGCGCATTTCTGTAAACTTTGAGCTGCTTGTTTTGATGAATTCTTCCCAGGAGATGTCGCCGTTTAAGTATTTTTGATATTCAGGGAACATGGCTGTTTGGTTAAATCCGTTTGGATATTGGTTGTGTGCCCACACTCTTGATTTCCCATCTAGTAGTGCTTGATACACTTCTTTCGATACCGGGTCCTGGATGTTATCTGCCTCATAGCCTTCATGTGCAGGAATATATTTGAATTCATCAACAATTTGTTGTTTCCCATAATCAGATGTGTACATCCAATCGATGAAGTCTTTTGAAGCCTCGACTACTTTTTCATCCTTTTCTTTGTTAATTCCCCAGAACCATGATGGTCCCGCACTAATATATCCTTGGTCATCACTGTCAACAAATAAAGGCAAGATACCTAACTTTTCCTTTGAGAACGCTGGGTCAATGCTATCAAGAGTTGGCACGATCCAGTTTCCTTGATGAATAATCGCAACTTTATTATTTGTGAAGAGCTCCTCAACAGATGTACTATAATCAAGTGATAAAATTGGCTGTACATTATACTTATTTATTAAGTCCGTATATTCCTTTAATCGATCGCCGTACTTAAAGGTGAGCTCACTCGCTTTATACGCTTTATTAAGATCATTATCAAATTCTGGTGCAGTAAAATGATTTGAAAATTGCCCTACAACCCAATCCTCCTTACCGCTAAAACCAAATACCGCTTCAAGACCTAGCTCTTCCTTTTTACTATCAATCGTTTCTACTGCTTTCACAAAATCATCATAGCTTGCTATTGATGCAGGATCGACGCCAGCAGATTGAAATACCTCTTTATTAATCATCCACCCGAAGCCTTCAATATTTAAAGGAATTCCATAAGGTGTATCCTCAACTGTAGCACCTTGCAGCGTACCTTCTATTGCTGTTTTCGCTGATTCCATATCAGAGACATCTAATAAATATTTTTGATATTTTTCAACATCTGATAAACCGCCTAGCAAGAAGATTGCCGGCTCTTCATTAGAGGAAAACTTCGCTTGCAGCGCTGACGAAGCATCCTGCCCCCCACCGACTGTTGTTAAGTTGATGTCGACGTTCTCGTTTTCACTTTCATACTTCTCGATCATTGCTTCTAGCTGATCCTTTGTTTCTACTTTTATATTAAATACATCAATGACAAGCTTTCCATCATCCTTGCTACCACTACTATTTGAAGAACAACCTACCAATAATCCTGCTCCAAGAATGACTGTTCCTAACCCCTTTAAAAACCGTTTTTTCATAGCTCCATACCCCCTGCTGTTTTTTATTAAGCTGATTAGAATAATCTATCACCTTCCTAAGTAAAGCTACAAAGTAATTTCAAACACCTGTGAATCATTAAGCTGTATTCTTACCCCTTCTGAACTCTGTTCAACATTTCCAGCCGAAGTCGATGTAATGGTTTGAATTCCATTAAGAACAATCGTATATGTTAGCTCTGGCATCTTTGTCTCAACCGAAATCTTGTTTCCGTTCTTGACTGCTTTGATTTCACCTTTCACAACACCATTAATATCGGTTACGAAGGCACTTGCCTCCTTGTTATCAACGAATTGATAGCATTCAAAGGTAACATCGTTCGAAAAGTCATAATCTGGGCGGCTGTCTACATTACCAATTGCTAAAATTGAATTTTCTCTTACGTAAAGCGGTAAACTCATATAATCATAGGTTTCCTTTTGCCATGAACCTCCCTCTATTACTTCTTTTGTCAGATAATGTGTCCATTTTCCATGTGGTAAATAGCATGAGCCTACACCGTCCTCATTCATAATTGGCGCAACTAGTAAACTACTACCTAGCATATATTGGCGATCAAGGACATGTGTATTCGGATCATCAGCAAATTCGAGGATCATCGGTCTCATCACTGGAACACCAGTCTTGTGATTTTCAACAGATGTACTGAAAAGATAAGGCATTAAACGATTTTTCAGCTTGGAAAAATGCTTCGTTACCTCAACTGCTTCCTCGTCAAATAACCATGGTACGCGATATGACGAGCTGCCATGTAGACGACTATGGCTTGATAAGAGGCCAAACGCTGTCCAACGCTTAAATACATCAGGGCTTGCTGTATTTTCAAACCCTCCGATATCATGACTCCAATAGCCAAAGCCTGATAGTGAGAGGGACAGTCCCCCGCGTAAGCTTTCTGCCATCGATTCATAGGTTGCATTACAGTCTCCCCCCCAATGAACCGGAAACTTTTGACTACCAACTGCTGCTGACCTAGCAAATACCACGGCCTCTTGCTTTCCTTTCTCTTTTTCTAATAAATCAAAAACTACTTTATTATATTGATAAGCATAATAGTTATGCATACGATTTGGATCAGAGCCGTCATAATAGACAACATTTGTTGGAATTCTTTCACCAAAGTCTGTTTTAAAACTATCAACACCCATATCTAGCAGTGCTTTCAATTTTGAGCAGTACCATTCACACGCCTTTGGATTTGTAAAATCGACAACCCCCATTCCTGCCTGCCATAAATCCCATTGCCACACATCACCATTTGCTTTCTTTAGCAAGTAACCATTTTCCGCTGCCTCATCAAATAGCTTTGATTTTTCCGCAATATATGGGTTAATCCAAACACAAATCTTTAAGCCCTTCTCCTTCAAGCGCTTTAGCATAGCTTCAGGCTCTGGAAAAGCATCCTTATCCCATTCAAAATTACACCATTCAAACTCCTTCATCCAAAAGCAGTCAAAATGAAAGACACTTAACGGAATATCACGCTCTGCCATCCCATCGACAAAGTGATTGACAGTTTCCTCGTTGTATTCTGTTGTAAAAGAGGTTGTTAGCCACAATCCATAAGACCATGCTGGCGGCAATGCCGGTTTCCCCGTTAACTCCGTATAGTTTGTTAACACATCCTTTAATGTCGAACCACCGATTATGTAATACTCAAGCTGTTCACCTTCAACACTAAATTGTGTTTTCGACACTGCTTCTGAGCCGACCTCAAAGCTTACCTTTTCCGGGTGATTCACAAGGACGCCATATCCACGGTTGCTTATATAAAACGGAATATTTTTATACGACTGCTCAGAGCTCGTTCCACCATCCTCATTCCAGACGTCAACAATTTGACCATTTTTCACAAAAGGAGTAAATCGCTCACCAAGTCCATACACATTTTCGCCAACACCTAGATTGAGCTGTCCGCGCATATAGCTTTCTTTTTGCGGACCTTTAATCCAAGCAATGCCTTTCGGATCAACGTCCGTTAATTTGCGATCCCCTTGATAAAATGTGATCGTAAACGGGTTATGCGCAATTTCTACTTTTACATCCCCACTACGAAAGCTAGTTGCATTTTCCGTACGCTCAGCCTGAAGTGAAACAGCTTCAGCCTTCACATCAAAGCTCGGTGATTGTTTCACACCGCCCTTATGATGCCATGCCTTTACCTTCAAAACATTTTCCATCGGCGAAGATAATTCAATCGTGAGAGAAGGTAGATTCAATGTATCGCCTCGGTGTTGAATTTCTTTACAAGGTGCATAAAGCGTCACCTTCTCCTCACTAATTGCCACATCACGAATAGTGCGTGGATGCTGAATATCAAAGCCTTCCCTTGTTAACCAAAAACCATCAGTAAATTTCATTTTCGTCACCTCAAATGTATTCGTTTTCATTTTCTGTAATTAATAGTATATTGATAAAAACAGAGTACTTCTTGCACAATTTCAACATAAAATTGTACGATTCTGATAAATGAGGGGATGGTAACGATGAATAAGCATTTGCTGCTTGAAGATAGGGTTCACGGAAATTCGATGTTTCCGTTTCGTTCTTATATGGTTGATTATTTGGACGGGCAGGTTATTTTTAATATGCATTGGCATCCTGAGCTAGAGTTTATCTACGTTGAGGAGGGAACAATTAACCTCCAAATTGGCACAAAGCAATTTATCGTCACTGCAGGGAATGGTTGCTTTATTCCAAGCGAGCAATTGCATGGAGCATATCCGTCAGGTGATACGCCTTTTAAACTCCATGCCGTCGTTTTTCACATCGATTTATTACGGAGCTTTGGCTATGACCTTATTGAAAAAAACTATTTAACTACTATAAGAAACATATTCCATCCAATCTTACTAGCTGTTAATGAGGATCACGAAATACTGCAGCTACTCAAAAGCATTATCGAAGCCTACTCACTGGATGAAAAGGGATTTGAGCTAAGGATTAAAGGGTATTTATTCCTCCTTTTCTCAGAAATCCTAAAAAAACAGGCGTGGAATCATCATCAGGAAGTCACTCAAAAAGACTTAACGAAAACAGCACTGTTAAAAAAAGTCCTCCAATACATTGACCAAAACTATCAACAAAAGCTAACGGTATTAGACCTTGCCTCGCAAATCCAAATGAGTGAAGGCCATTTTAGTCGCTTTTTTAAAAGCTTCGTACGAATGACACCGATGGAATACATCAATACAATTCGCATCGAAAAAGCATGTGCACTGCTAGAAACCTCTGATCGAAAAATGCTCGATATTGCAATGGACGTCGGATTTCAAAATCAAAGCTATTTTATCAGGCTATTTAAAAGACAAAAGGGTTGTACACCGCGGGAATGGCGAGGAAGCTGAGGAACAGTTCCTCTTGAGGAAGCAAAAGAACGGCCATGGTCACTGAAAAAGCCCTTTAAACATAAGGTTTCTCAGTGGCCTCGAATAGCCTCTCTTCCACTTGAAACTTTTTCCTTTTTTAATCGTATTTTACATGTAGATTTGTTTTAAAGGAGGATTTTCATGCAACTCGCTCATTTAAGAAAGTTAGCTGCAAGCATAGGGAATGTAACAGCTGAATACATGCTTGAAATTGAGGAATTTCGTAATGAAACAGAAGAGGCGTTCTTTTGTTGGAGGCATAATGAAAATGAAGAGTGGAATATTATTGTGGAATTAACGAAGGATGGTCAGTTAATTCACTTTTATATTGATGAACAGGAAAAAACAAATGAAACGATTAAATTGCCAGAAGAAAAGCTAGAAGAATTGGCCTTATCATTTGTAACAAAGCATTATCCAGATGCAGATGTCGTTTTTACGTTTGAAGAATGGAAAAAATTAAAAAACGGCGCCTACCGACTTACATATGTCCAAAAAGCATTGGAACTGCCACTTCCCCATACAGGCTTTTATCTCACGATTACCCCAGCGGGAAGAATTACAGATTTCCGCTATGATGGACAAGCTGGGAAAATCATTGAACCGAAGTCAATCGCTTCTGAAGCATTGATGAAGGAGAAAATGATGAAGCAGGTTACGATGAATTTAGAAATCATTGAATTTAGTAAGGAATTATATGTAGACGGAGATGACAGCTACAAGCTTGTTTATGAGCCAGAATTAGTGACATATCGTTATGCAGCTGATGGCTCTGAAATTATCCACGATGACTTTGATGAAGAGGATGATGAGCATGAAGAAAAAACAGAAAGGCTCATTCGCCCTGATATTTCAGCTGATGTCGATACATTATTAGGTTTTGACGAAAATAGCTTTTCAATGATTCGCGAACATGATCTTGGCACTGAGATCGGCACTGTATGGAGATTAAAGGATGCTGACATTAAGGCTGATCAGGATGATTTATCACTCGAAGCCTTTTTCGCAAGAAGAAATGACGGTACATTAAAAATGAGACATCACTGTGAAACTGGGTTACTTCTTGGCTCCTTCTCCTTTTTAGAACGCAATGGCACTTTAAACCTAAGCTTTCATGAGTGTAAAAAACTAGCCTATCAATTGTTATTTCAGCTCTATCCTAATGCTGACAAATATTTTCGCTATGTTGTGAAAAATCATGATGACGATGATGAAAGCAATCCGCTCTATCATTACGAATTTAGGCTATGTATCAATGATTTCCCAGTCAGGTTTGGAGCAGCAAGAATCAGTATAAACCGGACAACGGGAACGATTGACTATTATATGGGTCCAGATATAAAGGTGAATGAAATAAACGACATAAACACAACACCTACTATTACTGAAGCAGAGGCAATCTCAACTTACATAAACTATACGCGACCTAAGCTAGAGTGGCAGCTAGAATATAAGGATAACGAGCCAGCCTACTATGAATTAATTTATATTGAGGAGTTCAAAACTGAACGAGGAAATGGCGCTTATGTTGATGCACATACTGGTCAAGTGATTGTGAGGAAATTTTAGGGCGATAAGCAATCTTCACTCAGAGAATAATTTCATGTATAATGGAAATATAATAAAGAGAGAAGTGCGACCAACACTTCTCCCTGCAACCAAACCGCCTAAAGTGGTGGTTGTCATGATATTACTTTTTCAGAAAACCACCCTTTTGCTTGCGACGGCGTAGGGTGGTTTCCTTGTTTTCTAATACCTTTTTCCGAAAGATGTATGCACATACTTCACGCAAAATCCCCTTCAAAGCTTCTCTTAGAAATTCAAGAAATATTTCTATAGTTATCACCTCCCTTCCAATGATTTAAGGAAAGAAGAATGACAACCAACCACCCTACCACGATACAGTTGCAATTCTATTTTAGCATTATCTGACGTATTCAAACCCTATCATTGTTCGACAAAGTTCGAAAATACCCATCTATTTCTCGTATTTGAAAGGACTCCAGTTACCTATTTTAATTCACCAATAAACCAGATTTCCCCTTCATAACAATACCCATCTTCTTCTGCCAAAAATTCTTTATATCCCGATATTTGCATACCATTCGGAACGAGTAACCCCCACTCTTTTTGAATGTCCCTTCCGTCTGATAGATGCAGCCATTTTTGGTAATCGTTATTTCGATTAAAAAATTTTTTAAAATAGGCTTCACCTTTAAAGATAATGAGTTGAGAGCTCCACAATTCAGGTAAGGAAATTGCTACTACAACCCGATATTTTTATGATCATTTGGCTTCATTTGCATTAGATGATAAGCTCTTTCCAACAGAGTTTGCATACAAAGCCGTTTCAATTTATTAGGCGTTTTTTTGGAATCAATAAAATCTTGTGCAACAGGTAAATGCCTATGCCAGCAATGATGCATGAATTCAATTGGAAACTTCATTGTGTTTTCTTCAATACGCTTTATCATATTTTTCGTTTTATACCACGAATCTTTTTCTCTCTCATTCAATTTCTCCTCAATGTTCTTAACCCACACGATTAAACTTAGAGCCTTATACACACAGCTAAAAAATTGATTCGAAAAAGCTGACGATGCTTGTCACAATTCCATATATTAAAATCATCATAAGAAAAAGTGATCCTTGGATAACGACAGCTACAATACTCGTTGTCAATCCTGAAATGGCAATGCCCTTTCCGATTTGCTTAAATTCTCTTATCTCTTTTAAAGCTAATGCCGAAAAAACGATTCCAATGATTCCTAAAGCCAAGCCGATGACAGGGAAAAATAAACCTACTATCCCTAGCACCATCCCAACGATTGCTTTGTTATTTCGTTCATATTCCTTTACTTCTAGCATATCTATCCTCCGTCCTTTTGAACTGTTCCAGATATGACGACATGGCGACCATTTTTTGGTATTATATCCCACAGACAGGATGTTGTAAATAAGCTGGTGCTGGTGATTATTTATGTATTGATACAGATCCGTCCGAAAAAGGGAAGGTAGGTCAAATCCTATATTACTACCATGATTGGGGCAATCGTTCAATCGAAGCGAACAATCTTTTTGATTTTATTGAAATATGCTTAATTGATGACTGATAAAAAATCGATCGCGTGCTTTACATAAAGACTCTACGGGCATGATTTTCACGATAGGCGAGGACTTAACACCATAGATGAAGGTATCATGTCCTCCCCTTTGGATGGTTATCAACTCATATATTGATGAATTACTACTTTTGTGTAAGCTGTTTCCTTACTCGATGTGTTTCTAAATCCGCTAACCTAACGGGTATAGGCAAACGACTTTCTTTGTTTACACAGCTCATAGCAATTTCCGTGCTTGTATCAAGATCGATCCAGTTGCCGGACGAAACAAAAATCGGCTTCACATTTTTTGTTGTTCTTAACGCCCGCCCATATATCTCTGAATCTATCACAATATTTGTATAAGCCCCAGCTTGATTTTCCGGCATCTGAAAATCGACCTCTTTTATCCGAAGATAGCTCTTCGCTACACCAATCGTCGGTTTATGTAAGAAAAATGAAGCATGGGTTGCGATTCCCATATGCCGATAATGCAAATATCCGTTGCCATCAAACATATATAAATCAGGCTCTACTGTTAGCTTTTCAACTGCTTTCATAATCAATGGCAGCTCACGGAAGGCAAGAAACCCAGCAATATACGGAACTGTTATCTCACCATAGCTGTATACATTTTCAATAACCTCTTTTGAATAATAATCAATGACAATGATGCAACATGTTCCGAACGTCTTCCCATGCTCTTCCCAGTAAGCTAAATCGACCCCGGCAATCAGCTTGATTTCATCCTTTTTAAAGGTATTTTCCAATTTAACCTTTGGTAGCAATTCGGCTTGAATGTCGGAAAATTCCTTTGTTAATTTGCTCATATCTGTTTCGATCATTTGTTTTCTCCTTTTATAACTTTTTACTGCCTTCTATGTTATTACATGTTTTAAATGGAATTAACATAAGATCCCCTTTTTACTCAAAAACCTATTCTATTTCATCGACGATTCAATTACTTTCATAATTTGCTGTTTTGTCTGGCTCAAGTAATTTCTTTTTTTAGAGGAATATAATAATCCAATAGGCATCTCAGGATCAAAGCCGTTAACTTTAAATGAGATATTACTCTCTTCTAAACTAGTTCCTTTAGGTATTATCCCAATTGCATGTCCAAATACCATTTGTGGAATAAGATGTAAGGCACTACAATTGTAGACTGTTTTAAAGGATAAATGATTTTCTGCTAAGAAAGCATTCACTGATTGAGAATAATAACAACTGTTCTCTCCAATTAATATAGGGTACTCAATGATATCAGATATTTCAACTGCCCCTTTTTTCAAGATTGGATGCTCGGGATCATTGACAATAAATTCGATTTGTTCCTTGCCAAGTGGTGTAAAGTTCAAAGAGCTATTTTTGCTATTTCCACAAAAAGCAAAGTCGAGCTTATTTTGTTCGAGAATTTGTGATAAAAGAGCTGTATTTCCTATAACAAAATCACAATGTATGTGCGGCTTTACGTTATTTAAATAGTTTAAGATAAATGGGATTAGTTTTTTTGCAACAGACTCTGTTAATCCTATTTTTACTGTTCCTTTCTCCTCCTTGCTAATGCGCTGTGCTTGAGCGATTGAATAATCCCAATGCATTAACAAGCTATCCACTTCCTCCAAAAACAAAGCTCCTTCTTCGGTTAATCTAGCATCCCATCCTCGTTCAAATAAAAGAAATCCAAGTTCCTTTTCTAGTTTTTTTATATGTGTTGTGACAGTTGACTGTGCATAGTTTAATTTTTTTGCTGCAAGTGAAAAGGTTCCCTCTTCGACAATTGTCTTAAATGTTAGTAGCTCTTTTACTTCCATTTCGTCGCCCCATCTTTATCGATTTTATTGATAATTATATGATATATTTTCAATTATACAAATAAAGATAACGGAAGTAAAATAGTGTTATACGAAAGGGAGTGAACATATGCCGTTTGTAAATGTGTATTATCCAGAAGGGCAATTAAATAAAGAAGAGATAAAGATTGTCAGCCATACTATTCATCATTCATTAATTGAACAGTTTAAAATTCCAGATGATGATTATTTTCACATCTGTTTGCCATATCCATCTGACCAATTTTTTTACGATCCAAGCTATCTTTTAGAAGGCGGATATAAGCGTTCAGATAAACTGATCCATATTTCCATAACATGTGCTCCAGGAAGAACGATCAATCAGAAAAGGAATTTGTATCAATCTATCTCAAAAGCTATTTATAATCAGTTAAACATTTCTACAGCTGATATTTTTATAACATTAAACGAATCATCTGTTGAAAACTGGTCATTCGGCCAAGGTATCGCACAAATGATGAATACAAAGGAGGAAAAAGAAAAGTGAATGAGCGTATCGAAGCAAATATTCCTAAAAAAATGAGAGACCTAGCTCCTGATTTTGTTCATTACAGTGAAAATATTTTATTCGAAAAAGTATGGAGAGATCCTACTTTACCACCAAAAGAAAGAAGTTTATGTACACTATCTGCGCTCATTAGTATCGGCAATACTGAACAACTCCCCTTTCATCTACAATTGGCTGAAAAGAATGGAATAAACGAAACTGAAATAATTGCTTTGATCACACATTTGGCCTTCTATGTTGGATGGCCTAAAGCAGCTGCATCGCTAAACGTCATACTTAACAAAAAATAATCAATGAAAAGATATAAAAGAGGTGTAAACGCTTGTTTGAAAATAAAGTCGTATTGGTAACCGGTGGGGCAACAGGAATTGGAAGTGCTACATGTAAAAAGTTATCCTCCCTAGGAGCCAAAGTCGTTGTTAACTAATCAAAGTCATATCTAGAAGCACAGGATACATACAAGCATTTAACAAATTCAGGGCTGCTGTATCAGGCAGATATTCGTTATGAGCATCAAGTAAAAGAAATGATCTCCGCTTGTATTCAAAGGTTTGGAAGGCTAGATTATCTCGTAAACAATGCAGGTATTACACACCAATTAGCTATGGATGATTTTGATGGGGCCACAGAGGAAATCTGGAACAAGCTTTGGGATGTAAATGTTAAAGGAACATTTTACTGTATCAAGGCAGCAGTTCCTCATTTAAAAAAAGGGGTTGCTTCAGCAATTGTCAATGTTGGAAGTATCGCTGGTATAACGGGGTTAGGCTCTTCTGTCCCATATGCAGTGACAAAATCGGCTATTCATGGATTAACAAAATCTCTTGCATATTCACTAGCACCAGATATTAGAATTAATAGTATTGCCCCAGGTGCTGTTGATACGAGATGGTGGGAGGGAAATGAAGAAAAAATGAAGGCTCTAGCTGGTAATATTCAGTTAAAACGGATTTCCACACCCGAGGACATTGCAGAAACGATTTGTTATACACTTCTTCAAAAGTCACTTACAGGACAGATTATAACAGTTGATAACGGGCAAACCATGTAAAAATCATTCAACCTAAGGATTGAGCTTATTAAATAGATGTTTACGAGGCTTGGAATCTCCGTAAACATCTTTTTTCTCAAAAATTCTCGAAAAAGATAATGCACTTTATTATATATTCCTAGCGAAAAGTACCATTATTCATAGCTTGTAGAGACGATATAGTCAAACGCTCCTGAAGCCCGAACGTCACCTTTATAAGCAAAATGATAAATCAGCATCACTGCATTATACGACTTATGTAACTTTATATGCTGTTTCACCTTCGGGATAATCACTTCTTCATATGAACAACCCTCAAGCAAAACAGAAGGATTATCACTTAGCTCTTCTAATACGGCCTTTTCAATAAAGTCTTCATCAATCTCTACTAAATCAATGTGAAAATCCTCATAAAAAGCGGATGCAATGGAATCTCCATCCTCATCATATGTTAAATCAACATAGTTATCCAATTCATATTCATCCTTCACATTGCCAAACCAGATTGAAACCGCTCCATGCTTTTCGATAATAATCAACCTCCTAACAGTTCTCTATTTTTGTTTTCTACTTTCTGCTGCCCAGGAATCATATTTTTCAATCATTGTCTTTTCAAAGTCATCTGGGCATAGTTTTTCAGAAAGTAAATTACCATACATATCCCATTCTTTATAGGTTAATTTAAAACCATATTTAGCTTCTGCAATTGATTTAATTTCCCCATTTTCAAACCAACTCGTTGAAGTACCATGTACACAACCTTGATGCATCACTTGATAGCTTTCGATTTGACCATTCTCATAAAAGGTAACATATTCCCCTTCAGAAATCCCATCTTTATAATAGCTGTAATAGATCGGATTCCCATTTTCGTACAGTTCATATAATATCCCTGTTATCGGCTGACCTCCCTCTTCCATTGGCTTATCATACACTTCCTGTCCATACGGCCCAGAAAAGCAAACATCATCTTCAAATTCAATCCCATTCGCTAAAACCTCTTCAAATGATAAAATAGCTGGTAGCGTCATTAACCTCTCAACTCCTTTTAGTTAGCTATCTACTAAGACTCAAACGTTGTTCTTTCAGGGAAGACTCCACCCTCTTTTAACAAACATACTGTCAGTCTTTGCGCAGCACGGTCAAAATAAAAGCTAGAACGTATATTGTCATCAGGAATCGCTTCTACCTCAGATATCATCCTTGTACCTTTATTTAAGGCAATTTTCCCCATACTCTTCTCATTAGGTCCGAATTTGTAAACAACCGTCTCATCTGTTTCGTATTCCTTTAATAATAAAACATATGCGGCCACTTTCGCCCTCCTAAAAAGTGTAGTAAGCTATGAGCACATTAAAGCTGGTTAACCTGCAGTCTTAAGTCAATTCTCCTTGTTATACTCGATCATCTCTTTAACTGCTACCTCTAACCATTTCCAGAAATCATCATATTCATCTCTCTGCTCATATCCCGCTGAAGCAAAATCGTGGATAATCTCGACCCTTTCCCCTTTTCCAATCTCAAAGCAAGCAATGTCATCATTATCATCCCTTCTCGCAAATGGAATGAGCTTCCTTGCTGGATATCTTCGTTTCAGCCCCTCAATTCTACTAACAACTTGGTCTTCATCCATAATATACCATAAATCAAAATCAACTAGATTTAAATCAATCGCCTTCAAAAATGATGCTGGGTATTGAAAGCCTTCATGCTTTAGTTTTTCTATTAAATTGTTAGAGAGCATTGGTTTTAGTTCCTTTCTGTTCACTTCCTAACTTAAAAAGATATACGTTCTAACCTTACACCTATTCCGCTAATGGATTATAATCAACCTTTACTGTTTTTAATCCTTCTATTACTCTATTTATCCGTTTCAATAAGTCTTCGATTTCTTCATTAGTCAGTTCTTTCGCAACCTTTTCTCGTTTAAACCCGCTTAGTCTCTTTGTAATTCCTTCAATGTATCCAATGAACACCTTATCTTGTGTTAGCGAGATTTCGCCTATAGCCGTATCAACGATAAAACCCTCTGTATATCCGAGGTTTTGAAACTCATAGGCTGTTCTTGCAATTGCATATTTATGTCCTCTATTTAAAGCTAAAAAGTCTTGATAGTACTCATTAATTAAATTGAATAATTCATCATACTCCCAATCTTCCATTAAAACCTCTCCTATGTTTAACGTCTTTTGGTGGATATGTTCACGAAACCCTATTACAATTGCATTGTACCTGTTCAATCATTCGAACGATTTATCCTTTTCTTCAATTTTACGAATAAATAATAGAGGTGTTTACTATGAAACAGGAACTGCAAAAATTATTCAATGACCTGCATTTATTCTCAAGTCTCGTTGCAAATATTCGTTTGTCTAATCTAACTTTTGATGTTTATCACTTTAAAAAAGCAGAGATCGAAGTAGACCTAATTTTCGCTAAAAAAGCTCAATTTGCTCATCTTCAGGAGGCGTTCTCCGCATTATTTAAAAAAGAGCTGTTTGACGGAGAGGAATGGGATATTCGTGATGAGCCAGAGCCTAATGATAAACAATGGTTGCACTCTTTACAGGAAGTATGGATAAAAGAATATTTTTTGAATAAAAGCATTTCTATGAAGGTTGTGGATGATGATACGTTTATAGCAAGGTTTCAACGTGATTTACGTGATGTGAATGCACCCGAGTCGAATGTTCATAAGCTTTTATTACGATTAAATAATCTTGAAACAATTCAAATAAAGCAGGGACAAGTTTATGACTATATCTTTGGACAGTCTGATAGTGACTACTTTATATTTGAATGGGGAATTTACGTTTAGATTTATTCTGATAGATTGAATCAATGGAATCACAGCCATTTCCTTTTTGCCTTCTCCCATTCATTTAAAATTTCTACCTTATCTACTTCCTCAAAACGTGTGATGACTTCTTTTAAACACGTTTCAATTAACATGAACAGTTTTTTATATGTAATGTAGGATAATTGCTCGGAATAGCCCGGAAACTCCTTACAAAGAATTACTTCGTCTTTTTTACATTTTTCAGGATCGTCTTTACTATATGTTTCGAAAGTTGCTATCATCGATACAGCATCAAAGATAACTTCTTTTTCCGTTAACAAAACGCTTATACATTTGAGAATTCTTGTTTTGTTTATACAAATCGCATGAATAAATTCTTTGTTCCAAGTCTCACCCTTTGATTTTTTTAATGTCATGAATACTCATTCCTCATATTCCCTAAAAGGATTTACTCAACTTCACTTTTTAAAAATATACTCATAATCTAATTTAAACAGCCCATCTTCATATTTATATCTTCGAATAAACATTCTTGATTCAACTTCCTCTAAATACAGGGTCACGATGTACGGAAGATTTTCAGTAAGGACCTTCACAATTTTCTCAGGCTCATTTAACCGATTTAATTCAATTAAAATCGGGAGATCCTTATGGTCCTCTTCCTGCCAGTCATCATCAACAAAATTATAGAGTATTCTTATATTCTCTGTTTCCGATAGTTTCGCTAAATTATAAATTCCCCAATAGCTGCTTTCATGTTCTGTAAATTGGATATGTAGCACCTTTTCGATGTCTTTCGTTACAGCATCGATGTCATCAAAAGGTATCCCGAGCTTTACGTTTTTATTCATATGAAAATCACCCTTATGTTTGGTTTTGTCCATTTTAAATTTACATTTTTTTATAAATACCATTTCATTCTTTATGTAACCATTCCAAAGTTCATCAAACTTCATATTTAATGAGGGGTAAAAACATGGCCATTTGGGTCAATGATATATTTGACGTCTGCTTCTTTGTCTGAAATAACAATCGTATATTCATTCTCTGCAAAAAGATCATTTGGCTCGATATCTACTAAAACGAGCCATACAGGGCCATTGACATTGTCAAACTCTTTATAATAGGTGATATTCTGTTCCGAAGTAATGTCACCTGATAGATTACATTTTTTCTTATATGCTAGAGCAATGCCCAAAGCCATTTCCTTCGTGAGATTGGTATTGAGATTATCTTTTATTGGCTCCCCCCCCTATTCGTCTATCTCCTTTTTAAATCGCAACATCCTGATAGCCTACCTCAATGATCTCCTCATTTATAAGACGAAGTCCTAAGCCATTTTCCATATCCCATGAACAGTCGAAGATAATCCCAGTTTCACGCCCATCAGTAATATCTCCGTACGGGATTAGAATTCCAACTAACGTTATATGTTCAAGTATTTGCTCTTCCGTTTCAATCAAAGGGTACTTTTCGTTAATTTCCACATCATACCCCAGTTCATGACGCACTTGATGATAATAATCTAAAATTGGTTGCAATATACTTGATTGTATATTCTCCCATTTTTGAATTAATGCATGATATGCTTCATATTGCTCTTCATCAAACTTACCATCCTCTTCACCATCAATCATTAAAGCTATTTCTGTTTCTTTTCCATAAAAAAGAATAGTCATATTTTTCGACCAACTATAGTCATACACAAGTTCACCAAAAATCGGGTCGTTTAACGTCAATTTTAAGGACCTCCCTTTTACTATCTGTTCCTCGAATTCTCAACATTCTGTTTTAACCTCATTCTCCATCAAGTATGCTTCATAACATTTTTTGTCATTGTAAATAAGCTTAAAGACACTGCATAAATCAAGCTTTTACATTAAAGTAATTCAACATCATCATACGCATCACCTAGAGAATCAAAATCACGTCTTAACCAATAGCTATATTGCCCTTTATTTTCGATTAATCGTTCAAGTAAATCGGTAAACGATGTGGCAATTATTTGTGATTCGCCAACAACCCCATGGCGGTCAAAGGAACTATCATAGCATCTTCCTAGCCTTTCTTTACTAAGATCAATTGTTAAGTACTCACCATTACTATCAATACATACGGTATACCAATTCGATGAAATATCCTCTTCGCATAATTCACCAACAATGATTGGATTCGCTAAACTAAATTGATTAGGTGACACAATATGTATTGGATACTCCTCATTCTCAAATAGAGTTAAGCCTCCACAAAGACTATAAAACTTGTATAAGTCTTCAGGTAACATATGCTTTGTTTCATCGACTCTCGGCAATCCTTTTTGCTCAAGAATACGACAATTAGAAAAGCTCTTTATTTTTGTCAGTAATTGTTCAATCCTGTCCATTTCCTTCACTCCCGATCGTAATTTAGGCATGAGGACCATTGAAACTAAACTATTTTCGATTGTTAGAACAAAGTCATAATTTCTTATGCTGCATAAATATTGATGTTTGTTTTCGTCCGAAATTGACAATGCAGAACTGAAAAACAAAGAGGGAAAGTTGATAGGGGTTAAGAAAAAGTTGGTAAATACATAAGGAAAGATATTTAATCAATTTACTTTCATTTTCAATGGCCCGGTTGTACTCGAAATATATTTATAACAACACACGATTACACTGAAGAATCGTAGTCTACTTCAACCTTTCCAAGTCCTACTATTACTCTATTCACTCTTTTGACTAAGTCATCTATTTCTTCTACTGTTAAGTATCCTTCCGCATCTTTAAGGTTAAACATATTCAATCTTTTTGTGATTCCTTCAACAAGTCCAGCAAAGACCTTTTCCTGCTTCATTGCGATTTCCCCAATCACCATATCAACAATAACATCTTCTATTTTGCCTAAGTTATCAAACTCATCTGCAAGTTTTGCTAGCGCATACCGATACCCTCTGTCCTCTTCTACTAATTCTTCATATGTTTCCTGTATGGCTTCAATCAATTCATTATATTCCCAATGCTTCATTCAGCTTATCCTCCGTAAAGAGTCCTCATCAAAGATTCCTTCATTATTCCATTATGATGTTCCCCATTAATGCCTACTGAATAGTTGTCCATTAAGAGCATTATCACATTACGAACACTATCCATCTTTAGAAAGCGAGATTCCATTGCATTTTCCACTAAAATCTTTAACGTTTCATCATCAATCATTTCAATTATTTGCGGAACAACCTTTCTTTCTTCCCTTTTATACGCTTGATAGATTGTATAAGATACAGCATCTAATACTGAATACCATGCATATTGTTTTTGTAAGCCCTCTTCTCCGTTTGCATACTCAGCGATATCTTCATCATCCTCGCTATCTATGTAGTTACATAAATCATCCGCGTTGACCTTTTTACCTTCAAGCCAATTCCAGCAGCTATCAAGTGCTTCTCGAGCGATTTTATACCCTGATTCATTATGATCAATTAAATGAAACATTTTTTCTGCTATGACCAATCCAACAGCTACCTTTGCCTCTTCATTGAGGTTTTGAATAAAATTTATCACTTGGAATCCTCAACTTTCCCTTTATTACCCACATTTTCCAGTTTACTATATTTTTATTTTCCTAACCAACGCTATCTAACATTCGAAAAAACGAGGAAGTTGCTGTTGTCAAAAGCCAAAAAGCTATTTGATCTAATCAATATGTAAACACTAAATGAAGCTTTACAGCACAGGATGTCTAGAGGAGCTAAGAGTTATATTGATATGGATGTTGACCAAAGCGATATACCGTTCATTTCGGAATATTTTTTCCGTTATGACTTCAGCTCTTTCGTCCGTTAAATTGGTTTTTACTATTTACATCTCCACGCCGCCCCTCAAGTCTTTCTCTCCAATGTCTATCCTACCTCTTAGTACATATGAAAATGCGATACTCCTTTGATGAAGAAGTATCGCTATATCACGATTAGTTAAGTTTTTTTGCTTTAATTTTAGACTTAAAATTTAAAATAAATTCGTACCCAAAAGCTACTAACAATCCAGTCCAAAAAATCACAATGGAAGTAATAGGCTCAGTTCCAGCTATTAAAGAGTAAGTATAGTTTATAAATAATAGAAACATATAAGTGTAAAAACCAAGAATCGCACCTTTTCTCCAATTAATTTGCTCTATTTTGGACATATTTCTAAAGAATTTCATTTTAAACCTCCACAAGTAAAACCTTCCCCTTACTGTTGCTTTAATACACATAGTCACTCAATATGTCCCATACATAGAACAACTATTTAAACATAAAAATTATCGATACCTTCTTGCACTAACTTTTAAATTAAAAAAAAATCCTTTAGTCGAATAAGAAAAATACCTTGACCGTTATTAAAGTAGGACTTCCGATTGCTGAATATCTAGTCAATTAAAACATACGTACAATAAAATCAAACTATTTTTTAAGTGCATTTTCCAAATCATCCAATAAATCAAAAGGTTCCACTTCTAACCCAATTAACTTTTCATTCCAGTTAATCCCTACTACTAAGCCTTCTTCATTCATTCCATATATCCAATTATTCATAAACACATCTAAAGGTATAGATGTGGGTTTGTTGTGCGACCATTCCTTAATTGCACATTGTCGTGCATATGCCTCATCTGACCAAAATGGCATAACTTCTGTATCTTCGTATTCATTCGATTCACACACGCACCATCCTTTTTCATTTTTTAATCCCCAGACCATCTTACTTTCTGAAACTCTTTTTATAAATTTTTCATACCTTCTTATAGAATTTATAGTTAAGTCTAGTTCCATCACTTATCTCCTAAACACATTATTTAATTTAAATTAACATAATTCCTCATAACCTACAGAATTTATTTTTTATCTTTAAAAATGCTCCCCAACTAATTACACTAAGAAAAGTTAAAACCAAGATAATAAGAGATTTTATGAATACCTCCATTCATTGTTCCCCCCTGTTTATTCTAAATAAAGCTACTTCTTTAGCTTTTACTTTATATGGTGGAAAGCCTTTCATTTCTATATGAATAAGGTATTCAACTATAGTTAACGTAATGAATCATTATCGTTATTAAAAAGAGCTCCCACTAGAAGCTCACTTTCATGCTGCTTACCATTTGTTGAATAAAAAGTACTAATATTAGTCAGATTGGGATAACATTTTAATAAAGTATTTAGGTGATTCCGTAAACCCTTGTCGCATATAAAACCTATGTGCATCTGTTCTCCTAGAATGACAATGTACTTCAATTCTATCGCAATTTCTTTTAATTGCTAAATCAGTACAATATTCTTCAATTTTACGTCCTATTCCCTTACCTCTAACATTTGTATCAACTGCAAAGTAACTTATTCTTGCAAAATCTCCTTTTATAGCTAATTGAGGAATAAAATGAATAGAGATTAATGCTATAACCTTTTTCTCTTCTTCGAACACTAATAATTCCTCATTCGTCTCCTTAAGAAACTTTTCTATTTTTTCTTTAATAAAATGTTCTGTATTTGGATAGTCTAACTGATTTAATAGTAGAGAAATTTGCTTCCAATCCTCTACATCTGCTTTTCTAATCCCCATTCATTCCACTCCCCAATCTAATCAATTTTTATTTATATATAAGAATCTTTGCTTTATTATTCAACTAACCTCAAGTTAGTACAATAACAAAAAGCACTAATCCTTATTGGATTAACGCTACCAGTTACTTAAGTATAATCCTTAGAATTGATTAAAACTTACACCTTCAGCATCACATCTTAATTGATAAAAATATTTAATAATATCACTTTCATTTTTTATTGATTCACTAAGTTTTTGTAATGTTCGTTTTCCTATTCTTCTATCGATTAAAGAAAGTATTTTAATAACCATATCTGTAGAATTTAATGCTTTTTCTATAGAAGAGCTAAAGTATTCCTCAAGTGAATCAAAAAAATCGTATTGTGCAAATACCCCTTCAGCTTTAATAAGGTTATGTGCTTGTACACTTATTTCATAATTTTGATTTT
>JAPSLL010000063.1 GCA_031180805.1 Bacillus sp. (in: firmicutes)
TAATCTCTTCTCAATATTATTTTTGAGCCTCTTTTACGACTTGAGGTAAATAGTGCTTATACGCTCGAAACCCAGCCCAGCTACTACCAAAACCTATTAGAAGAAAGACTATGCCGACAATTAACGTGATAGTTGAACGGTTCAAAAACAATTGATTTAGTCCGAAACTCGCAACAAATAATCCAAGTGCTATGCTTGCTTTTGCTGAAATCCATTGTTTTTCAACGGACCTATTTGAACGATAAGCTTTTACACGATAGTACACGTAAAAGGAAAGAGAAAATACAATCAATACGACTAAAACTGGCATAAGAATAACCTCCAATATTTTTCCGTTAAAGGTAAAAAACAATTAAAATGATTTTACCATGTCCAATGAAAATATGAAATTAAATAAAACACTTTAACCTAAAACCTCCTATTTATTTTTCACTCCCATTCACCGAGTTTTCTCCTTTTTAATTCGTTCCTTTTATGTTTTAATAACATATAAAGCGAAACTTATCAGAATTTCTAGTAGGAGTTTCCTCGAGAAAAGAACTAAAAAGCTTGTTAAAAAAGGAAACCATATTAAAGGAGATACATATGAAGCGACAAATATTAGAAGAAATCAAAGCAAACAATACGATTATTATTCATCGTCATGTAAGACCTGATCCAGATGCTTACGGATCACAATGCGGCCTTGCTGAGTTATTAAAAGCGTCATACCCAGATAAAACAATTTATGTTGTAGGGGAAAGTGACCCAGCATTAGATTTTCTTTACAAAATGGATATAGTAGATGATGAGATTTATAAAGAAGCGTTAGTTATTGTTTGTGATACAGCAAACCAGGCTCGTATTAGTGACCAACGCTATAAAAATGGTAAAAAACTTATTAAGATTGACCACCACCCAAATGAAGATAAGTATGGAGATTTATTATGGGTAGATACATCTGCAAGTGCTACGAGCGAAATGATTTATGAATTATTTTTAGAAGGAAAGGAATTTGGCTTAGTCCTAACTAAAAAAGCTGCAAAGCTATTATTTGCTGGAATTGTCGGTGATACAGGTCGCTTCCTTTTTCCGAGTACAACAGAGAAGACATTTCGTTATGCAAGTGCTCTTATTTCTGAAGGAATTGAATTTACACCTTTATATAATGAACTTTATAAAACAAAAAGAAATGTTGCGAAATTAAGTGGTTATGTCCTACAGAACTTTACGTTGAGCTCGTCGGGAGCAGCATCGATGTTTATTTCAAAAGATATTTTAGCAGAATATGATGTTTCACCTTCTGAGGCTTCACAGTTAGTTGGAATTCTTGGAGATATTGAAGGTGTGAAATCATGGGTGTTTTTCGTTGAAGAGGAAAAGCAAATCCGTGTTCGATTACGCTCAAAAAATATCGTAATCAATCAGTTAGCAAAAAAATATAATGGTGGCGGTCATCCACTTGCTTCAGGTGCATCAGTTTATAGTTGGGAAGAAGCAAAACAAGTTGTAAAAGATTTAGAAGAGCTTTGCCAGCAAAATTAATATGTAGAGAAGGGTCGGAATTCAACTTTCCGAACCTTTTTCTTTACAAATATACTTTAGACCTAGCTTGCAGGTGATAAAGCGCTTACTCTTTGGCGTTTGGAATAAACCAATAGCCGATTTCGGTAGCATCCTCATACACATCAAGGTTTAATATTTGAATCTCCTTTTTTATTAATCTTGCTATCTCTGGCGATTCAACATATGCAGTAAAACCCTTTTTAATAATCTCTATTTTTTCCTTTGCAAGCTTTTTGGCAAATATAAGATCCAATTTAATCCCTCCATTCCAATTTAGTAGTCCAATGGCAAAGGGTGTGCATGTTTGCTCGAGTTCTCCATAGATAATTTAGATTAATAGATAATTGACAATAGAACATAAGTTTTGAATTAGAGTAATACTTGAGAAAAATTAGGTGAAGACGGAGCTTATTTTTGGCGAAAAATCCAGTTGTACGATATTCATTCTGAAAATTCGTATAAATAGTTAAGATAATAAGTGGAGTTTGGGGTTGTTTTGAAAAGTGTGTCTATTTCTATAATATCGAAAATGGAGAAAAAATGTAATCATTTTTTTAACATAATGAGAAAAATGGTAAAATCCTACCTTTTTTGTGATAAATACTATAAATTATGGTTAATTACGAATAGAATAGACATAAATAAACTGCTGTAATATAATCTTTAAATTATGTTTTATTGACAGCTATGTAACTGTCAATAAAACATAATATCGCAGCAGTATAGTTTAATATTTAATATTAGATTAAAGAAATTTCAACTTCAATATAAATTGTTGTATATAACATGAATTTTGTCATTTTTAATTTATAATCTTTACCGTCGACCTTATGAGGTTTATTTTCAATAATATTTTCAATTAATTTATAATTGGAATAAACGCTTTCCATATCTTTGGCAATTAAATCTGATAAATTATCTTTTACATCATCCTCAATTTTTTTAATCCGGAAATCTTTAAACAAATATTTTTCACCATTCACTAAATGGACATTAATTGCTTGAACGGTAATTTTCTTTTGCGCCTCTTTGTTTATTTTTGAGTACTCTTCTTGGTATAGCTCCTTATCCTTTTCCAAATCTTGTATCGTAACTTTTTGCTTATCAATGATTGTCCTATGTTTTTCTTGGAGGACACCATAAATAAATAAAAAAACAATCCAGCTTATAATTGCTCCAATTGCGACTCCAGAAAAGAAACGTTGCCAGGAAGGCTGTTGATAATACGGAGGAATCCTCATGAGATATGCTCCTGGGTAAGCCAAAGAATAACTAACCAGCCAGTCTGTGCTCCACCCATACCAGATATAATAAGCAAAACCTGTTTGATTATATCTCTTGTCTCTCCCTGGAAAATCCCGCGTTCAAAGCTGTAGAAGGCATCGAATGTTCCGCCAATTGCTGCAACAAGTGCCCATATTTTTAAACGATTGGCAAACTCAAACATTTTTGTTAATGGTGGCTCACCTGCAAGAAAAGCACCGATTGCTCCGATCAATGTCCCTCCCAAAATAACACCTAATGCGATAAAATAACTATGAATAAAAGCTGGGATAAATGCCTCATTCTCCATATTAATCAACCCCCTATAATCATATATATGGACGACCTTTTTTAAGTATGTTTTGTTTTCCAAAATAACGTTGAGGAAAAATAAATTCATAGTTAAAATGTTGAGTAAAAAAGCTTAAGCACATGCTTGGCTTATTTCTCATATTTGTCATTTAGAAAACGGTAGGAATATAATAAAAGAGGAATGCTGTTTAAGCTAAAGAAAAAGAACCGCTAGAAAGGAGGGATTTGTTTGTCTTTCATACACCTTCAAATAAAAAGTGCTTATAGTCTTTTATCAAGTGCAGTGAAGCTAGACAAGCTTGTAAGCAAAGCGAAGGAACTTAATTATAAAGCATTGGCCTTAACAGATGAGCAAGTCATGTATGGGACAGTTGAGTTTTATAAACTTTGCAAACGAAATGGAATTAAACCAATCATTGGAATGAAATTAAATGTAATCGAAGAAAATTCTACTAATTCTTCTTCTACCTCACTTGTTTTAATAGCTGAAAACAATGATGGATATCAGAACCTAGTAAAAATAAGTAGTGCCATCCAAACAAAATCACCAGAAGGTTTACCTGAAAGATGGCTTAAAAGTTATAGTAAAGGGTTAATTGCTCTTACATCTGGTCATGAAGGGTTAATGGAGCAATATGTTTTGGATGATCAAATTGATCAAGCGATCCAGCAAATAAAAAAATATCAATCTCTTTTTGGTAAGAATAGCTTTTTCGTAGGGATACATAGCAAATGGGTAAAGCAGGCTAATTCCCTCCTTCCAAAGTTAACAGATTTATGTCATAAAATAGACGTGCAAACTGTAGCAGTAACTGATGTATCCTACATAGAAAAAGATGATGTTCTTGCCTACCGATGTTTAGCTGCTATAAAAAATGGGGAAGTACTTTCCGAGGATCAAATAGATTTAGATGACCATAAACATGAGGAATTAACATCACAGCAGGAAATGACCCGGATTTTTGAACAGTACCCAGATGCACTTGAGAATACTTTAATGATTGCAAAGCGCTGTCAAGTCGATTTAAATCTTGGGGCTACTCAATTACCTAAATATCCTACTCCTAACAAGGAAAGTGCAGATGAATATTTAGAGCAATTGTGTAGTCAAGGATTATATGAAAGATTTTCTGCTCCAAATCAAATTTATAAGGAAAGATTAGCATATGAATTAAAAATTATTAAAAATATGAACTTTAGTGATTATTTTTTAATTGTATGGGATTTTATGAAATATGCTCATGAAAATGGAATTTTAACAGGCCCTGGTCGTGGCTCTGCAGCGGGATCACTCGTATCATATGTATTGAAAATAACGAATGTTGATCCAATTAAACACCGCCTTCTTTTTGAACGTTTCTTAAATCCAGAACGAATTACAATGCCTGATATTGATATCGACTTTCCAGATACGAGAAGGGATGAGGTTATCGGGTACGTTGCAAGGAAATATGGAGAATTACATGTTGCTCAAATCATTACATTTGGTACCTTTGCAGCAAAGGCTGCTATTCGCGATGTTGGTAAAGTTATAGGAGCTTCTACAAAGGAAGTCGATATTATTACAAGACAAATTTCATCGCGCCCTGGTGTTAAGCTATCTGATGTGATTGCAGAATCGAAGAGCATACAAAAACTAATTCAAGAAAATAAAATGTATAAAAAAATGATCGAGATCGCTTTGAAAATTGAAGGGCTGCCTAGACATACTTCAACACATGCTGCAGGTGTTGTATTAAGCAGTCAGCCGTTGACAAATATTGTACCTATTCAAAAAGGGCAGCAAGATGTCTATCTCACGCAATTTTCTATGGATTATTTAGAGGATTTAGGCTTACTAAAAATGGATTTCCTTGGATTAAGGAATTTAACACTTATAGAAAATATCATAAGCCTAATTAAGCGTGGAGAAGGACATACAGTTGATTTAACGAGCATATCTTATCATGATGAGAAAACATTTTCATTGCTTTCAAGAGGAGATACGACAGGGATATTCCAATTGGAATCAGAGGGGATGAGAAGTGTATTAAAACGCTTAAAGCCAACAAATCTTGAAGATATTGTTGCAGTTAATGCATTATACCGTCCGGGTCCTATGGAAAATATACCGTTGTATATTGACCGGAAGCATAAACGGAATCCTATTCAATATTTGCACCCTGATGTTGAGCCGATTTTAAAATCTACCTACGGTGTTATTGTCTATCAAGAGCAAATTATGGAAATTGCATCAAAAATTGCAGGCTTTACATTAGGTGAAGCGGATTTGTTAAGGAGAGCTGTTGGGAAAAAGAAAAAAGAAGTGCTTGATAAGGAACGTGAACATTTTATTAATGGTTGTTTAGCAAATGGATATGATAATGAGGTAGCAAATAATATATACGATTTAATTGTTAAATTTGCAAACTATGGTTTTAATCGCAGTCATGCAGTAGCCTATAGTGTTATTGCATATCAACTAGCCTACTTAAAAGCAAACTATCCACTTTACTTTATGACAGCACTCTTAACAAGTGCGACTGGAAATGATGAAAAAGTTGCTTCTTATATCCGCGAGGCAAAGCAAATGAATATAACGATTTTGCCACCTTCTATTAATCATAGTGCATATCCATTCCTTGTTGAAAATGGATGTATTCGTATTAGCTTAGCTTGTATAAAAAATGTTGGGATTGTAGCGATAAAAGAAATTTTCCATGAAAGGAAAAAAAAGAAATACACGGATTTATTTGACTTTTGCATAAGGGTCTCACAGAAAATTATTAATCGAAGAATTATGGAGCAACTCATTTTTTCAGGTGCTATGGATGATTTTGGTGTTGATCGAGCTATTTTACTAGCGAGCCTTGATGTTGCTATCGAACATGCTGAGCTACTATCGCCAACGACAGACAACCAATTTGATTTATTCCTTAATGAAGAATTTTCTATAAAGCCTAAATATATCGAGGTTGAAAACTTCAAGATCGATGAAAAGCTCAAATTTGAAAAAGATGCTCTTGGCTTCTATTTTTCAAAACATCCTGCAGAATTATATCGGGATCGCCTCGAACAAGCAGGAGCTATATATATATCTGAAGTAAATCAAACTTTTGATAGGAAAATTTCGATAGGAGCAATGCTAATTAGTAAACGGTCAATACGTACAAAAAAAGGGGAAGTAATGGCGTTTATCGTTATTGGAGATGAGACTGGAGAACTTGATGCAGTTTTGTTTCCAAGTGTATACGCAAAGTTTAGTGAAGTACTTTCAACAGGGCAAATTTTTCTGTTTGCTGGAAAAATTGAAAAACGTCAGGAAAAATGGCAAATGATTATACAAGATATTCGCATTGCTCAGAACTTAGTAGAACCTGAAGGAAATGAAAAGCTATTTATTAGAATCGAAAAATCCTTTTTACCTCAAAAACTCAATGAGGTGAAAAAACAATTGAAAAAATTCCATGGAAAAACACCTGTATATTTATTTTATGAGGCAGATAAAAGGACTGTTCAGCTTCCAGAAGAATTTTTCGTTTCTCCAACGGAAGAATCAATTCAGTGTCTAAGGTCATTACTTGGTATAGGAAATGTTGTGTTAAGAGGTAAAGAAAATCATCAAAAAACGTAGAATGAAAGTTTGGATGTTAACATGGACAAACTAGTATAGCATACTTTACAAAAGAATGAATTATGTTATCATTTAGTAATGATTATTAGTGGTCTGACCACTCTAATAATCATTACTTTACAAGGTTAAAAAGGGGATGTTTATGATGTCATTGCGTGAAGAAGCATTACATATTCATCGTGTTAATCAGGGGAAATTAGAATCAAAAGCAAAAATACCAGTTCGGAATGCTCATGATTTAAGTTTAGCCTATTCACCAGGTGTTGCTGAGCCTTGTAAAGATATTTATGATGATAAAAATAAAGTATATGATTATACAATGAAAGGAAATATGGTTGCAGTTGTTTCAGATGGGACAGCAGTGTTAGGTTTGGGAAATATCGGCCCTGAAGCAGCATTACCTGTAATGGAAGGGAAAGCAGTCCTTTTTAAAAGCTTTGCGGGTGTTGATGCTTTTCCGATTTGTTTAAATACTACAGATGTGGAGCAAATCATTAATACAGTCAAATTGCTTGAACCAACATTTGGCGGAATTAATCTAGAGGATATTGCTGCACCAAACTGCTTCGTCATTGAAGAGCGGTTAAAGAAGGAAACAAATATACCAATCTTTCATGATGATCAACACGGTACTGCAATTGTAACGGTTGCTGGTCTTGTAAATGCGCTAAAGCTTGTTGGAAAAAGTATGTCAAATATTCGTGTCGTTGCAAATGGTGCAGGTGCTGCTGGAATTGCAATTATTAAACTTTTATATACATATGGGGTAAGAGACATCATTATGTGTGACACAAAAGGAGCAATATTTGAAAATCGATTGACTGGGATGAATGAAGTAAAAGCAGCAGTAGCTAAGTTTACAAATCGCGACCAAAAGGAAGGATCCCTCGCTGATGTAATTAAAGGAGCAGATGTTTTTATTGGAGTTTCTGTTGAGGGGGCTTTGACAAAAGACATGGTGCTTTCAATGAATGAAAATCCGATTATATTTGCTATGGCCAATCCAGTACCAGAGATTATGCCAGAGGATGCTAAAGAGGCAGGTGCTTTGGTTATTGGAACAGGTCGTTCTGATTATCCTAACCAAGTTAACAATGTCCTAGCATTTCCGGGGATTTTTAGAGGTGCGTTAGATGTAAGAGCGACTCATATTAATGAAAAAATGAAGGTTGCGGCAGTTGAGGCAATTGCATCTCTAATTAAGGAAGACGAACTAAAACCTGAATATGTCATTCCTGCACCATTTGATCCAAGAGTAGCCCCAGCAGTAGCTTCTGCAGTAGCAAAAGCTGCAATGGAAACAGGTGTTGCTCGAATCAAAGTAGATCCTGAGCAAGTTGCAGAGAAGACAAGACAGATGGCTATTATTAAATAAAGTGAGTGATTTGTCTTTGACCAATGAAAAATCAAAAGTTTATATAGAGATTCTTCATTACATTCGTATCTATATAACTAAAAACCAACTTTCTTATGGAGACAAAATCCCTTCTGAAAGAGAGCTTGCCGAAAAGCTAAATGTTGGTAGATCATCCGTTAGAGAAGCTTTGCGAGCTCTTGAACTGCTAGGCATGATTGAAACGAGAAGAGGAGAAGGTACGTTTCTTAAGGATTTTCGTGATCATAATTTAATTGATTTACTTGGAACGTTTATTTTAGAAGACTCTAAGGCTATTGATGATGTAATTGAGATGAATAATATGCTAGAGTATAACGCAATTCAGTTATTATTACGTTCAAATTATGAAAGTGAATTAAGAGCTCTTGATAACCGTTTAGAATATGAGGGGTTAACTAGATATGAATTTATGAAGGAGCTTGTCCAATTAGCAAATAATCATTTACTTTATCGCATTTGGATCGTTTTAAATGAATATGTGTCTCTAGTTCATAAACATGTTAATGTGGAAGTTGATGCAATAGATAAAATGAAAGAACTGGTTGCCTCTTTGCTAGAAAGAAAACAAACTGAGGTATTAACTTCATATCAAAAATTATCCCTAAAATAATTGTCGAATACCAAATGACAAATTCCAACAACATGACTGTTAGTAATTCGTTAAAGTAGGGATAACGACAAAAGAATAAGATGACCTTTCATCAATTTTTTTAATGCTCTTTATTATTGGTTCTTTCCGTAAAGATTGTTGTTTTACAAGTAACAAATGTAATCAGATGTTGATGATTGCCTAGATGCAAGATTTTTAGCGGGAGTAATGTGTTAAAGATAATTGCATAAGAGCAGTCCGTTAAATGAAACTAAAACAAAAGCTAAGTAGTTTTCAAGCAACAAAGTATGCGAAAATAGCCTTTTTTAGAGTGAAAGAAGCTACTTCTAATCGATTTATACATTTGGAAGAGTATGATGTTTCATAATACTAATAGTTAAATAAGAATTGGAGAGAAACAGCTTCAGAAAAGGAGAGGTACCATTTTGTTAAAAGATTTATTTACAAAACCAACAAAGCCGAAGAAACGGAAGTATGCGCAAATTCCCTCTGAGCAAGCTAAACAAGATGTTCCAGAAGGAATTGTAATGAAATGTCCAAGCTGTAAAAAAATCATTTACTCAAAAGAGGTAAATAAAAATTTAAAAGTTTGTATAAATTGTGGCTATCATTATCAAATGAATGCTAATGAACGGATTGCAAGCTTATTTGATGAGAATAGTTTCGTTGAATACGACAAGGAAATGATTTCTAAAAACCCATTAAATTTTCCAGGATATGAGGAAAAGTTAGAGAAGGACCGTAGTAAAACGAAGCAAAATGAAGCGGTTGTTACTGGTGAAGGTCTTATCAATGGCTTCAAAACGACAGTTGCGATAATGGATGCCAGCTTTCGAATGGGGAGTATGGGCTCTGTCGTCGGTGAGAAAATCACTCGTACAATAGAGAGAGCAAATGAACAAGGGCTACCTTTTATTATTTTTACAGCTTCTGGCGGAGCAAGGATGCAAGAAGGTGTGTTGAGCTTAATGCAAATGGCGAAAACTAGCTCAGCATTAAAGATATTTAGTGATAATGGCGGCTTAATTATTTCAGTTATGACACATCCGACAACTGGTGGTGTTTCGGCTAGCTTTGCATCATTAGGAGATTATAACTTTGCTGAGCCTGGGGCGTTAATTGGATTTGCCGGCAGAAGAATTATCGAGCAAACGATCCGTGAAGATCTTCCTGAGGACTTTCAGACTTCAGAATTTTTGTTAAAACACGGACAATTGGATGCGGTTATTCATCGACAAGAATTAAAAGAAACATTAGCTAACATCCTTGACATTCATCAAACAGGAGGTGAAATCACTTGGTAGGTGAATTAGAATTTGAAAAGCCTGTTGTCGAGCTTAGACAAAAAATAGACGAATTAAAAGAAATTACAAAAGGTTCTGATGTTGATTTGTCATCAGAGATTGAAAAACTAGAAGCTAGATTAGAAAAACTAACAAGCGAGATTTATTCTAATATAAAACCGTGGGATCGGGTGCAAATTGCACGTCATCCAAATCGACCGACATCATTGGATTATATTAATCATATTTTTACGAATTTTTTCGAATGCCACGGTGATCGCTATTATGGCGATGATGATGCAATTGTTAGTGGGATTGCTAAATTTAGAAATCTTCCTGTTACAGTGATTGGCCACCAACGCGGAAAGGACACGAAAGAAAATATCCGAAGAAACTTTGGTATGCCACATCCTGAAGGATATCGTAAGGCTTTACGCTTAATGAAGCAAGCAGATAAATTTAAACGTCCAATCATTTGCTTTATTGACACAAAGGGAGCTTATCCAGGGAAAGCAGCAGAAGAGCGTGGGCAAAGTGAGGCTATTGCAAAAAACCTATTTGAAATGGCGGGATTATCTGTACCTGTTATCTGCATAGTCATCGGTGAAGGTGGTAGTGGAGGAGCATTAGCTTTAGGTGTAGGCAATTATATTCATATGCTTGAAAACTCTACCTATTCTGTTATTTCTCCAGAGGGAGCAGCTGCTTTATTATGGAAGGATGCTGGATTGGCAAAGAAGGCAGCTGAAACAATGAAAATAACAGCACCTGATTTGAAAGAATTAGGAGTAGTTGATGAAATTATCCCTGAGGTAAAGGGTGGAGCGCATAAAAATGTCGTTGAACAAGCTGGGTATATTGAAGAAGTACTTGCAAGTTCTTTAAAATCTTTAAGCAAAATGAATGGTGAGGAATTAATTAATCATCGTTATGAGAAGTTCAAAAAAATAGGTCAAGTATCTTATTCAAATGAGTTACTTGGAGTTAAATAGAACGTGCGACCATTGGTCCACGTTTCTTTTTGATGAAAATGGGAATAATAAGTAAGTAGGGTCAAGTAGCTATATTTGTGGATAGTCATTTATTAAAATCTTATTGAACGTTTGTTTGAAGTAAGAAAAGACAATTATTTTGCAAAATTACATATTTATTTAAACATAAAGAAAAAATTTATTGTATAATGAATAAGGCTCATAAAAGTTTATTCGACAAAAGTTGACTTTTTTACTTTTGTTGTATTGATCTACCATTCATGGTATTTTTGATTTATCCGTTTGCCTGTCAGTCATTCTTCAGTCTTAAATATGGGTTGTTAGTAACTGTTAGGAAAAACTAGATAAGTCTTACTACAATCAATGGGGGATAACGTAACCCTCCACTGATTGAAAGTCTTGCTTTATAAAAAATAAAGCTACTAGAATATAGTGGGGTGAAGAAAAGTGAAAAAAATTGGTGTCCTTACTAGTGGTGGAGATTCTCCAGGTATGAATGCTGCTGTTCGTGCAGTAGTTCGTAAAGCAATTTTTCATAATGTTGAAGTATACGGTATCTTTCACGGATATTCTGGTCTCATCGAAGGACGTATTGAAAAATTAGAATTAGGTTCAGTAGGAGATATCATTCATCGAGGCGGTACGAAATTATATTCTGCAAGATGTCCAGAATTTAAAACCGTTGAAGGTCAGAAAAAAGGAATTGAGCAACTTAAAAAGCACGGAATTGAAGGACTAGTTGTAATTGGTGGAGACGGTTCTTACATGGGTGCGAAAAAGCTTACAGAACATGGTTTTCCATGTGTAGGGGTCCCAGGTACAATCGATAATGATATTCCGGGAACTGATTTCACAATTGGCTTTGATACTGCACTTAATACGGTCATTGATGCAATTGATAAAATTCGTGATACTGCAACTTCACATGAACGTACATATATTATTGAAGTAATGGGTAGACATGCTGGTGATATTGCATTATGGTCAGGTCTTGCTGGTGGAGCGGAAACAATTTTGATTCCAGAAGCAGATTATGATATGGATGATATCGTAGGTCGTCTAAAAAGAGGACATGAACGCGGTAAAAAGCATAGTATTATCATCGTAGCTGAAGGTGTTGGTAGTGCAGTAGATTTTGCGAAACAAATCGAAGAAGCAACTACATTTGAAACACGAGTATCAGTATTAGGTCATGTACAGCGTGGTGGATCACCAACTGCGTTTGATCGTGTTTTAGCAAGCCGTTTAGGCGCTTATGCGGTTGAATTATTGCTTGAAGGTAAAGGTGGACGTTGTGTAGGAATTCAGAAAAATCAACTCGTTCATCATGATATTCTTGAAATCCTTGATCAACCTCATACAATTGATAAGGATATGTATCGACTATCAAAAGAGTTATCAATATAATTGTTATTAGGTGGTATCGTTTTCATATCTTCCAATTTGGTTGAGCTGATAATAGATATCCTCTAGTATTTTTGAGTTTTGAAAAAGTAAATCGGTAAAACCATAGTAAATGTTGGAATAAGGGAATTACATACATATCCATTATAAATGTTTATTCCCTTATTCGTAAAATGGTAGGAGGAACATAAATGCGTAAAACTAAGATTGTATGTACAATCGGTCCAGCAAGTGAATCAATTGAAAAATTAACGGAATTAATGGAAGCGGGGATGAATGTTTCACGCTTGAATTTTTCCCATGGTGATTTTGAGGAGCATGGAAATCGTATTAAAAATATAAGAGAAGCATCTGCAAAGCTAAACAAAACAGTTGCGATTTTATTGGATACGAAGGGACCTGAAATCCGTACTCATACAATGGAAAATGGTGCAATCGAATTAGTAGCTGGTAATGAAATTATTATTTCTATGACAGAAGTTGTAGGTACAAAAGAAAAGTTCTCTGTTACATATGAAGGTTTAATTGATGATGTTCATATCGGCTCAACGATTCTATTAGATGATGGTTTAATTGAATTAGAAGTAATTGGTCTTGATCAAGCAAATGGTGAAATTAAGACAAAGATTAAAAACAGTGGAACCTTAAAAAATAAAAAGGGTGTCAACGTTCCGGGTGTAAGCGTTAAACTTCCAGGTATTACGGAAAAGGACGCAAAGGATATCGTATTTGGTATTGAGCAAGGTGTTGATTTCATTGCAGCATCCTTTGTTCGACGCGCTTCAGACGTACTAGAAATCCGCGAATTATTGGAAGAGCATAACGCTAGTCATATTCAAATTATTCCAAAAATCGAAAACCAAGAAGGTGTCGATAATATCGACGAAATTTTAGAGGTTTCTGATGGTTTAATGGTTGCTCGTGGCGATCTAGGCGTTGAAATTCCAGCTGAGGAAGTTCCTCTAGTTCAAAAGGAATTAATTAGGAAATGTAATGCTCTTGGAAAACCGGTAATTACGGCTACACAAATGTTAGATAGCATGCAACGTAATCCAAGACCTACTCGTGCAGAAGCAAGTGACGTAGCTAACGCGATCTTTGATGGTACTGATGCAATTATGTTATCTGGTGAAACAGCTGCTGGATCATATCCTGTTGAAGCAGTAAAAACAATGCATAATATCGCGTCAAGAGCGGAACAGGCTTTAGACTATAAAGAAATTCTTTCAAAACGCAGTGATCAAGTTGGTACAACTATTACTGATGCAATTGGTCAGTCAACAGCTTACACTGCATTGAAATTAGGGGTTTCCGCTATTGTAACTCCAACTGAAAGTGGCCATACACCACGTATGATTTCAAAATATCGTCCAAAAGCACCAATTATTGCTGTAACGGTATCAGAATCTGTATCACGTAAATTAGCTTTAGTATGGGGAGTTTATCCAAGAAGTGGTAACCACTCAACATCAACTGATGAAATGCTAGATAATTCTGTTCTCGAAGCGATAAACGGTGGATTTGTTACACATGGTGATTTAGTTGTTATTACAGCTGGTGTACCGGTTGGAGAAGCTGGAACAACGAACTTAATGAAAGTACATGTTATCGGCGATGTATTAGCAAAAGGACAAGGAATAGGTCGTAAGTCAGCATTTGGTAAGGTTGTAGTTGCAAGTACAGCAAAGGATGCAGAAGCAAAAATGACAAAAGGTTCGATCCTTGTTGCTCAAAGTACAGATCGTGATATGATGGGAGCTCTTGAACAAGCTACAGCATTAATTACTGAAGAAGGTGGATTAACAAGCCATGCCGCAGTAGTTGGCCTTAGCTTAGGAATACCTGTTATTGTAGGTGTTGAAAATGCTACATCAATCTTAAAGGATGGACAAGATATTACAGTTGACGCTGTAAGAGGTGTCGTTTATCAGGGACATGCAAGTGTTCTTTAATTCGAAAAATTGATGGGAAAAGAGATGAGGATTATATGTCCTCTTCTCTTTTTCTTTTTATTTGAAAGCTCTATAGCGCTTGCGCTTTTTCTCCCTCTTCACATAAAATAGAGTTAGTTGTACATCCCATTTCGAGAGGGTGAAATTATGAGGTTTTTAACGATAATCTTTATCGTAATTCCGATATTAGAAATTAGTGTACTTCTTATATCAGGGAAAACAATTGGTGTGCTACCAACCCTTTTTTTACTATTCCTAACAGGAATAATTGGGGCTTGGCTTGCAAAGAGACAAGGGTTAGAAACAATGAAAAAAATGCAGGAACAATTGAGATATGGTCAAATACCTGGCAATGCAATCGTGGATAGTATTTGTATTTTTTTCGGAGGTCTATTATTACTAACTCCTGGTTACATTACAGATATTTGTGGATTCTTGTTATTACTTCCGTTTACGAGAAATAAATTAAAACCGGCTTTGTTTTTGCTTATGAGAAGATGGATTGAAAAAAACAATGTGACAATTATTCGATAAAAAAGTTTTAGGCTGATAAAAAGGTCAGACCAATAGAACAAAAACACCGATTATTTTCATATTCCGTGTTTTTTTATGAGTCAGGCCTTTTTAAGCAGTCATATATGTTTCCTATTTTCTTTCTTTCCCAATAATAAACTGCCACAAATCCTCGTATACTCCCGCGGTATGTAATGTTTTTAATATAACAACAACTACTGGTCCTACGAGTAGCCCTAAAAATCCAATCAGTTGATAGCCTATAAAAAGAGAAATGAGTGTAGCGAGTGGATCCAATCCGATGCTTGATGAAAGAACTTTTGGCTCCATTACTTGTCTCTGGATCATTACAATAAGATAAAGAATGCCTAGACCGATTGCCAAAGGTAAACTCCCGCTAAATGATAAATAGATGATCCAAGGTACAAATACTAATCCTGTTCCAAGGTATGGAAGAATATCGACTAAACCGATTAACAAAGCAATAGTTATCGCATAATCAACCCGAAGAATAATAAGGCCAATTAATACGATAGTTGTTGTAATCGAAATCAATGTTAATTGAGCGCGAATAAAGCCAAATAATGCTTTTTTTAGTTCATCAAAAACTGTTTTACCACTACTTCTTGCTTTTTGCGGGAGAATATTTGATAAAAGACCTTTAAACTTATACCAATCCTTACTAATAAAAAAAGTAGCTAATAATGAAAAAATGATAACAGTTGCTGCATTTGGGAGCCACCGGATTAATATTGGGATATTTTCTAAAAAGCTTTTTATAAATAAACCAATGCTTGATGTGATTTGCTCGCCGATATTTTGAATATTAGTAATAATTGAATTCTGTTGATTCGCATCTAGTGTTGAAAATAAATATGTTAATTGATTATATATTGGCATGATTTTTTCTACAAAAAAAGATTCTAAATAGATAGCTAATAGATCTAAATGACCAGGTATGACTCTTGCCAAATAAGTTGTCCCAGTTACGATTTCTGCTACTAATAATATGACAAGACCGATTATTAAACAGAGTAATAAAATAATCGCAATTATAACAGCAAGTCCTCTATGAAGCTTTACCTTTCTTTCAAGAAAATTAACAAGAGGATTAATAAATAGAGCGATCAAAATCGCAATAATAAATGGATAGGTCAATGTAGATAAATAATATAAAATGAGAACACTAAGGATAGTTAGTCCAACAATTAATAGGAGTCTTAACAAACTATATACATATTGCAAGCTCAATTTACTTCCTCCTAAGAAAAGCTTTTAAGACATGTTTATTATTATGAAGGCTTGTTTATGAGAAAAAGATTGTGCCAAATAAGAATATAGGTGAAATTGTTTGAATATGTTTGGAGGATCATAAAATGTTTAATCAGCCAATGCTTTTTTTATTCATATTATTAGTCATTGGATTAATAGCGAAAAATCAATCTTTAATCATTGCCGTAGCATGTTTGATGGTCATAAAAATTATCGGGTTAGAATCGAAAATATTGCCAACGGTTGGTTCAAAAGGTATCAACTGGGGGGTCACGATAATTACAATTGCTGTGCTTGTTCCAATAGCAACGGGTGATATAGGATTTAAACAGCTGCTAGAGGCAGTGAAATCTATATATGCATGGATTGCATTAGGTGCTGGTATTGCTGTTGCTCTAATAGCAAAAAATGGTTTAACCTTGTTAGCAGAAGACCCACACATTACAACTGCTCTTGTGTTTGGAACAATTATCGCTGTTGCATTATTTAATGGTGTTGCTGTAGGACCATTAATTGGAGCAGGTATTGCCTATTTAGCGATGCAAGTAGTAAAGCTCTTTAGTTCGTAAGATAAGAGGGAAGAAAACTAAATAAATAGATTCCTCACCTAAATATCATTTAGGTGAGGAATATTCGGATTGTTTTCGTCTTATTTCATTGGATTTATTAGGAAATAATAGTGAAAATTAATGTACACTACAATAACATTTTTGTAGAAAGTTAATTATGATAGGGATGAAAAAGTAGAAAAAATGTTAAAAAATCATTTTTCTAACAAATTTTTTTGCCGTTTCAATTGTTTTTCATTCACAAAAGTCTGATAATTGTTTATAATAAGGATAGATTCATAAATAGGCTCTAGAAACGTATGTTGTACACATTGACAGAGTCATATCTTTGATGAGATTTCTATATAGAATCTTGAATTGCCTATTTTTGTTTCTCTTAAGAAAAAATGTAAGCATTTTCTTTTCGTCGTTAGTTTCATGAGCAAGCGCTCAATCATCTAGAAGTTTAAATAACCCATTCGATTTCGTTTGATATAAGTTAATTTTATTAACGAGAAATACATAGAGAAAGAGGATTCTCTACATATAAACGATGATAATAAAATGTGATGGGGAGATTTTTTTATTGCAATATTTGGACTTTTTAGATTAATATGGGGAATTAGAGGTAAAGGAGAGGATTTTTATGACAGTAACACGCGGTCTAGAAGGAATCATTGCTACTACTTCATCTGTAAGTTCGATTATCGATGATAATTTAACTTATGTAGGTTATAACATTGATGATTTAGCAGAACATGCAAGCTTTGAAGAAGTGGTATATTTACTATGGCATCGAAAACTTCCAAATTTAGAGCAATTAAGTGAAATTAAGAGACAACTTGCGGAAAATGCGAAAATTCCACAACAAGTCATTGACCACTTCAAAACATACCCTATCAAACGTGTGCATCCTATGGCAGCACTTCGAACAGCTGTATCATTACTCGGCTTATTTGATGAAGAAGCTGATGATATGAGTCCTGAAGCAAATTATAGAAAAGCGATTCGCCTTCAAGCACAGCTTCCAATTATCGTTACATCATTTGCACGTATTCGAAAAGGATTAGAGCCAATTGAGCCACGAACAGATTTATCAATGGCTGCAAATTTCTTATATACGTTACTAGGTGAGGAGCCTAATGAAGTAGCAGTTGAGGCATTTAATAAAGCACTTGTCTTACATGCTGATCATGAATTAAATGCGTCAACTTTTACTGCAAGAGTATGTGTTGCAACTTTATCTGATGTATATTCCGGTGTTACCTCAGCTATCGGTGCACTTAAAGGTCCATTACATGGAGGGGCAAACGAGGCGGTTATGAAAATGCTCTCTGAAATTGGTGAAGTAGAAAATGTTGAAAGCTACATTAATGAAAAATTTGCCAATAAAGAAAAAATAATGGGCTTCGGACATCGTGTCTATCGTAAAGGAGACCCTAGAGCAAAACATCTGAAGAAAATGTCAGAGAAATTGACAAAATTAACAGGTCAGCCTAAATGGTATGAAATGTCTACAAAAATTGAAGATCTTGTTACGGCAAGAAAACCATTGCCGCCAAATGTAGATTTTTACTCTGCATCAATGTATCATAGCTTAGGTATTGATCATGACTTATTTACACCAATCTTCGCAGTAAGTCGTGTTTCTGGATGGCTTGCACATATTTTAGAACAATATGAAAACAACCGATTAATTAGACCACGTGCTGAGTATGTAGGTCCAGAGAAACAAATCTATATTCCTGTAGAACAAAGAGGATAAGCATTCAACTCATATTGTTTAAACACGATAATCCTCCCTGCTAATTGGGGGGATTACGCTGTGAAGTAAAAAATAGTAGTGAAGCTCTTCAAAAAAACTAAAAAACTACTATACTAAAAAGGTATTATCTATCCAATGGATAAATAAAATATATTACATAACCTGGGAGGTAATTTTTTTGACACAAGGCGAAAAAATTCAAGTTACTAATGGAGTTTTAAATGTACCAAACAATCCAGTTATACCATTCATTGAAGGAGATGGAATCGGTCCTGATATTTGGGCAGCAGCATCACGTGTATTAGAAGCAGCTGTTGAAAAAGCATACAATGGTGAAAAGAAAATTGTTTGGAAAGAGGTTCTTGCAGGAGAAAAAGCATTTAACCAAACAGGTGAATGGTTACCAGATGAAACACTAGAAGTTATTCGTGAGTATTTAATCGCGATTAAAGGTCCATTAACAACACCAATTGGCGGAGGTATCCGTTCATTAAACGTAGCACTTCGTCAGGAGTTAGATTTATTTACTTGCTTACGTCCTGTTCGTTATTTCCAAGGTGTTCCATCACCTGTTAAACGTCCAGAAGATACTGATATGGTTATTTTCCGTGAAAATACAGAAGATATCTATGCAGGTATTGAATATGCAAAAGGAACTGAAGAAGTAGAAAAATTAATCAACTTCTTAAAAAATGAAATGGGAGTAAATAAAATTCGCTTCCCTGAAACATCTGGACTCGGAATTAAGCCTGTTTCACAAGAAGGTACAAGCCGTCTAGTAAGAGCTGCAATTAACTATGCAATTGAGCATGGTCGCAAATCAGTTACACTAGTTCACAAAGGTAATATTATGAAATTTACTGAAGGTGCTTTTAAAAACTGGGGTTATGAACTTGCTGAAAAAGAATTCGGCGATAAAGTATTTACATGGGCTGAATATGATCGCATTGCAGAAGCTGAAGGTAAAGAAGCAGCTAATAAAGCTCAAGCTGATGCAGAAGCAGCAGGGAAAATTATTATTAAAGATTCAATTGCAGACATTTTCCTACAACAGATTTTAACTCGTCCACGTGAATTCGATGTAGTAGCTACAATGAACTTAAATGGAGACTATATTTCTGATGCATTAGCAGCACAAGTTGGTGGTATCGGTATTGCACCTGGAGCAAACATCAACTATGAAACTGGTCATGCTATTTTTGAAGCAACTCATGGAACAGCACCTAAGTACGCTGGCTTAGACAAAGTAAATCCATCTTCAGTCCTTCTTTCTGGTGTTCTTATGCTTGAACATCTTGGTTGGACTGAAGCTGCTCAATTAATTACAAATTCAGTTGAAAAGACAATTGCATCAAAAGTTGTTACTTATGACTTTGCACGTTTAATGGAAGGTGCAACAGAGGTTAAATGTTCTGAATTTGCTGATGAGCTAATTAAAAATTTAGGTTAATACTAATCAAAGAGTTAGTTCGTCATGACTTTTAAGGGGCGTTCTTTGGACGAAGCGAATATGTTCGAAGGTTTAGAATGTATAGTTACGTATCCAAAGATTCGTCCCATTTTTCTAACAAATAAGGAAACGATAGCGAGAGGATGGTTTTTATGGCAATTAGACGTAAAAAGGTGTCTGTTATCGGAAGTGGATTTACTGGTGCAACAACTGCTTTTCTCCTTGCCCAAAAGGAGTTAGCTGATGTTGTTTTAGTGGATATTCCTCAAATGGAAAATCCTACAAAGGGCAAGGCTTTAGACATGCTTGAGGCTAGTCCAATACAAGGATTTGATGCAAATATTATTGGTACATCCAACTATGAAGATACAGAGAAATCTGATATCGTTGTTATTACAGCTGGAATTGCTAGAAAACCTGGAATGAGCCGGGATGATCTTGTATCTACAAATGCAGGGATAATGAAGTCTGTTACAAGGGAAGTAGTTAAATATTCTCCTGATTGTACCATTATTGTTTTGACAAACCCTGTCGATGCAATGACATACACTGTATACAAGGAATCTGGTTTTCCTAAACATCGCGTAATAGGACAGTCAGGTGTATTAGATACTGCTCGGTTCCGGACGTTTGTTGCTCAAGAATTAAATCTTTCTGTTAAGGATATAACTGGATTTGTATTAGGTGGACATGGGGATGATATGGTTCCGCTTGTACGTTATTCTTATGCAGGTGGTATTCCTCTGGAAGCATTAATTCCGAAAGAACGCCTTGATGCTATCGTTGAAAGAACACGTAAAGGCGGCGGTGAAATTGTTAATCTATTAGGGAATGGAAGTGCATATTATGCACCTGCAGCCTCACTAGTAGAAATGGTAGAAGCAATTGTAAAAGACCAACGTCGTGTTTTACCATCAATTGTCTATTTAGAGGGTGAATATGGATTTGATGGTATTTATTTAGGTGTTCCTACCGTACTTGGTGGAAATGGGTTAGAACAAATTATTGAGCTAGATTTAACTGAAGATGAAAAAGCTGCCTTACAAAAATCAGCGGATTCAGTTAAAAATGTCATGAAAGTATTATCTTAGTACGATTGGACGATAATCATGTAATAGATAAAAAGAAAGTTGAGTTATGCTCAATTTTCTTTTTTTACTATCAGATTATATAGGGAGTCTTCTACTTATTGTTTGAATTTAAGTGGATATATAAAAGAATAGTAAATGATACAAAGGTGGTGCTAACCATGCTTCTTGGGAAGAAGCGAAAACTTGGGAGAAATATAAAAGACATTTCTATTGGTGAAAAATTATCGTTAACTGAAAAAATAGAGGATAAAGAATTACTCCTTTATTTAGGATTAACAAATGATGCGAATCCGCTCTACATACAGCATGACTATGCTTCTCAAACTCCATACAAAAAACCTCTTGTTCCAAGCATTATGCTAACAGGTATAATAATTTCTGCAATCTCAAAATATTTACCTGGGCCTGGAAGTCATATTTTGAAACATGAATTAACATTTCATAGACCTATCTATCATTATACAGTTATTCAATTTAATTTTGAGGTAACTGAAATATTAGTATCAGAAAATAAAATTGTTGTTTCGGTTCAAGCATTAAGTTCTGAGGAAGAAATATTAATTGATGGAAGTGTTACGGTAAGCCCACCGTGTAAAACCGCACAATTGGAAGGGAATTCATTAGACAATTTTTAACTTTTTGGATAATTAGTTGTAAGTATTTTAATTCACAGTACGATTAAAGACGTTTGATGGTAGAATACATAGAAAAACTGGATTTATCCCGCGCGCCGATGAAA
>JAPSLL010000008.1:0-5354 GCA_031180805.1 Bacillus sp. (in: firmicutes)
AAATTAAGTAAAAAGCAACGGGTGTGAAAGAGTATATCTTTCACATCCGTTTTTTGTATTTTAGCTTTAAGTATGAACACTATTGGACGGAAAAACGGTTAATTTCGATAATGCGGTTTGAACAACATTAAAATACAAATCCTAGTCTCTTCATCAGTTTTTGATAAGGGATGAATGACTTAAGGGTTCTTACTAGGTATCTATGGTTAAGAATGCTCCTAAGAAAACCATATTTTCATTTAGGAATAAATGATATTCATCCATCTAGAGTAAGGAGTGTGACCTGAGCGCGCGTTTATATTTGGCATTGAGTGGCGCTGGCAGCCCAAATGCTTAAAGGATCCAGTTGGAAATGTTTTTTTTGATTAAATTTTGATAAAAGTATTCTAGAATGATGTACATCCCAGAAAAAAGGAATTTTTAAATGGAGTCATGGCGGTGAAGAAACCATTATTATTTTTAACATCTACTTGGGAAAATTCAGAAGAGTGAGGTGATGTATGTTGTATTTTAAAATATGTGTAAACATTTTAGGCTGTTTTATTGTTTTAAATATATTATCTGCTTGTCAAACATTAACAAAGTTTGAGGATAAAGTTGTTGAAGAAACAAAAAAAACAATGCATTTTACTGATGATAACGAAAACGATACATCAGAAACTATGGAGAGCCTAATTGATAAGGGAAAAATTGATCAAGTAGTCTATGAAAAAAAACTTTATCAGCTGAAAGATAAAGTTGATGAAGACAAAAAAGGAAAAGTAAAAGGGGCAATAGGCCAAACCTTCTTTGTAGATGGTGATGGAAAGAGATGGTCGGAAGAAGAATTGAGAGCTCCGTATATCTCTAATGACCAGGATAAAATCAGAGAAAAAAAACCATTACGCTATGGGAAAATTTATAGTACAAACGAAGATCCTGATGGCAAAGATGAAATCATTGTTGAGTTTAATCGTGAGTATTATCGTGCAGTTGTAATAAAGAATGAAAAGGAATAAGGGAGAGTGTGACATGAGTGCAGTCCTATTAGAAACCAAAAATCTTACAAAAAAGTTTGGCAAAGAAACAGTTGTTTCAGATGTTTCATTAACTGTTCAAAAAAACAGCATATATGGTCTACTGGGACCAAATGGTGCTGGAAAATCGACAACACTTAAAATTTTAACAGGAATTTTACGGAAGACTTCAGGTGAGGTATTCTTCGACGGTCATAAATGGAAACGGTCTGATCTGCAAAATATCGGAGCGTTAATAGAAACTCCTCCTCTTTACGATAATTTAACTGCTTTTGAAAATGTGAAAGTACATGCTACGCTACTGGGTCTTTCTGAGGAGCGCATAAACAGTGTGCTAAAGACTGTGGATATGCAACATGCTGGAAAGAAAAGAGCAGGGCAATTTTCGATGGGGATGAGGCAGCGGCTTGGAATTGCAATCGCCTTATTAAATCATCCTAAATTATTAATTCTTGATGAACCTACAAACGGACTAGATCCTATAGGTATACAGGAGCTTAGAGACCTAATTCGCTCATTTCCTCAGGAAGGAATAACAGTGATTTTATCTAGTCACATTCTTTCAGAGGTCGAGCAAATAGCAGATCATATTGGGATTATCATTGGCGGTCACCTTGGGTACCAGGGGGAAATAAACAAGGCTGATGATCTAGAGAACTTGTTTATGGAAGTTGTAAAGTCAAGCCGTGAAAAAGAAGGAGTAAATAAATGATAAATTTTATTAAAGCTGAAAACCTGAAGTTTAAGAGGACGTTCTCTAGAAAAATGATTATCTTTGTACCCCTTCTTAATATAGGTTTTTCTTTTTTAATGAACATTCAATTTTTTGTATCCGGTACTTTTAATTGGTGGTCTATTATATTTTTGCCAGTAATGATTGCTTTATTGTGTTCTTTATCTCATCAAAAAGATAAAAAGGCCTCTAATTATAATGGTACGTATTCATTGCCTATAGATTTAGGGAGATTATGGTATGCCAAGATTATAATTATCATGATATATTCGCTATTATCTCAGATTGTATTTTTAGTTTTGATGTTACTTATGGGATTCGTTATAGCTGATTTTGCCATTATTACGCTTTCTACAATTGCTGCGAGTTTATTACTCTGGATGACAAGCCTTTGGCAAATCCCACTCTGTTTATTTGTAGCTAAAAAGTGGGGGCTTACAATAGCGGTAATGTTAAATCTTGTAGGAACGTTTGTTTTTGGTATTATGTCGGCATCTCGTTCTTTTTGGTGGTTCATTCCTTGGAGCTGGCCAATTCGAATGATGTGTCCAACTATCGGTATTCATCCTAATGGTCTGTTGCTTGAAAAAAATGATCCTTTGTTAAGTTGGCTGGTCGTTCCTCCTACTATATTGATTTCTATTCTATTATTTTTGATTATGGCATTTCTAACCAGTCGTTCGTTTGCCCCTTCAATCAATTACAGAACAAAAAAACAGGGGGCGATGTAAGGTGAAATTGCTTTTGAGATGTTTACAAGCTGATTTACAGAAAAGCAAGCATTCTTCCTTCATGTGGCTGCATTTTATTATTCCTATAGTTTTTCCATATATATTGATCCTGTATTTTTATGGGAGAGATCAAAGTCAATTTCATTTGTATAAATCTTTTATGGAAGCTATTGCAGTTGCATTGCCGCTGCTCATCGGGGTGCTATGTGGAATGACTGCATCCTTAGAGGAGCAGGCAGGGAAATTTCAAGTGTTACTAGGTAGCACATCTCCGAAAGTGATTGCTTATATGAGTAAAATGTTAATGCTGCTTCTCATGGGGCTTTGCTCAATTGGTTTAGCACTATTCATCTATATAGTAGGATTAAGGTATATTTTAAAAGTGTCGGATTTGTCATACGATATCTTTATAATGGGTGGTGCTTCACTAGTTGCGGGCAGTGTAGTCATGTATTGTATTTACTTTTTTATCAGCTATATGTTTGGAATGGGGGCTTCTGTCCTGATTGGAGGAGCAGGTCTGCTCATGACAGCTTTAATGAACACAGGATTAGGAGATGCTATATGGAAATTTAACCCGTGGGCTTGGGGGATTAGATTGTCCGGCTTAAATGGAGTACTTCACTTTAAAGAAGTAAATAAAGAGGATTATCCTTTGTTTATGCATGAAATAAATTCAGGAGTAATGATTATGGTCTTTGGTATAATATGTACAATCATTGCCAGTCTTATATGGTTTAGTAAATGGGAAGGCAGAAAAACATTTGAGTAGTATGAGGGGGGCGGGAAATGGCTAATATCCTTGCTGTCGATGATGAAAAAGACATTCTTGTATTGATACAAAATATTTTGCGTCGTGACCAGCATCAAGTTGACACATTAAATCATGTTAAGGGACAGCCACCTGATTTATTTCAAGGATATGATTTAATTTTGCTCGATGTTATGATGCCAGATGTTGACGGTTTCGAGCTATGTAAACAGATACGCCCTTTGGTTGATTGTCCGATTTTATTCCTAACAGCTAAAACGGAAGAGGAAGCGATAGTAAAAGGTCTTATTACCGGCGGAGATGATTATATTACAAAGCCGTTCGGCGTTAGAGAGCTAAGTGCCAGAGTTAATGCTCACTTAAGAAGGGAACAGAGAGATAAACATCAATCGAAAAGAGTTATCTCCGGTTTTTTATTTCATTTTGATAGTAAAGAAGTATTTATCAATAACAACAAACTCAACTTAACAAAAAATGAATATAAAATCTGTGAATTTTTAGCTATACATAAAGGAATAGTTTTTTCAAGAGAACAAATTTACGAGGAAATATATGGATTAGAGGGGAATGCCTTGTATTCAACAATTACTGAATTTATCAGAACGATACGAAAAAAATGTAAAGAGCATAATGCAGACCCTATTAAAACAGTATGGGGCGTTGGATACAAATGGGATTAGGTTTTAAGAGTAAGAAAACACTTCTTAGAGAACTGATAAAATATATGGTGACCTTATGTATAAGTTTGGTCGTACTTGCTCTGCTATATTTATTAATGAATACGATCGCAATGAATACAGGTTTCTTACACCCAGCGAATTATAATGAACGAGAAGCAGAAAAACTTGCGCCAAAGTTGGGAACAGCCGACAAAGTAACTGCTGATATGATTCCTGCTACAATGTCATATGCCATCCTTGATAAAGAAACAAATAAAAAAACAGCTGGAACTATTAACGAAAAAGATCTACAGCTGGTAAAAAAGAAGATTGAAAAAAAACCATATTTCAATTATAAGCAAAAAGGATATTTGGTTATAGAAAGAAATGATGAATATTGTGTTTTGCAATATTCATTGCGTGCAGATTTCAGTTCATCTTTACTAAGAAAATACCTTCCTAATTATGAATTAACGAGTATTTGCATTTTGCTTATCTTACTCATCGTAGTTATCTCTATTATAACAACTTACTTTGCGAATAGATTAAGAAAACATTTTGAGACATTGAACTTAATCACTCGAAATATAAAAGAGCAAAATTTGCAATTCACTCCCGAATTTACAAATATTAAGGAATTCGATGATGTGATTGACTCCTTGATTGAAATGAGAGATGCTCTCCGGTCCTCACTTGAGGCACAGTGGCGTTTAGAAAAAAACAAAAAAGAACAAATAGGTGCTTTGGCACATGATATCAAGATACCGATTACCATTATTAAAGGGAATGCCGAATTACTCAGCTTGTCAATACAAAGCGAAGAACAAGCTGAGTATACTAAGTTTATTCTTGGAGCAGGAAATCAAATTGAACAATATATTTATCAGCTGATTCATCTTTCGAAAACGGAGGATCCCTTAACTATTCATTTAGAGAAAGCATCTGTAGATAAGTTGACAGAAACCCTACTGAAAGATATATCCGCCTATAAAGGAAATAAAAATATAAACATTTCGTTCAAAAAGGAAAATCTAATGAAAGAAGCGAAAATAGATTGGCAATTGTTACATAGGGCATTGTTGAATATCTTAACAAACGCAGTTGATTATACACCCGAAGGCGGAACTGTCTCTGTGCATGCAGAATGCGATTCTGAGACTTTTTATTTTATTGTAAAAGACTCAGGCAATGGATTTTCGGAAATAGGGTTAAAAAAGGCCACAGAACTTTTTTACATGGAAGATAAGAGCCGTCATTCTAAAGGCCATTATGGAATGGGGTTGACTTTTGCAAAAAATGCAGTGAACCTTCACAATGGAGTGCTTATTCTTGGAAACGCTAAAGCGGGTGGAGGCGAGGTTCGAGTAACAATACCCTTAAACCATGAGTAATTAGGCATTTATTTTCGCTTATAGGAGGAGCATGCTTGGAGAAAAACGAGAC
>JAPSLL010000008.1:5454-115264 GCA_031180805.1 Bacillus sp. (in: firmicutes)
GGAGTGCTTATTCTTGGAAACGCTAAAGCGGGTGGAGGCGAGGTTCGAGTAACAATACCCTTAAACCATGAGTAATTAGGCATTTATTTTCGCTTATAGGAGGAGCATGCTTGGAGAAAAACGAGACAAGTCAACATATGTTCAGTCACACCTTTCATTTTGCAGCTGTCTTCTATGTTGCTGAGATGGCTGGGTTCATAGGCTTACCTGTTAACGATTTAATGGAGGAGAAGAGAAGTTGAGCTAGTTAATAATAACCTTGGCAAGTCACAATCAATGGAAGAAAAGACGCTACATTCAAAAAGTTGAAGGTAGCGTCCTTTTGTCTAATATTATTGTTTTGTTTGTAGAATTCCCTCAACAATATTTGAAGCGTGATCACCGATTCTTTCTAAATTACTAATGATGTCAACGTAAACGATTCCTGCATCACCTGTACACGAGCGTTCATTTAAGCGTAAAATATGTCTCTTTCGAAGTTTTCTCTCTAATTTATCGATAACATCTTCATTTTCTAATACTTTACGAGCTAGTTCAAGATCATCTTTAAAGAACGCATCATACGCCATTTGTAATGTGGAGGTAGTTAAATCGTACATTTCTTTTAATTCGGTTATTGCCTCGTCAGAAAGCTTGACCTTCTTGTTAAGTTTATAATCAACGAGCTCAACAATGTTTTCCATATGGTCCCCGATTCTTTCAATATCTCGAATTGAATCAGCAATATTGGAGAAGTCGTCTCTTTCAGTTGTTGATAGTGATTTTGACGAAATATCAAGCAAATATTGTGTGATTTTTTTGTCTAAATTATTTATTCCTGTCTCATATTGTAACGCATTTTCACGATTTTTCTTTTCACCGTCGTTGAAATAATTAAATGCTTCATTCATTCCGTTAATAGAGAATTCACACATTCTTTTTAACTCTTCCTTAGCTTGTCCTAATGCAATTGAAGGAGAATGTTCAATAAACATAGGGTTTAAATGATGTGGCTTCGTATCAATAAACTGATCATCACCAGGTATTAGTTTTGTAACGATCCATGCTAACGCAAAAATAAACGGGAATTGGATAATTGTATTTGATACATTAAAAATCCCATGTGCAAAGGCTATCGTCATTTCAGGATTTAAATGGATAACATCTTGCAAGTAAGCAATTAACTTCGTGAAAGGCACTAGTATAATAAGGAAAATAATTGTTCCAATTAAGTTAAATAATACATGAACAAAAGCTGCTCGTCTTGCAGCAATTGAAGCACCAATAGAAGCGATGACTGCAGTTATTGTTGTTCCAATATTATCACCAAATAGTACAGGTAAGGCTGCATCTAAATTTAAAGCATTTTGTGAGAATAATTCTTGTAAAATACCTATCGTTGCACTTGAACTTTGGACAATTACAGTGAAAATTGTTCCAACCAGTACACCTAATATAGGACTATCGCTCATATGAACCGTTAAATCGTGGAAAGCTTCAAGTGAACGCAATGGTTTCATTCCGCCACTCATTAATTCTAGCCCAAAGAATAGAGCGCCAAAACCAAATACAACTTGTCCTAAAGAGGTAATCTTGGCATTTTTAAAGAAAAATATAAGGAGAGCACCTAAAGCAATAATAGGTAAGGCGTATGCACCAACATCAATACCAATAATAAAGGCTGTCACAGTTGTTCCGATATTTGCTCCCATTATAACACCGATAGCTTGTCTTAAAGTCATAAATCCTGCACTTACAAGACCAACCGTTAATGCCGTTGTTCCAGAACTTGATTGAATGAGAACTGTTACAAGTAATCCAGCTAAAACACCCATAAACGGGTTGGTTGTAAAGCGATCCAAAATATCCTTTAATCGATCACCGGCAGTATTTTGTAATCCATCCCCCATATATTTAATTCCAAAAAGAAAAATTCCTAGCCCTCCAAAAAATTCGAAGAGCATTTCTTGATAGTTTATTTCCAATTAGAACACACTCCTATATTAATAATGAACATATTAAATCCTTTGCTATAATAGCAATTTTGTAAACTAATTTACATGGAATTAATGAATATTTACATTAAATTAATATAACCTTTACATTAAATTTACAAATAGTGATCTTTTTAAACAATTTTCAACAAAATTCAAGTATTTGGAAATGATTTTATTGTACAGTTTGTCAAATTAATTTGTTCAAATTAATAGGTGTTTATTCCTAAATAGGAATTGTTTGTTTATTATCCTAGGGGAAATGAGAACACGACTTCTTAATCAGGAAGAAACATTGCTTATAATTTGTATGTTACATAATTATATAATATAATAGTGTTAAGTAACATGAATTAAGGGGAGTTAACAATGGAATATGTAGAAGCTTTAAGGGATATAAAACAAATCAACTCCATGAAGAGATATTTAAAAAAACATTCGGAAAGAGATTATGTCCTATTTGTTTTTGGGATTAATACAGGATTAAAAATTACAGAGCTATTGGAAATAAAGGTTTGCGATGTAGTAGAAAATAGTGGGGGAATTAAAGATTTTTATTTACTTCCACATAAAGAATCACGAACACAAAAGGAAGTTTATTTAAATCATAAAGTAAAGAAAGACCTGCATCATTATATACAAGTGCATCAATTGGAAAATGATAACTATTTATTTAAATCCCCAAAAACACAAAAGCCGATTACGAGGCAACAAGCGTATCGAATCATTCACCAGGCTGCTGAGGCAGTTGGAATTGAAGGGAAAATAGGGACAAATTCAATGCGGAAAACCTTTGGATTTCATGCGTACAAACGTGGAGTCGCAATTTCGATTTTACAGAAACAATTTAATCATTCAACACCATCAGAAACTCTTAAATATCTCGGAATTTCTAAGGAAGAGAAAATTCGTACGGAAATTGATGTTAATCTTTAAAGCAGTTAAGCCTTAATTCAATGCTTACAAATCATAAGGAGGATTAAGAAAATGAATATTAGAGAAAGTGAACTGCCAGGAATTGGGTGTAAATTTGAAATTATTACAAAAAATCAGGATAAGCTCGTTGTCGTCATTCATGATGATGGCCGAAGAGAAATTTATCATTTTGATTCTGATGATCATGATGAAGTAATTAGTAACGTCACATTTGATGATGCAGAGGCTAGACAGATTGCAGGTATTTTAGGTGGAATGAGCTATAAGCCGAAAGCGTTAGAAACGGTCAATTTTGCTTTTGATGATTTAATTATTGAATGGTTTAAAGTAGAGCCTAATGCAGCTGCAGTGAATCAAACAATTGGTCAAATTGATATACGAAATAACTATGGGGTTAATGTTATCGCAATTAAGAAAAAGAATTCAAAAAGATCGATTAATCCTGGATCAGACACAATCATAGAGGTTGGTGATACATTGGTGATTTCTGGTGAAAGAAATCAAATTAAAGAATTAATAAAAAATTTATTATCGTGTGAGAGGTGAAGGTGAAAAATGGATCATTTAGTATTTGAAGTAGGTACAGCACTTGTCCTTGTTGCAATCGGTTCAATTATTGCCAACAAGCTGAAATTTTCAATCATCCCGTTTCTCATTATTTTAGGAATGCTTGTTGGCCCACATGCCCCACATTTTGGGATTATCGACTTACGATTTATTGAAAGTAACGATATTATCCAATTTCTCGGAAGAATTGGTGTGCTATTTTTACTCTTCTATTTAGGCTTAGAGTTTTCAGTAGGAAAACTGGCCAAATCTGGGAAAAATATTGTTGTCGGTGGGAGTATTTATGTAGCAATCAACTTTATTTTAGGTTTGGCATATGGCTTTATCGCAGGTATGCCATGGATGGAAACACTCATTATCGCCGGACTGCTTAGCGTATCCTCAAGTGCGATTGTCGCAAAGGTTCTTGTAGATTTAAAAAGAACAGCCAATCCAGAAACCGAGCTAATTCTAGGAATCATCCTATTCGATGATATCTTCCTTGCCTTATTTTTAACCACAATGTCTGGTGTTCTCCTAGCAGGCACCACATCTGCTCTTGGTATCATTACCTCAGTTCTCATCTCAGTTGGATACATGTTACTGTTTTTCATCATTGCACGAAAAGGTGCCCCATTATTAAATAAATGGCTTAATATTAAGTCAGATGAAATTTTCATTATTGTTATATTTGCGATATTGTTCTTTGTTGCAGGTTTTTCAGAAACTCTTCACGTTGCAGAAGCAATTGGTGCGTTATTGTTAGGATTAGTATTTTCTGAAACTGAGCATCGCGATCGCATTGAACATTTGGTCGTGCCGTTTCGAGATTTCTTTGGCGCCGTATTCTTCTTTAGCTTCGGCTTAAGCATCGACCCTTCTACTTTAGCTGATGCGATTTGGTTAGCATTAGGTGCTGCTCTTGTTACAATTATCGGAAATTTCGTTGCAGGTATGATTTCAGGAAGAAAAGCAGGACTTTCTCATAAAGCCTCAACAAGTATAGGGCTCACGATTATGGCTAGAGGTGAATTCTCAATCATTGTAGCAAATCTCGGTATCACTGCTGGTTTAAACTCAATATTAACTCCTTTTACAGCTCTGTATGTGCTTATCTTGGCCATTATAGGCCCTGTGATGACAAAGGAAAGCAAAACGATTTATAAATATTTAAACAAGGTGTTTAAATGGACAAAAGAAAAACAAAAGAAAAAAATTGAAGTACCTGAAGGATAAAAACTTAGTAGACAATTACGATTATTAAAAAATTATTAGATAGATAGATTTTTAAAAAATCATTAAATCGAAAAGTTCCTCAAACGATTGAAGGACTTTTCGATTTAAGTCTGTAATTTGATATACTACTTTCCCTAGTTAAGCAAAAATGTAGTGCAAACTATTATGGAGCTTTATCGATGGATTATCCTTTTTTTAGGAATCCCTTTTTCTTTTAAAAAATAGGAAAAAAATTAGACAATCATGCTATAATCGTATAATGCGAAGGTTAATGTAATAAAAAGGGAGATTTATTTTAATGGATATTTTTGAAATTATTAAAGCTCTGATACTTGGAATGGTGGAAGGATTAACTGAATTTGCTCCTGTATCATCAACAGGTCATATGATTTTAATTGACGATATGTGGCTGCAGTCTGGAGATTTCTTAGGGAAATATGTAGCAAATACGTTCAAAATTGTCATTCAATTAGGGTCAATTTTAGCTGTTGTCGTTGTGTTTAAGGATCGGTTTATCGATTTGCTTGGCTTAAACCGCCTTATGAAAAAGAAAGGATCAGCTGAATCAAATGGTCAGCATTTACGATTGTCTCAAGTAATTGTCGGCTTAATCCCAGCAGGGGTTTTAGGTGTGCTTTTTGAAGATTACATCGATGAGCATCTTTTCTCTCTTGAAACTGTTTTAATCGGTTTAGTCGTTGGAGCCATTTTAATGATTTGTGCTGACTTATTTAGTCCTAGAAAGCCTAAAATTGAAACAGTTGATAAAATAACGTACAAGCAGGCTTTATCGATTGGGTTAATCCAATGTTTATCTCTTTGGCCGGGATTCTCACGCTCTGGTTCAACAATTTCTGGCGGTGTTCTACTAGGAATGAGCCACCGTGCAGCATCTGACTTTACATTTATTATGGCGGTGCCAATTATGGCTGGAGCAAGTGGAATTTCCTTGTTGAAAAACTGGGAATACTTCACACTCGATGCTATGCCATTTTTCATAGTAGGATTTATAAGTGCCTTTATTTTTGCACTTATTTCTATTCGCTTTTTCTTAAAGCTAATAAACAAAATTAAACTTATCCCATTTGCAATTTATCGCATCATTCTAGTGATTGTGATTTGTATTTTTTATTTCTAATGATTGTGGTCCCATCAAGATTTGATGGGGCTTTTTTTATGGGATTAATAGAAAAAGTGGAAAAAATTGAAACATACTACAACGGTTACTCGTAATAAAAGATAGAAGGGATGTGCTAAGATGAGCAAATATTCAATTGAGGAATTTCTTAAGCAGACAGAGCAAGAGGATAAGGGGCAAGGCTTATTTGAGTTAGAAACACCGCGTATGCTTGAGGTGAATCTAGAAGGCCAAGTATGGGCAAAGGCAGGCTCGATGATTTCGTATAATGGAAATATTAAGTTTGAACGGGAAGGGCTTTTTGAACACGGACTTGGTAAAACGTTTAAAAAGGCTTTTACAGGTGAAGGTGCTTCCTTAATGAAAGCAACGGGAAACGGAAAATTATATTTGGCAGACGAGGGGAAAAAAGTCATCGTTCTTGATTTAAAAAGTGATGTCATTCATGTAAATGGTAATGATCTATTAGCTTTTGAACCAAGCATAAAATGGGATATAAAGCTAATGAAGCGAATTGCGGGAATGATGGCAGGAGGATTATTTAATGTCCGTTGTGAAGGAACAGGGATGATTGCAATTACGTCACATTATGAGCCCCTTACATTGCGAGTTACACCAGATAGACCAGTCATCACCGATCCGAATGCAACGGTAGCCTGGTCAGGAAACCTCCAGCCTGAATTTCAAACAGATATTACGTTAAAAACCTTTTTTGGCAGGGGCAGTGGTGAGTCTATCCAAATGAGGTTTGAAGGTGACGGGTTTGTCGTTGTTCAGCCGTATGAAGAAGTGTATTTTAAATCAAATAGTTAATATTCGGAAGAAGGTTTGAAATCGAATCAAGCTATGTTTAGTTCCTCAGATGTTAAATAATAAAAGTTAGCTTATAACGTCAGTCTTACTTTCCATAACTACTAAAAAAAGGATAGAGTATCTCTTTTTTAGTAGTTAGGCTTATTATATTTTAGCTAAAATTAGATTTGGTCTAATTAAAGGGGCATTGGAACATTACAGTTTTTCCTTTATTTTTCGCTTCAATGGCTTCACGTTTCTTATAGTTTATCAGGTAAATGGTGTAAATATACTTCTAGTAAATCAGTATTTGTTTCAAGTGTGTTAATTGTTTTTTCATTTGGTGCTGAGTAAATCGTTTGGTAATCCATTTCTCCGAGCTCTTCTCTAATTGGGAAGGCCAAAATTTCTTCGTTTATAGAGAATTCAGCTTTTACCCCTGGTTTATTCCCACGGGCATCTAAGCGAATCCAACGATTGAGTGAATTAATGAAAACTCCATTAAGTGTATGCAGGCAGTAACCCTTTTCTGGCGTGTCAAACAGTGTGAGCCGTTGATAACAAAAACCAGTTGGAATCTGGACAGCTCTTAGTAATGCTGCCAATAAATTTGATTTGGCATAACAAATTCCTTCTCGATTTATTAGTACGTCAGAGGCTTTACAGGTGACTCTTTTACTTTGGATATCCCAAGAATGTGAAATGCTGTCTCGTACATATTCAAAGGCAATTTTCACCTTATCAATATCTGTTTGCTCATTAGAAAATAATTCATTAATCTTCTCTCTAATGATAGGATGCGAATAGTCAACTACATTAAGTTCTTTTAAAAAATCATTAAAATGAACTGATTCAGGTTTAATCGCCATTGTATTGCCCCTTTTCCTTTGATTTGCATAAATATATCTCGCTTACTAAAGCGGAGAATCCATATTTTGAATATAAATGATGACCTTTAAATGTACTTAACATTTTTAATCCTTCAAAGCTTGTTATTGTGAACTAGTAACCATTTTCCTAAACCATGATTTCTTAAAATCTTATTAAATTGGATGATTATAAATATACAATTATATGAATCTTTATGCAATGGTTCTATGGTAAAATTTATAAATAAGCTTAAGAGCTTTTTGAACTAATTGCTCCCTGTAAGGTTATATTTCTCATGAGATTAAATACTTGTAGAGGGATTTAAGGGAAATGAGGAAACCATAAAGAAATTTCTACCTGTTGAAAACGGGTTAGGAAAGATTTAAACTGAACTAGGTATTTTAATTAACAAGCTTATATAAGGGTGACGATGTGTCGTCCTTTTTTTATTCTAGAAAAATTTTATACATTTTTTATATATTTTTTAAGACTTTTTATTCAAATCATTGTTATACTGAGAACAATAACAGTAAAGTAATATTTTCCTAGTAATGTATTGAAAAGACAATTAAGGGGAAATGCAAAAATTACTGCTTAAGACCTAGAACGATTTAAAGCTTAAGAGCGTTAAACAATAGATGAAAGTATAAGAAAATAAGTAACGAATTGAAAGAAGTCTATTAAACATGTACGTATCTGTTTTAAGACGAACAGAGTACCCGGCTTCAAAATTAGCTTTACACAAATGGAGTTAAGGGTGTAATCATTAACGCAGCTATAAGCGGTTGAAAAACGTTCTATTGATGAAAATCACTAAAAACGAGGATAAATTTGATTGTGGATAGGAGGTATTAAAATGCAGGTTTATATTATTCTAACAAACACTGGAACATTATTTACAAGAATCATTAAGGTGTTTACTAGATATCCATTTAATCATGCGTCTATATCCTTTGATCAGCAATTAGATGTTGCATATAGCTTTGGCCGAAAAAAGCCTAACAATCCTTTCATTGGTGGCTTCGTAAAGGAAGATATGGAAGGACAGTTATTTAGGCATGCGTCATGTGCTATTTATAAGTGCACAGTGTCTGAAAGTGAGTATAGAGAAATGATCCAAAGAATTAAACAAATTGAAGAGCAACAAGAGCTTTATAAATACAATTTTATTGGACTTTTTGCAGTATTGCTAAATAAAAAAATGAATCGAGAGAAAGCCTACTTTTGTTCACAATTTGTTGCCACCATTTTATCGAATGGTGGGATATCAATTAAGGATAAACCTGCTTGTTTAGTGAAACCAAATGATATCACTGAATGTGGTCGTTTTAAGCTAGTTTATGAGGGGGATTTAAGAGGCTATCTCCTCAAGCATGGTAAGGAAATAGAAAAACAAGCAGAAAAAAGAAATAGGCGATTATATTATTTAAATAGCATTTATACAAAATTAGCGAGGACAATTGCTAACTAAATTTATATATATATAAGGAGTTTATGTGAACTCCTTTTTATTATGCCTTAAAAGCATAGCGTTTTCATTTAAATGATGATTAGGATAAGATAATAAGAAAGGAAAAATTGGAGGAATAATATGATAGCGAAAATTGAAGAACGCGAAAATGAATATGCTGCAATTTTTGTAAGAGAGTATCATCATTCAGTTGCTTCCGTATGGTCTTGGCTAACAAATAACGAAAAATTAGCAAAGTGGTTCTCTGAATTAAGTGTTGCTGAACTGAAAAAAGGCGGAGTGATGAAATTTGATATGGGGGACGGAACATTTGAAGAGATGGAAATTATCGCTGTCACTCCGTATAAAGAGCTAGCGTTTATGTGGGGGGAAGAGCGTGTTCATTTTTATTTGAAGCAAGAAAAAGATAAATGCATACTAACATTTGTAGAAAAGCTAACAAATGTTACACCACATACACCAAAGGATCTTGCGGGATGGCATGTTTGTTTAGATGTAATCGGAGAGCTTTTAGATGGCAGAACGGTACATAATCGCAAAGAGCTTTGGGAAGGTTGGTATGAAAAATATAAGCAAGCATTAGCGGATTATCAAGCTTAACTGCTAGTTACTCTCTAGATAATTTGATTAGTACATATAGAGTGATAACGGTTTATTGCTAAAAAAGAGCAATCAGATTGAGGTGCAAATTTTATGACAGATATGCCGATAATCGAAGAACAATCTTTTGCAACAGTTGAAAAAACAGTCCAACAGCAAAAAAAGTTTTTTAACAGTGGGCAAACATTTTCTAAGGAATTTAGGATGAAGATGCTCCAAACGCTAGCAGAAATCATTAGGGCAAATGAGCTTGATATATGTACTGCATTAAAACAGGATTTAAACAAGTCTGAGACAGAAGCATATATGACTGAGGTTGGTTTTTTACTTGAGGAAATCAGGTTTACGATTAAAAGATTGAATTCGTGGATGAAGCCTGTGAAGGTAAAAACAGCAAAAACGCATATTGGCTCAAAGGGATATAAAGTAGCAGAACCATATGGTGTGACATTAATTATTGCACCTTGGAATTATCCATTTCAGCTGCAATTGGCACCTTTAATTGGGGCAATTGCTGCAGGTAACACGGCAATTTTAAAGCCATCAGAGCTAGCGCCTCATACATCAAGGCTTATTGCAAAACTGATGAAAGCAAGCTTTGACTCAAGCTATATTGCTGTTCTTGAAGGTGGAATTGAAACGACAAACCATTTACTTAAGCAACCCTTTGATTATATTTTCTTTACCGGAAGTGTTCCTGTTGGAAAGATTGTAATGCAGGCTGCTGCGAAACAATTAATCCCGGTCACTCTAGAGCTTGGTGGGAAAAGTCCTTGCATTGTTGATGAAACGGCGAATATTCTATTAGCTGCTAAACGAATCGCTTTCGGCAAATGGACAAATGCAGGTCAAACTTGCATTGCTCCTGATTATCTTTATGTTCATCACTCTGTACGGGACAGATTAATTGAAGAGATAGAAAATGTTGTAAAAGATTTTTACGGACTGGATGCTTCTAAAAATGAAAATTATCCGAAAATCATTAATAGCAAGCATTTCCAAAGGGTAAAAGGCTATTTGTCTGATGGAGAGCTTCTGTATGGTGGTCAAGTGGATGAGGAACAACTTAAAATTGCCCCAACCTTGATGAGACCGAAGGATAGGTCAGTACCTGTCATGACAGAAGAAATCTTTGGACCAATTCTTCCGATTCTTGAGTATGAAAAGGTAGAAGAGGTGATTGAGTTTGTCACAAATCGCCCCAAACCATTGGCGCTCTATTTATTTACAATGAATAACCAAACTGAAAAACAAATTCTTAAAAAAATATCGTTTGGTGGCGGGTGTGTTAACGATACATTGATGCATATTGCGACACCATATCTTCCATTTGGTGGTGTTGGTGAAAGTGGTATCGGCACCTATCATGGTGAGTCGAGTTTTGTTGCATTTTCACATTATAAAAGCATCCTAAAGCAAACGAATCGTTTTGATTTAAGCATTCGTTATCCGAACGCAAAAAATAGTTTAAAGCTCATGAAAAAATTAATGAAATAGTATTCACTATAATAAAAGAAAGCTGGGGAAGGCATGAAATTAAGTGTGCTCGACCAATCTGTTATTCGAATGGGGGAGACAGCGAGTCAAGCATTCGAAAAAACAACAAAATTAGCTAAGCTAACAGATGAATTAGGTTATACGAGATTTTGGGTTGCTGAGCATCATAATACGAATGGACTAGCCGGTACTTCACCAGAGGTTCTCCTAGCGCATCTTGCTGCACATACGAAGCGAATACGCGTTGGTTCTGGTGGTGTACTACTCCCGCAATATAGTCCGTTTAAAGTTGCAGAAAATTTTAAAGTATTAGAAGCCCTCTATCCAGGTCGGATTGATTTAGGTGTCGGACGATCCCCAGGCGGTTCACCGGCAACTAGATTGGCATTAACAGATGGAGTAAGAAAAAGTCTTAATGAATTTCCGCGGCAAGTTCGTGATTTACAAGGCTTTTTAGCAAATGAAATATCGAACGACGCTCCATTTCACCAAGTGAAGGCTTATCCACATAGTCATACATTACCGGAAATGTGGATGCTAGGTGTACGACAGACTGGAGCAAGGCTTGCGGCTGAGTATGGGACATCCTTTACATATGGTCATTTTATAACACCTGTAAATGGAAAACAGGCAATCAATCAGTATAAAGACCATTTCCGACCGTCAGTATTTCTAAAAACACCTAAAGTGAATGTTTGTATTTTTGTCGTTTGTGCACCGACAAAGGAAAAGGCTGAGGAAATTGCATTAGCTCAAGATCTTTGGTTATTAGCAGTTGAAAGAGGAGGAGATACGAGAATCGTTTCAAATGACGAAGCAAGAAATTACCAGGCTTCAAAGGATGAGCTGGTAAAAATTAAGCAAAATCGAAAACGAATGATTGTTGGAGCGCCTGACTATGTAAGGGAGCAAATCCTTTTATTAAGTGAAGCATATGGAGTTGATGAATTTATGATTATAAACAATGTGTATGATTATGAAGATAAACTTTATACATATCATGCTCTAGCAGAAATGTTTCTTTAAACGTTACGAGAAGGTGGAAAAATGAAATTAAGTATTTTAGACCAATCACCGATCTCATCTGGTCAAACAGCAAAGGATGCACTAGAAGCATCTGTTAAACTAGCACAAATTGGTGAAGAATATAAATATACAAGATATTGGATTGCAGAGCATCATGATTTACCAGGCTTAGCATGCTCAGCACCAGAGGTAATGCTAGGTTATATCGGTGCAAGAACAAATCAGATACGGATTGGTTCAGGTGCGATTTTACTACCGAATTACCGGCCTTATAAAGTAGCAGAAACTCATCATTTATTAGCAACTCTTTTTCCGAATCGGATTGATTTAGGGATTGGGCGTTCCCCTGGTGGTTCTGCAGAAGTGTCAATGGCGCTGTCGAAAAACTTTTTAGAGGCTGTGAGAGAATTTCCACAAGCTGTAAAAGAGCTTAAAGGCTTTCTAGCTAATGACTTTGCCTCGGATCATATATATGCAAAAATAACAGCGGCTCCACTTCCACAAACAGCACCAGAGCTTTGGCTTCTTGGAATGAGTAAGAAAAGTGCGTTACTTGCAGCGGAGAACGGATTACCCTATGCGTATGCCGACTTTATGAGTGAGACGAATGGAAGTGAAATCGTAAAGCTATATTATGATAACTTTACTTCAGAACATAATGCAAAGCCAGAAACGATTGTTGCAGTATCCGTTATTTGTGCAGAAACAACAGAAAAAGCAGAAAAGCTCGCATTAAGTAGCCTGCTTTGGAATGTTTTAATAGCAAAAGGGGAGGCTAGAGATGGGATTCCTTCAGTTGAAGAGGCGGAGTCATATCCTTTTACAACTAAGGACAAAGAGTTGATAATGAATATGAAGAATAACTTGATTATCGGCAATCCACAGGAAGTAAAGCAGAAACTCATTGAGCTAAAAACGATGTACCAAGCTACAGAATTAATGCTACTTACGATAACTCATGAACCGAAAGACAGATGGCGATCGTACGAGCTCATTGCCAAGGAACTATTATGTTAATAAACCGAGAGAAGAGGTAAGCATAATGAAATGTAAAATTAATCGAAATGCAGCAAAGGTTTTACAAAAGATGTTAGATAATGAAGCGAAGGAAGGCGAAATGATTCGTGTTTATGTCACACATCAACACGGAGACCATGCTCACTATGACATTTCCCTTGATACTCCAACAGAGCACGACGAAATTGTAAGCACTGATAAAGGAATTGATGTATTACTAGACAAACGTGAGGAATTTCTTGATGGTGTTTGGGTTCAATACTTCTATGTCCCAAGAGAAGAATTTGTCATCACTAATCCATCAAAGGGGAGCCATACCCACTAATCGCTTTGCATCCTCAAAAAACAGTCCCCAAGAGCACAGGTGGGGACTATCCCCAATATACAATCTACTTTTTTCTTTGAATATATATATCCCGTTAGTTATCATACAGTTAAAGATAAATGCAACGTAAATAACTTTATAGGGTTAGGTGTCGATCATCTATGCAAAAAATTCTCCCAGCTATTTCATCTCTTAAACAATTTGAAGTATTTTTACAAAGTAAATACGAAATAGGAGTCTATTTAGAAATTCATATTTCTCAACTTGCAAATATTCATAAACTTGCTTCAAAGCATAAGAAAAAGATGATTTACCACGTTGATCTCATTCACGGCTTAAAAAATGATGATTATGCAACAGAATATATATGCCAGCAATTTGAACCATATGGCTTAATTTCAACAAAATCAAGCGTTATTTTAAAGGCGAAGCAAAAGGGTGTTATCGCGATTCAACGAATGTTTTTAATTGATTCACATGCATTAGATAGAAGCTATCGACTTATCGAAAAGACAAAGCCTGATTATATAGAAGTATTACCAGGTGCAATGCCGTGGATGATTAAGGAAGTAAAAGAAAAAACAAATATAAAAATCTTTGCAGGTGGACTTATTCGGACAAAGAAGGAAGTTGAAGAGGCGCTACAAGCAGGTGCTGATGCAATTACAACATCTAAGCAGGAGCTTTGGGAGCTATAGTAAATAAGGAAATGAACGTGTGAGGGGATGGTTATGATAGAAAGATGGTTAACGATGTCAGATGGGCATCATGTGTATGTGAAAGTTTGGGGAGAAGAGCAAGAATCAAAGAAAGCGGTCATTCAGCTTGCACATGGAATGGCAGAGCATATTCATCGGTATCAGCCTTTAGCAGAATACCTATCTTCAAGCGGCTATCTTATTTATGGGCATGATCACCGTGGACATGGAAAAACAGGAGAAAGAAGTGCAAGTTTAGGATTTTTTGCAAATGAAGATGGTTTTGAACGTGTTGTGGAAGATGTTAAGGAAATTAATGATTATATTCATAAATCACATCCCGATCTTCCTGTTTTTGTTATGGGACATAGCATGGGTTCATTTATCATTCGTCGCTTCCTTCAGCGATATAAAGGAGCAGTAGCTGGTGCAATTATTTCAGGAACTGGTGGGAATCCAGGGCTTATGGGGAAAATCGGAAAAAGAATAGCTAAATCTCAAATTAAAAAACTTGGAAAGCAAGCAAAAAGTCCTCTTATGAATAAACTGATTTTTGGAAGCTATAATAAAAAGGTTTCGAATCCTGAGACGGATTTTGATTGGTTAACCCGTAATAAAAAGGAAGTCGATAAGTACATAAATGACCCGTATTGTGGCTTTATTGCTACAGCTGGCTTTTATTACGATTTACTAAGTGGAATTGATGTCATTCATCAAAATAAAGAGGTGGCCAAAATGGAGAAGGATATCCCATACTTCTTTATAAGTGGTACAGAGGATCCTGTTGGTCAAGCAACAAAAGGTGTTATAAGCGTTATAAATCAATTAGAAAGACACGGAATCCATCAATTAGATTACAAGTTTTATCATCAAGGACGTCATGAAGTGTTAAATGAATTAAATCACAAGGAAGTTAAAGCGGATATCATTAACTGGTTAGACAACCGATTAAATCAATTAAGCTCATCCTTGAGCAAATAATCACCAAAACATTGTGGCTTTCCTTAACCCTCGATTCTTAAACAAGTACTATTGCTTTCGTAGTTTGTCGATTGATGGAAAGTTGCAAAGTGTAGACATTCATTTAAAAGGGGATTAACTGTTGTTACTTATAAACAGTTAATCCCCTTCTTTGTATAAAACCTATTAACTTAACTATTGCTATAATTCCTCTTCGATATGCGATGCTATCAACCTAGCAAACAAATGAACTGAAAACGGTTTATTTATAATTGACAAATCACAAATAGAAAAGTAACATAATAATTAAGTTATCGGTAAACTAATGATTTGGGGGTTACAACATTTTGAGTAAACTAAAAAATGAACTTGAAAACCATTTGTTAACTCATATTTTACCTTTTTGGATGAAGTTAAAGGATGAACAAAATGGTGGATTTTATGGAACCGTTAATTACGATTTAACAGTTGATAAGCAAGGGGATAAAGGTGGAATACAAATTTCCCGATTTTTGTGGTCGTTTTCTGCTGCATATCGGATTACGAAAAAACCTGAGTATTTAGAAATTGCTCATCACGCATATCAATTTTTAGTAGGGAAAATGTTCGACCACGAGCATAAAGGACTTTATTGGCTACTTGATTATCAAGGGAATCCTATAGAAACACAAAAACATGTTTATACACAATCATTTGGTATTTATGCTTTAAGTGAGTATTATCGTGTAACGAAGAATGAAGAAGCTTTAAAATATGCTAATATCATTTTCAATTTAGTGGAAACTTTAGGTTTTGATAAAGGAAATAATGCTTACAAAGAGGAATTTGACCGTAGCTGGAATGAGCTTCCTAACGATAAATTAAGTGAGAACGGTGTTATTGCTGATATTACAACAAATACACATCTTCATGTGCTCGAAGCCTATACAAATTTATATAAAGCTAATCCAACAAAGATAGTCAAAGAACGGATAACAAATTTAGTTGAGGTTTTCTACGAAAAAATCTTTAATAAAGAAACGAAATTCCTCAAAGTATTTTTTGATAAGCAATGGAATTCTTTGCTCGATTTAAAATCGTTTGGACATGATATTGAAGCGAGCTGGCTAATTGATGACGCCATTAAAGCGATAGGGCTTGAGGATGAGCGGTATGTACAAATGGTCATTGATATTGCGTATAACATTGGAAATTCACACGCCATTCTTGAGGATGGTTCGTTAGCAAATGAACAGCTTGGCGATAAAGTAGATTATACCCGAGTATGGTGGGTACAGGCTGAAGCAATTGTTGGGTTTCAAAATGCTTATGAAAGAACGAAGGATGAGAAGTTTTTACCATTAGTTGAACACCTATGGGCTTATATAAAAGAGAATATCGTTGACCATCGTGAAGGCGGAGAATGGTATTGGTCTGTTGAACCTGATGGCAAGCCGACGGAAAGAGCTGTAGGGGAACCATGGAAAACTCCGTACCATAATTCTAGATTCTGTTTAGAAATGATCGAAAGGATGAACTAAGATGATACATGAAAAATACTTTGAGTTACTAGAAAAACAAAACGAATTATTAAATAAAAAGAATAAGAAAAAGGAAGATTTTTATAACGGTGTATATGACCGCTACGAAAATCCAGTAATTACACGTCACCATGTACCATTACATTGGCGGTTTGATTTAAATAAGGAAACAAACCCTCATTTTATGGAAAGGCTTGGTGTTAATGCGGCATTTAATCCAGGGGCAATTTATTTAAATAATAAATATTATTTAGTCGTTCGAACAGAAGGCTTAGATCGTAAATCAATTTTTGCTCTTGCTGAAAGTGATAATGGGATCGATAATTTTCGCTTCATCGACACACCGCTTGTTTGGGACGATATTGATGAAAGGGAAACTAATATTTACGATATGCGCTTAGTTCAACATGAGGATGGTTGGATTTATGGTATCTACTGTTCGGAAAGCAAGGATCCAGATGCGCCTGAATTTGATACATCAAGTGCTGTTGCTCAAGCTGGCTTAGTTCGAACAAAGGATTTAAAGAAGTGGGAGCGCCTGCCAAATATTCAAACCCCATCACCACAACAGCGTAATGTTGTGTTACATCCTGAATTTGTTGAAGGGAAATATGCGTTTTATACTCGTCCGCAAGATGGATTTATTTCAACAGGATCTGGTGGTGGAATTGCATTTGCTTTATGTGATGATATTTTAAATCCTGTTATCCATGATGAAAAGGTTATGCATGAAAAACGCTACCATACTATTTATGAAGTAAAAAATGGCCAAGGACCTGCGCCGATTAAAACTGATAAAGGCTGGATTCATATTGCCCATGGCGTAAGAAATACAGCCGCTGGTCTTCGGTATGTTCTTTATACAATTGCTACAAGCTTAGAGGATCCTACAAAAGTGATTGCAACTCCAGGTGGGCATTTTATTGCTCCATATGATGAAGAACGCGTAGGAGACGTATCTAACGTTATCTTCTGTAATGGAGCAGTTGTCAATGAAAACAATGAATTGTTTATTTATTATGCATCAAGTGATACCCGCATTCATGTTGCAACAACGACGATTGAAAAATTAGTAGATTATACATTCAATACTCCGGAAGATCCATTCCGTTCATTGGATTGTGCGAAGCAGCGAAAAGGTTTAATCGAACAAAACTTAGAATTGCTTAATAAAGTGAATCAATAAGAGATGATTGGCTAAAAGAGGCAGATTTGCCTCTCTTCTTATTATGTCGGTTAACTCGGGGGAAAAGACAATGAAAAATAATATTACAATGAGGGATATTGCTGACAAATTAGGTGTCAGTAGTGTAACAGTCTCAAAGGCGCTTAATGATAAAGACGGTGTTAGTGATGAACTAAAACAGAAAATAAAGGTCCTTGCTGAAGAAATGGGCTACCGTTATAATGCATTAGCAAAATCGATGAAAGAAGGATTATCGTATAACATTGGTGTTATCATTCCAGAACGCTTTGCAGGTATGGACCATCAATCTTTCTATTTAAATGTATACCAAAGCATTACGAGAGTATTAGAATCACATGATTATTATGGAATTCTTCATATTTTAAATAGTGAGGACGAAAAACAGCTACAATTGCCGCGAATTTACCATGAAAAAAAGGTAGATGGCTTTATTATCCTCGGACAGATAAGTAAAGAGTATATAGAAAAGATTGAAAGCATCGAATTACCAAAGGTATTTTTAGATTTCTATGATGAGCATGCAGACATTGACTCTGTTGTAACAGACAATTTTAATGGTGCCTATGAAATTACGAATTATCTCATTCAAAACGGACACCGAGAGATAGGCTATGTAGGGAATTTATATTCAACGAGCAGTATACAGGACCGCTTTTTAGGCTTTTATAAATCATTACTAGAGCATAATTTGAAGTTGAATGAAACGTATATTTTAGATGATCGTGATGAGCATGGTTCATATATCGATATCAAAATCCCAGAACAAATGCCTACAGCCTTTGTCTGTAACTGTGACCAAGTTGCACATAATCTCATTCAAAAATTAACGAAATTAGGAATTAATGTCCCGGATGATTGCTCAGTTGTCAGCTTTGACAATGATGTGTACGCAACGATTACTTCTCCAGGACTAACAACTGTAGAGGTAGATATTGAGGAAATGGCCTCACATGCAGTAAATTTCATCCTTGCTAAAATTAAAGATGAAACAAAATCATTTGGAAGAGTACTAGTAAAAGGAAAAATAGTATATCGAAACTCAGTAAAAAAAATAGGGTGACTCAGGTAGGGTCTGGCCCCTCTAATAAACACCGGTATATAGTAAACTAATCTCATCATTAGTCCATATATTGTGTTTGAGGGGTCTGGACCTTTGGTTTTGAGCCACCCTCTTTTTTTGTAAGGAGTAATTTTTAACGGAGCTGCTTATTTGGAAAACAGTCCTCGTATAAGAATAAATATACTTGCCTTCGTTTTATCATTCGTTCTTTCCTTGATATAATGAAGTGAAACTTAGTACAAGACATTAAAGAAAAAGGTAGAGAAAAAGAATGAATAGTAAAATCGTTATGTTTTTTCAATATCTGTATAAATATTTTCTCGTAAGTTTTTATTTTTGGATTCATTTACTGAAAGGGCTTGTTGTCTATAGCTTAGTACCTGCAATTTCCTCGTTATTTAGCGTATTGCGCGATATTAATATGGGAGTTGACGATGAAACAGGCAAGACGGTAAAACAGCTTTATAAGCAGTCTTTCGACAAATATAAAGAAAGTAAGCTTACATCATTTATTTATACATTTATCCTCATTATTCTTTATACAGGGCTTTTCTTTTTCAATAAACAACAGAGTCAATTTTCGCTGATGCTGACGATTTTGTTTATCTATTTCTTAGCAATGGCATTACTCATGTTAACTTATACATCAGTCTTTCTATCGTTTAAGAATATGAAAATAAAAGACGCCAATATGTTTGCGTTTGTAACGATTATTAAAAATATTGTAGGGACAGTAGCTATTTTAGTTGTAGTTGGCATTGTATACTTTATAGCTGATTATAATTTCTTAGCGTTTATTATTTTTGGACCGTTTATTTACGGCTTAGGTGTCATCTTTTCTTTATATAAATTAATTGAGGAATAAATTTTAACTAAGGGTAACTCATGGGATGTTGTAACTTCCTCATGAGTTACCCTTTTGATTTTTTATAAGCTGAATATTTCAATTTGCTTTAGAAAGAATAAAGGACGTATCCAAACCATTGTTAGAGAAGATAGGATAATCAGATTTTTCATTTCTTTATTCAGTCTTTTACTGATATTGGTGCTGGAGCTTATGTTTAGGTAAATAGGATATAATGCTTTGTAGAGTATAGTAACAATAAAACTTAACGTTAACCTAAAAGAGTGGAAGTAGGATTGTTAATTCTGTTATTTTTTACTGACAAAGCCATTTTTCTTCCCTCTCTTTCTTGAGTTGTTTTTTCTCTTATTAATTATGGAAGGTGTTTTGGAATTCTAGTGAAATTAAAGGTTTATATGGCATGGATTCCATATTTAATTACTATAAACTTATTACCCGTAACTTTTTTTAAAAAAATCGTCGAAAAGTTGTTGACAAGAAAGCGTTACCATCATACAATTAATTTGTAACCTATACGGTAACTTAAATTTAACGAAATAAAGAGAGGGGTCAAAAGCATGAAAAAAGGTAAATTGTTAAGTTTACTTATGGTCATGATGTTAGTTGTTCTTGCAGCTCTTTCAGGGTGTGGCAATAATAAAGAAGGCTCTAATAGTGAGGGTGGAACGCAAGAGGCAGATACTAGCTGGAAGGACAAAGATCCGAAAGATATTAAAGGGGAAATCACAGTTATTAACCAAAGAACAGATATTATTGATACTGTTTTTCCTGAGTATGAAAAAGAATTTCAAAAGAAATATCCAAATGTTGAAGTAAACTTTGAAGCATTAACTGATTACGGCGGTCAAATTACACCGCGTATGAATACACAAGATTACGGTGATGTATTACTTATTCCAACACAAGTTCCAATTGAAGACATTCCTAACTTCTTTGAGCCACTAGGTAAATTAGAAGATATGGAAAAAGATTATATGGGTGTTGAGGAAAGAGCTGTTAATGGAACAGTTTATGGTATTCCAATTGCTGTAACTTACACTGGTGTTGTTTACAACAAAAAAGTATTTGAAGAAGCTGGTATTACGGAAACACCAAAAACAATGGATGAATTCTTAGCTGCTTTACAAAAGATTAAAGATAACACAGACTCTATTCCTTTATATACAAACTATGCTGCTGGTTGGCCATTAACTCAATGGGAAGGTGCTTTCACAACCGTAGCTGGAGATGCTGCATACTACAACCAAACAATGGTTAATGAAAAAGATCCTTTCGTTAAAGGGAAACCGCAATATGAATTATGGAAGCTAATGTATGATGTTGCTAACAAAGATTTAATTGAAGAAGATCCGTTAACGACTGACTGGGAAACTTCTAAAGCTATGATGGGTAAAGGTGAAATTGGAACAATGGTATTAGGTTCTTGGGCTATCGACCAAATCAAAGGTGTTTCTGAAAACCCTGATGATATCGGTTATATGCCATTCCCAACAAATGCTGACAAAGTTATCTTCCCGCTTGGTGCTGACTTCCAAATCGGGGTTAACAAAAATAGTGAAAACAAAGAAGCTGCTTTAGCATGGGTTGATTGGTTTATTCATGAATCAGGATACTCAGTTGAACAAGCTGGTGGTATCAGTGCAGCGAAAGATGTTCCGCTTCCAGAAGAATTAAAACAATATGAAGAACAAGGTGTTACTTTCGAACTTCTTACACCTGCGAAAGAAGGTCAAGAAGGATTGCTTGATAAGATTGACAAAGAAGCAGAAGTCGGTTTATGGCTTGAGGATACACCAAAACGTATCGTCGAAGCTGCAATCGGTAATCGTAAAGAATCATTTGACGATATTATGAAAGAGATTAATGCTGATTGGAATGAGGCATACGATAAAGTAACTGCTGAATAATCAATATGTCATTGATTGCAAGAAAAGTGCGCTTAGCACTTTTCTTGTCTTTCATAACTAGAAAGAATAAAAACCGTTAAGGATAAATGTTTATTGCTGTATTTGTTAACTCTACTATGGTGTTAATCACCGCCAAAAATTTCTACCTTTTCCTTATTAATAACTACTTATAAGATTATTTTTTTATTTCTACCGGGAGGTGTAGTCCGTGTTTAAATTTTCAAACCTATCATATGATGCGCAACGACGGATCTTAATTTTTCTATTCTCGCTTGTGCCGGTAGCGTTGCTTATTACGTTTGCATATGTACCAGTTGTAAATATGATCTACTACAGTTTTACTGAGTGGAATGGATTCAGTGAAAAAGAATTCATCGGCTTCCAAAACTATATTGACATTTTTACAGATCCTGAATACTTTGTCGTGTTTAAAGTGAGTTTATATTATTTTGCCGCTACATTTGTGCAAATGGGATTAGCGTTATACTTTGCAACGATTTTAACGTTTAATGTTCGATTCAAAAACTTTTTCAAGGGTGTTATCTTTTTCCCTTATTTGTTAAATGGTGTAGCGATTGGGTTTATGTTCTTGTTTTTCTTCAGACCAGAGGGTACGTTGGATACAGTGTTAAATGCAATTGGTCTCGGAGGGATTATAACACAATGGTTGGGTAATCCTGACGTTATTAACATTTCCCTTGCAGGAACATCTGTATGGAGATACATGGGCTTTAACTTTATTATTTTCCTTGGAGCGATTTCTTCTATTCCTAAGGAAGTCTATGAAGCTGCGGAAATTGACGGTGCAAATAGATGGCATCAGTTTAGATATATTATCTTACCGAGTATTAGAAGAATCATAGAATTAAACTTAATTCTAGCAATTAGTGGTGCTTTATCAGCTTTTGAAATACCGTATATTATGACTGGTGGATCAAATGGAAGTAAAACGTTTGTTATCCAAACTGTAGATATTGCCTTTAAATACGGAAAAATTGGCTTAGGTTCTGCGATGGCTGTCGTTCTATTAATCATTGTTGTTATTGTAACTGTCATCCAGAAAAAGTTTTCAAAGGAGAGTGACTAAGATGTATAAACTAAAATATACGCTAGGTAGTATAGGTAAATACGCTTCATTGCTTTTAGGTGCTTTTGTAGCATTGCTTCCGATCGTTGTCGTATTTTTCGCCTCCTTTAAAACGAGTGATGAATACACAAGTACAGGTCCTCTTACACCGCCTGATAATTGGCTGAACTTTGAAAACTACACACGTGCTTTTACTGAAGGTAATATGTTGATGGGATTTGCGAATACGGCGTTTATATTAGTTCTTTCTATTATAGGTGCTACATTAACTGGTTCGATGATTGCTTTTGTTCTACATCGTTTCAAATTTAGAGGAAGCAAATTATTGATGGGAGCATTTTTACTTGCGACATTAATTCCTGCTGTTACGACACAGGTAGCAACCTTCCAAATCATTAATGATATGGGCTTATTTAATACTAGATGGGCAGCTATTATTTTGTATATGAGCACAGATATTATTGCTGTTTATATCTTCCTGCAATTTATGGATTCGATTTCAGTTTCGCTTGATGAATCTGCCATGCTTGATGGGGCGTCTTATTTTACGATTTTTCGTAAAATTATTCTTCCGTTACTTAAACCAGCGATTGTTACGGTTATCATCGTTAAAGGGGTTAATGTCTATAACGACTTTTATACAGCCTTTCTGTATATGCCGAAAACAGAGCTGCAGGTTATATCAACCGCACTGTTTAAATTTAAAGGACCTTATGGTTCACAATGGGAAGTTATTTGTGCGGGGATTATGATTGCGATCATTCCGACATTAATTGCATTTATCACATTGCAGAAGCATATTTACAATGGTATGGCTGGATCAGTTAAGTAAATAATGATGCTTGATGGGGGACTGATTTGATTACAAGGTCAGTCCTTTTTTGAGAGGGTTTTTCGTGAAGTTCATTTACATTTGCTTGATTGTACCGTAAATCACCTCAGAACTTTGGTATGAATGAATTTTTCAAATAACAAAGATTGCGGAAACGCTCAAAATAAAAATGATTAGCTCCAGCGTTAAGACAGATAGAACGCTTGTGCATCTTTAGGAATAAGGGGCTGTATAAAATGGAATTTATTAAAGGGTTTACTTTTGGTTGGATGAGTAGAAAAGGAGATTTTAAAAAGCTTGAAGCAAAGGAATCTTTAAGGCTCTTAAAAGAAAGAACGAATACAGATTATGTAATTATTTCATTAGCTGCACTTCAAGATGGTGCTCATACGACGGTTGTCGATTATAGGGGTGACCATATGGTGTCTGACGAAGAATTGAAAGATATGATTAGTTATGCAAGAGCTCTCGGATTAAAAGTAATTTTAAAGCCAACTGTCAATTGTAAGGATGGTACGTGGAGAGCGCATATTAACTTTTTTGATTTGGATGTTCCTTGTGAGCCGAAATGGAAGGATTGGTTTAAAAGCTATACAGAGTACCAAATGCATTATGCAAAGATTGCTCAGGATACAAAATGTGAAATGTTTATTGTAGGTTGTGAAATGGTTCAAACAGAACGTAGAGAGAAAGAATGGCGAGCTTTAATTGAAGAGGTTCGAACAGTTTATACAGGTCCAATCACGTATAACACGGATAAATATCAGGAAGGAAATGTGAAATGGTGGGATGCGGTTGATGTCATTTCATCAAGTGGATATTATCCTATTGATGATTGGGATAACCAATTAGAACGAATTGAAAACATTATTAAACCATATAACAAACCATTTTTCTTTGCTGAGGCGGGGTGTCCAAGTCGTTCAAATTCTCCTTATGTACCTAATGATTGGGGGCTAGAAGGAGATACGGATATGAAAGCGCAAGAAGCATACTATAAAGTCATGTTTGAAAAAGCGGGTCAGAAAGAATGGGTTCGTGGCTTTGGTTTATGGGATTGGAAAGCACTGCTTCATAAGGAAGAAGAGGCGGAGCAGAATGATGATTATGCTGTATACGGTAAACCGGCGGAAAAGGTTATTAAAGAATTTTATGCAACTAAATAGTTGAAAGTTTATGAGTATTAACTAATTGTTAGTATTTAAAGGGATTTGCAAGATAAAGGGTATGGACCGTGACCAGGTGCTGCCCTTTTTTAAAATTATTTTTGTTAGCTATTTACTTATTTTTGTTATTGTAATAAAGTTGAGTTATGATAACAAAAATAATAACAAAAATAACAAAAAAGAAGCTAAATCACTATTTTTACACTATCAACTAAAAAAGGCACAAAAAGCAACAAAGTATACGGAAATAGCCAAAGAAAATGCAAATGTTAGATTCGAAACTAGCAATATATATAATCTAACAAAATAACAAAAATAACTTAGGGGTGAGATGGGTATGAAAAAATTAGATTTAAATGGCTCGTGGAAAATGAAAAGTGTAAATGATACGGAATGGTTAGAAGTAACTGTTCCAGGGTCTGTTATGAATGATCTGCTTTCACATGGAGTAATTGATGATCCGTTTTACCGTGATAATGAGGATTATGCGTATGATATTGCATCAAAGGATTATCAATATACGCGTACCTTTGAAGCTGATGATAAGTTATTAACCTATGAACATATGATAATCCGTTTTGATGGTCTTGATACAATTTCCGCAATTAAAGTGAACGGACATTTGATAGCGAATACAAACAATATGCACCGTACGTATGAGTTTGATGTGAAGCCATATATAATAGTAGGAAAAAATCAAATAGAGGTTACCCTTCATTCACCAATTCAATATATTACTGAGAAACAAAAGGAAATAAAGCTATGGGGAGTAACTGATGCAATCGAAGGTTTCCCACATATTCGGAAGGGACATAGTATGTTTGGCTGGGATTGGGGTCCACAAATTCCGGATTTAGGAATATGGAGAAACGTCTCAATTTTTGCATGGAACACAGGACGAATTGAGGATGTATACATTACTCAAGACCATCGAGAAAATGAAGTAGGCTTAAATGTCCGAATTCAAGCTGAGAAGAAGGAACAAGATAAGCTTACAGTACGAGTAAAGGTAACAGCTCCAACGGGGGAAATCATCGAAACTCGTGAACAAGCAATTAACAATTCTGAGGAGAACATAGCGATTGATGTAAAGAATCCACAGCTTTGGTGGCCAAACGGTTATGGAGATCAGCCTTTATATCAAGTTGAGGTTACTACCTTAGATGAAGAAGGTATCATCGATGAAAAAACTTTTACGATCGGACTTCGCACCATTACTGTTAAGCATGAGCCTGACCAATGGGGAAAATCATTTGAATTTGTAGTAAACGGACTTTCTATTTTTGCAATGGGAGCAAATTATATTCCTGAGGATAATCTATTACCGAGAAATTCTGCTGAAAGAACTGAGGCATTAATTAACGACTGTGTTGAAGCAAACTTTAATATGATCCGTGTATGGGGTGGTGGAATTTACCCAGAGGATTACTTCTTTGATATATGTGACCGAAAAGGGTTAATTGTATGGCAAGATTTTATGTTTGCATGCAGTATGTATGATTTAAATGATGAGTTTAGGGAAACGGTAGAACAAGAAGTAATCGATAATATGAAGCGAATTCGTCACCATGCAAGTCTTGGAATTTGGTGTGGCAATAATGAGGTTGAAGAAGCGTGGGTTCATTGGGGAGATATGCCTGATGATGATTATAAGCATAAAGCGGATTATATTAAGCTTTTTGAATTTATTATTCCAGAGCTTGCAAAAAAATATGACCCACAAACATTCTATTGGTCTTCATCACCTTCTTCTGGTGGCGGCTTTAATGAACCGCGTAATCCGAATGAAGGAGATATGCATTATTGGGAAGTGTGGCATGGCTTAAAGCCTTTCTCAGAATATGAAAAATTCCATTTTAGATTTTGTTCAGAATTTGGCTTTCAATCCTTCCCAGCGATGAAAACGATCGAAACATTCACAGAGCCTGAAGATCGCAATATTTTTTCTTATGTGATGGAGAAGCATCAAAAAAATGGAGCAGCTAATGGAAAAATTCTCTTCTATTTATCAGAAAACTTCCTTTATCCAAAGGATTTCGATTCACTCCTTTATGCTTCACAATTATTGCAGGCAGAAGCAATTAAATATGGTGTAGAGCATTGGCGGAGAAACCGTGGTCGGTGCATGGGTTCACTGTATTGGCAGCTAAATGACTGCTGGCCGGTAGCTTCTTGGTCAAGTGTGGACTACTTTGGACGCTGGAAGGCATTACACTATTTTGCGAAAAAATTCTATTCACCAATTCTTCTATCTTTAAGAGAAGAAGGTTCAAATGTAGAAATACATGTAACAAATGAAACAAAAGAAACAGTCAATGCGCGAATAGAGTGGAAATTGCAAAAAAACACATCCGAGGTTTTACAGGAAGGTACAGTTATAGCGAATGTTGATGGATTAAAAGCAAATCTATGTGAAACACTTTCCTTTGAGAAGTTATTAACGAAGGGAAATCGCCGAAACACGTATGTTGAATGTACATTATTCGTTAATGACAAGGAAATTTCAAGCACAACGTTATTGTTTGTAAAACCAAAGCATTTTAACTTTTTAAACCCAGAACTCACATTTGAAGTAAATGAAACTAGTGAGACATTTGAGATTTCAATAAATGCACATGCATTTGCAAAATACATTGAGTTGGATTTGAAAACAGCAGATTGCAAGTTCAATGATAATTATTTCGATCTTTCCAAAGGAACTAAGAAAACAATTACGGTTAAAAAAGAGAGCTTAAGTAAAGCGCTTGACCTTGCAGCGTTTAAACAAGAGCTTTCAATTCGCAGTGTATTTGATATCGCATAACTGAAAGCTAGCAATAAATGAGAGAGTTTATTCAAATATGGCCCCTAGGTGGAGTGAGTAAAAAGCATGGCTAAGAAAGTAACAATGCAACAAATAGCAGATTACTTAGGTGTATCAAAGTTTGTTGTTTCTAGATCTTTATCTGGAAAGGAAGGGGTAAATTCAGCTACAAGAGAAAAAGTATTCCAGGCTGCTGCAAAGCTTGGATACTTTTCTCAAAAAAATCAAAAGCTGGATGAACCTCATACAATTGCTCTCAACCAGTCATTAGAATCTGCTCAACAGAAAAATAAGGTTGTTTTAGTTCTAATGCCAAATATTCGTTTTCAAAATAAGGAATCCCGATATTGGGGACGAATACTAGATGGAATTAGTGAAACCCTTGAAGGTATCGGAACAGGAATGGTTGTTTTAACGGAAAACAATGTTGAAAGCCTTGAAAATGTCGTAAATCCAAAGGGCCTTTTTGGTGTCATCAGCATCGGTGTTGTTTCTACTGCTTTATTACTCGAAGTACATCATTTGGGGATTCCGTTAATTATGGTTGATTATGAGGAGCCGTTAATTCCAAGTGATACCGTTTTCAATAACAGCTTTGATAGCAGCTATCAATTAACAACTCATTTAATTGGCTTAGGACATAGACGGATTCAATTTATTGGCAATATCAAGTATTCACGGAGCTTTTACGATCGGTGGCTGGGGTATCGGAGTGCACTTGAAAAAAACGGGCTATCCGTATTAAATAACACAATTGATTATGAGGAAGATGAGATTTTATCGAAAGAAAAAATCAAAAAATGGATTAACAACCTAAGTAAAACATCAATGCCAACAGCAATTGTTTGTAGCAATGATAATATGGCAATGCAAATGATTACCGTTTTACAGGAATGTGGCTTGAACGTCCCAAAGGACATATCGGTCACAGGCTTTGATAATATGGAGTTTTCTTACGCGAACTCACCAACGATAACAACGGTTGATATTGCGAAAAAAGGGCTTGGCATGCGAGCGGTTGACATGTTGATGCGACGAGTGAGGGAAAAAGACACCCCATTTGAAAAGGTATTATTAAGCGGTTCGATTTTATTACGTGAATCAACTGCATCTATAGAACGATCATAACCTATCTCATGCTGAATGGAGAGGAGAACATTGTCATACACACCAAAAGAAAATCGTTATGAAAAGATGCAATATAATTACTTCGGAAAAAGTGGCTTGAAAGTTCCGGCTATTTCGTTAGGTCTTTATCGGAATTTCGGAGATACAGATGATTTTGCTGCTGCTAAGAAAATGATTACGACTGCTTTTGATCTCGGGATCACTCATTTTGATCTCGCAAATAATTATGGTGAGCCTTCAGGAAGTGCTGAAATAAACTTTGGAAGAATTCTAAGCGAGGAGCTATCTGGGTACCGTGATGAGTTGTTAATCGCGACGAAAGCAGGATATGATATGTGGCCTGGTCCATATGGGGAATGGGGCTCAAGAAAGTATATGCTTTCAAGCTTAGACCAAAGTCTTAAACGATTAAAGCTTGATTATGTGGACATTTATTATTCACATCGCTATGACCCACATACTCCATTGGAGGAAACAGTTGGAGCTTTAGATACAGCTGTCAGACAAGGAAAAGCTTTATATGTAGGTGTATCGAATTACCCTGCTGATGTTACGCGTAAGGTAATTAAGCTTTTTAAGGAATTAAAAACTCCCTTCGTTTCACATCAGCCAAATTACTCGATGTTTCTAAGAGATGCTGAGAATGAGCTATTCAACGTGTTAGATGAAGGAGGCGTTGGAGCAATAGTATTCCAGCCTTTATATCAAGGGCTCCTTTCATCAAAATACATTAATGGCATTCCGAATGATTCTCGCGTTGCAAAGGGTGTTGATTCGATATCAGCAGATCAGGTGACGAAAGAACGGATCGAAAAAGTTCAGAAATTAAAAGCGATTGCAGCAGAAAGAAATCAATCTGTTGCTCAAATGGCTATTGCTTGGACATTGAGACATCAAGTTGTTGCCTCAGCATTAATTGGGGCAAGTAAAACAGAACAAGTTATTGAAAACATAGGTGCATTGGACAACCTCTCGTTTTCATTAGAAGAGCTGCAAGCGATTGATAATATTTTAGGATCATTCGGTTAAAGGGTAGGAGTTATGCATGAAAATCGATATGCCTTTAATGGAGCTAAAAACATACATGTGTTAAACCCCTAAACTTGCTGATTTTGCTGTTTATTGGAAATGACAATTAAATCACACATTTGGTCATGTATTTCTGCCAAATCTTGCTGATAAATCATTACAAAGATTTTTTGAAAGATGTCTCGTTAGCATCGAAAACAGATACATCCGTTGCATAAGAAAGCATGAGGTATCGAGGAGGGAACAAAATGAAGGAAATATTTGTGAAGGGAATGACGTATGGCTGGAATACATCGCGTGGTGCCTATCGAACTCCTGAAGCAGTCGAATCATTAAAAAAATTGAAGGAAACAGATACTGAATGGATCGCATTATCATTTTTCACGTACCAAAATACCTTTTCGTCAACAGACATTACCTTTGATTATGGCTATACAATGACAGATCGAGACATTGAATTTGCTGTGAAAAAGGCGAAGGAGCTCGGAATGAAGGTATGTCTAAAGCCTGTCGTCAATTCAAAGGATGGGCTATGGAGAGCGAGAATTACTTTTCCTGAGGATGCAACAGAATATTGGAATAAATGGTTTACTTCCTATACGAATTTTCTCTTACACTACGCTGAGCTTGCTGAGGAGCTCGGTTGTGAAATGTTCTGTATTGGATGTGAGATGATCGGAACAGAATCACGAACAAAGCAATGGGAAACAGTGATTGAAAAGGTAAGAGAAGTTTATCATGGTCCTATTATTTATAATGCAAACCATGGTAAAGAAGAAGGTGTCGAGTGGTTTGATAAAGTCGACATTATTGGTACAAGCGCATATTATCCAGTTGCTGAAAAGCCTGGGGACAGTGAAGAAACGATGATGAAAAATTGGGAAAAGGTCAAAGGGAATTTACTCAAGCTTCATGAGAAATTTAATAAGCCAATTCTGTTTATGGAAATTGGCTGTCGAAGTGCAGAAGGCTGTGCAACAATGCCGTGGGATTTTGAACATACTGAGCTTCCTTTCAGTGAGGAGGAACAAGCGAATTTTTATAGCTCTGTTATGAAGGTATTCTGGGATGAGCCTTGGTTTGCAGGATTTTTCTGGTGGGATTGGAGCACGAAGCTTTACCCGATTGAGGAAGCGAAAACAAATACTTACTTTGACATCTATGGCAAAAAGGCAGAAAAGGTAGTCAAAGAGTGGTATGCAAAACAAAGATAATCAAGGGGTGATAGATAAAATGAAAGTATTATTTATCGGTGACAGTATTACGGAATGGGGAAGACATGGAGACCCTGAGGATATCGGAACTGGCTATGTTCGACTTATTCATGATTACTTCGTTACCTTATATCCAAGCAGGCAATTTACATTTCTAAACAGAGGTGTTGGGGGAAACCGCATTACAGATTTAGCGGCAAGATGGCAGCAGGATGCAATTGCTCCTAACCCAGATGTTATTTCGATTTCAATTGGAATTAACGATGTATGGAGACAAATCGATCACCCAGAAATGGAGCAAGTAAGTGTAAAGCAATTTGAACATCTATATGTTGACCTGTTAACACAGGTAAAAGAAAAAACAAAGGCGAAAATCATTCTTATGGAGCCGACCGTTATTGAGGAGGATGTAGAATCCCGTGGTAATCAATTACTACCTCACTATGTTGCGGTCATTCATAAGGTTGCTGAACAATTTGACGCAACTTTAGTTTCTACCCATAAAGCTTTTATTGATTACTTAAAAGCAAACAATGGTTATAAATTAACAACAGACGGTGTTCATATGAATTCTGCTGGCAATATGCTAATGGCAACAACATGGATTCAAGCAGCAGGGGATCATTTAAAATAATTCAACATTGGAGGCTAGAGAAATGGCAATTGTACAATTTTCTAAAGATATAAAATGGGGAGCAGCAACTGCATCCTATCAAATTGAAGGTGCAGCGTTTGAAGATGGAAGAGGCTTGTCTATTTGGGATACTTTTTCACATACACCTGGAAAAGTAAAAAATGGGGACAACGGTGATGTTGCATGTGATAGCTACAACCGTTATGAAGAAGATGTTGAAATTTTAAAGGACTTAGGTGTAGATGTTTACCGCTTTTCCGTTGCATGGCCACGTATTTTTCCGCATGGAACAGGTGAAATCAATCAAAAGGGATTAGAATTCTATCATAAGTTTGTTGATAAATTACTAGAAGCAGGAATTGAACCAATGTGTACTCTATACCATTGGGATCTTCCACAAGCATTACAGGACAAAGGTGGTTGGGCTAATCGCGAAACAATCGACGCATTTGTTGCATATTCTGAAACAATGTTTAAAGAGTTCGCGGGAAAAATTAAACATTGGATTACGCTAAATGAACCATGGTGTATTTCATTTCTATCAAACTACTTAGGCGAGCATGCACCTGGAAACAGAGATCTTCAATTAGCAGTTGATATTTCACATAACCTCCTTGTAGCACATGGTAAAACAGTTAAAGCATTTAGAGCATTAAATATTGAAGGTGAAATCGGCTTTGCCCCAAACACAACTTGGATGGAGCCATATAGCAATAAGCAGGAAGATATCGATGCTTGTCGCCGTGAGGTTGCATACTTTGTGGAGTGGTTTATGGACCCGGTATTCAAAGGAGAATATCCGCAATTCATGGTTGATTGGTTTAAGGCAAAAGGTGCTGAGCTTCATATTGAAGAGGGTGACTTAGAAACAATTCACCAACCGATCGATTTCCTAGGTATCAACTATTACAACGGCCAGGTAGCACGCTACAAAGAAAACAGCGGCTTATTTGATTCAGAAGGAATCGACATGGGCTACGAACGTACAGATATCGGCTGGCCTGTATTCCCTGAAGGCTTCTATAAAGTGTTAACATATATTACGGAACTCTATGGTCAAGTACCGATTTACATCACGGAAAATGGCTCATGCTACAATGACGAGCCTGAAAACGGACGCGTAAAAGACGACCGTCGCATTAAATATTTAAAACAACACTTAACAGCTTTAAGCCGCAGCATCGAATCTGGCGTTAATATTAAAGGCTATTTAACATGGTCACTTATGGACAACTTCGAATGGGCAGAGGGCTATAGTAAGCGCTTTGGCATCGTTCACGTCAACTACAGAACTTTAGAGCGGACAAAAAAAGACAGCTTCTACTGGTTTAAGCATACAATCGCTAATGGATTTTTCGAAAACGAATATTAATATAGTTTAGGAGGAGGGTGACTCAAAAGTGTCTGACCCTAGTATATAGTAAAACTAACCTAATCATTAGTCTATATACTGTGTTTGTGGGGTCTGAACCTTTGGTTTTGAGACCCTCTTTTTTGTAGTAACGGACAAATGAACTTAAAAAAAGAGAGAGATATAAACTAGTAAATGTTTAAATCCTCATTAAATTGGTCATACTAAAAACAGAATCTATTTCATTATTAATGGGGAATTTCGATAGATTTTAACAAAAAAACTATACTAATAATGACATTATGTAGTATGATACCGTTATCATGAAAATTTTCTAGTAACAAATACCTGCTATTTTTTTACACTAGTAATCATTTTAAATATATGTTAGAGTTTTATAGTGGCTGAAAAAGTAAAATTTTAGGGGCTGCTGTTATATTTGAAATATAATTGTAATATTAAAAACATATTTTTGTCACTTTTTGATGATATACTTCTAATTGTGACATAAATAAGAAAATAGTATTGGATATTTTAATAAAAAATCATTTTATAGATACATAGGAGCAGATTATGGACAAGAATTGGAAAGTAGGGAAGAGAATGTCGAATAAGAAACTAGTTGTCATGAATTTGGCTGTCATGATTGGGTTAGGTAGTTCATTTGCTATTCCTTCAGCAAAAGCTGAAACGGCGTCTGAAATCCAGCAAGAGCGTTCACAAGTTCAAGCAAATATACAAAACGCTGAACAAGAACTAAAAAAGGTTCAAGATGAACTTGCTAGATTAAATGAGCAAGCTAAAACTGTTGACCAAGCAATTAGCGAAAACAATAAAAAGATGAAAGAAATCGAAGCGCAAATTACAGCTGCAAATGCTGAAATTAGTAAGCTTGAAACAGAAATCGCAGATTTAGAAGAGACAATTAAAAATCGCACTGAGATCTTAAAGCAACGTGCTATCTCCTACCAACATAGTGGAGGAAATGTCGATTATTTAGAAGTATTAGTTGGTTCTTCTAGTTTCGGTGATTTCGTTAATCGCGCAATTGCAGTTGGCAAAATTGTTGAAGCTGATAGCGAATTATTAGAACAGCATGAAGCTGACCAAAAATCTGTAAAAGAAAAACAAGCAGCTAAAGTGAAAAAGTTAGAAGAGCTAACAGACATGAAAGCTGAAATTGAAGGTATTCAAGAAACAGTTAGAGAGCAAAAGAAACAAAATGACGATTTAAAAGCTAAACTTAAAGATGAAGAGTCTGCTAAGGCACTTGCAAAACAAAGCTTAGAGCAAAAGGATCAATCATTAGCATTACAAGAATCTACTTTAAAAGCGGCAGAAGAAGCAGCAAAAGCTGCACAGGCTTCACAAGCTACTAATTCAAATTCAAGCAGTAATTCTAGTGATAATTCCGATGCTAGCCCTTCAAAATCTAGCACAGAATCTAATTCTTCAGAATCAGATTCGAAGTCTAGTAAGAAAGAAACAACTGTAGCATCAACACCTGTCAATCCAAATGGAACTGTTCAGGACTTAATTTCTGCAGGCTATAAATATATCGGCAATTCTGTTTATGTATTCGGTGGCGGAAGATCTGCATCTGATATCGCAAATGGACGTTTTGATTGTTCTGGATTTGTTGCTTGGGCATTCTCAACTGTAGGTGTTAATGTTGGTGCAAGCACAGATGCACTTAAGAATACAGGTACTCGTGTTCCAACAAGCCAAATGCAACCAGGAGATATGGTCTTCTTCGATACGTATAAAAAAGATGGACATGTTGGTATCTATGTTGGTAACGGTAAGTTTATCGGCTCACAAAGCTCAACTGGTGTAGCAATTGCAAATATGTCAAGTGGATACTGGGCAGATAAATTCAACGGTCGCGTTATGCGTGTGAAATTATAATATGAAGTCTATTAAGGGCTAGGTGTAAACCTAGTCCTTTTTATATGATTCTAGAATAACTGCTTACCATCATACTAAATCCTCAAAGATGACCATTTTATAACTATTTGCCAGCCTCATTTATAGTTATAATTTTTATTCCCTACTTATAATACGAATAAACATATAAAAAGGTTGCAAGTTTTAAATAAAAAATTTATTTTTTATTCTTTAACAAAATGAAACAACTCTATGACAAACGTTGACAGGTGATTTATCCTAGACTATGATAAAAAAGTCATATAATGATTTCAAAAATTAATAGAATAAAAATAGGTTGATAGATTTAGCTGTCTATCATGAAAAGGGAAGACCGGTGTGAATCCGGCGCGGTCCCGCCACTGTAAATGGGAGCTCTTTTACAGATATACCACTGTTGTTTAATGGGAAGGTTGTAAAGTGAGTGTTGATCATAAGCCAGGAGACCTGCCTATTTTTGTCATCAATAACCTACGCGGATAGGGATGATGTTTGAGAACAAAGAAGTAGATAGCTCTTATCTATATATCGTTGTAACAAACACATCTCTGCATAGGGGTGTTTTTTTGTTGCATTGCTTTCTTTAAGTACGAAAGGGAAAACATATAAAGGAGGAGTTATTCTTTGAACAAACAATACTTGTCACAACGGTTTATTGCTATTTTTATGATTATGTTACTTGCAATCTTTCAAGTTGTTTCGTTTACTCCACAGAACGTTGAAGCAGCATCATTAGAAAACGGAGCAACAATTTCAGCTGTTGACCACAATGGAGAGGCAGTTTTACCTTTAACAGCTGTGAATGTGAAGGAAGGACAAACTGCATATGATGTCCTTAAGGAAATAACAGAAGCGAAAGATATTCCATTAGATGCACCAATAGATCCGACATACGGACCATTTATTAATAATATAGGGAATGTTACATTACCTGCAGGGCAATATTGGACGCTCAGTATTAATGGTGAACCTGCTACAGTAGGAGCTGATGGCTATACTGTAAAAAATGGTGATAGCCTTCTCTTTAAAGTGTCAGGTTATCCATATGAACAGGTTGATGTGAAAGTAACAGCAATCGATCAAAAAGGAAATAATATACTTGATGAAACGGTATCAATTTTTAAAGGTTCAAGTGGCTATGATGCAGTAAAGCTAGCAGGGAAATTAGCTAATGTTGAAGTAGATGCATCAATCGATTCAACTTGGTTTGCCTTCGTAAATAATATAGGAAACACAGAGCTAGGTGATACAGATTATTGGAGTGTTTATTTAAATGATATTTCAATGATGGAAGGTCTTTCTTCATATATTCCTAAAAGTGGTGATCATATTGAATTAAGATTACCAAAAGCTAATGATGAAGGTTCAGGTGAGGAAGAGAAGCCAGATACTGATAATGAGCTACCTGAAGAGGAAAAACCAAATCCTAATCCAGTACCAAATCCAGACCCACAACCTGAAGCTGACGCAGTCACAAAAGAAACAGTAAATGCTACTATCAATCATTTAGCTGAGCAATATTTTACAACAAATGGTATTCAAGATCATATGGCAGCAGTTGCTTTAAATATTGTTGGCAACGAATTACCAAAATCATATATAGAAGAGCTTAAAAAGGAAATAATTGATCGAGATGGTGTCTATAGAAATGTTACAGATTATGAGAAAATTGTTTTAAGCTTAACTTCCGCGAATGTAGATGCCACGAGTTTTGTTGGCTATGATTTAATAGAAAAGATTTATAATAATGATCGGATGACTATTCAAGGAAATAACGGCGTTGCTTATGCATTAATTGCTCTTGACAGTGGGAACTATGAAATTCCAAGTAATGCAAAATGGACAAGAGAAGCTCTTGTTAAGTATTTATTAAATGAGCAACTTGCATCTGGTGGCTGGTCATTAGCACCTAACAGTAAGGAAAGTATGGATATTACAGCTATGATCCTTACAGCATTAGCTCCATATCAAGACCAAGAAAATGTTAAATCTGCAATTAATAAAGCAGTTGAATGGATTGCTAGTGAGCAGGATAGTGATGGGGGATTTAGTGACGAATATAACGGTGGAGACGCCAGTGAAACAACTGCACAAGTTATTATTGGATTAACAGCTGTTGGTGTTGACCCTACAGGTGAACAGCTTACAAAGCAAGCTAGTGCAGAATCAGTTTCTAATAACCTAGTTCAGCACCTTTTAACATTTAAGCAAGAAGATGGAGGGTTTGCTCATTTACTTGCTGATAATGAATCAGATTATATGGCAAGCACACAAGCGCTTTTAGCGTTATTAGCATATCAGGATTATCTAAATGAAGGAAAAAGCTCAATCTATCAATTTTCTCAACCAGATAATGAAGTAGTAGTACCTGAAGAGGATAGCGATAATAAAGTTGAGACACCAGCACCAGAGGCTCCAGTTGAGAATAACAAGCCTGATCCAGTAGCTGATAATGAAGCTTCAAATACAGATAATTCGAAAGTAAATCAGAATGAAGGAAGTAGCAATGTAGAACAGTCACAAAAAACTGAAGGACATCAGCTTCCAAACACTGCAACACCGCTTTATAACTTAATCGTCATCGGTGTCGTTATTGCGGTTATTGGAATTGCTGTACTTGTTTATACTAAACGTCGCTCACAAAACGCTTAATAGAAATGCCCTCTTAATCGTTAGAGGGCGTTTTCCTATTTTTTATGTCACAGCTTGTTTATGATATTCTTGAAAGAGATAATTTGTACCGTAATGGAGATAGGAGGTTTTTGAAATGAAGATGGGTAAGATAATGTTGATTGCTCTTCTATCTTTTTTAGTTATTATGTCCGGTTGTGCAAAGGATGAAGTTGTTCCGATGACTGACCAATCCGCAACTGGAGAAAAGGCTTCAGAGGAAATTGTTGCCGGTACTCAGGATAACGAGGAGCAAGATGATAAAAAAGCTGAACCCAACCAAACGGATGCGGCGAATAATATAGAAGAAAAGCAGGAGACTGATGAGGAAGCAAAAGATGATTCAGCCAGCACTCCTAAGTCTGTGGAAAATACAGAACCATCATCATCAAATACGAAAAAGAACGAAACGATAAATACAGCACCAAAAACGTCAACAAACACGAACGAGACACCAGAAAAGAAAAATACAGCGACAACAAATAAATCAACAACAAATAACACAGCATCAAATAATACAACGACAAATAACACGGATCAATCAACAAAGAAGACACCAACCACTAAACCAACTGAAGAGAAACAAACGACTAACTCAACGACTAAGTCCGCAGCTACACCTAATAAACAGCAAACAACACCAACTCAGAAGGTAGAGCCAAAACAGACGGTAACCATATCAGTAGTTAGTGATACAGGGACGGTACTTTCACCAACAAAAGTCGAAGTGAAAGAAGGACAAACTGTATTAGATGTAACATTAGCTATTCTTAAGCAAAGGGGAATTCCAGTAAGTGTCACTGGGAGTGGCTCTTCAGCTTATGTTCAAGGTATTAAAGACCTATATGAATTAGATAAAGGACCTTTAAGTGGCTGGATTGTTAAAAAGAATGGTGTGAAATTAACGAGAAGTTCTGGTGCAGTCCAAGTGAAAAATGGGGATACTGTACAATGGATTTATACGACGAATTATGTAGAGGATGAAAAGTAATGTCGAGAGGGGTTCATGCTTTCCACCCTTTTGTACTTTTTTTATATTATGTTGGGGCAGCAGCACTGGTTATGCTTTATAAGCATCCGGTGTTTTTGCTTGTTGGCGCAATTATATTTATTTTATTTAATTTTCAACTAGATAAAGGGAAAGCGTTAAAGAATTGGTTTAAGATGCTAATCATCCTGACCGGCTTTTTTTTACTCATAAATCCACTTATTAATCATCGTGGAACACATATTTTGTTTTATTTCCATCATAACCCGATTATGCTTGAGGGAGTAATCCAGGGTCTTATTTTGGCATTGTCCATTTTTACTCTTATCGTTTTGTTTGCCTCGTATAATCATGTGGTTACCGTAGATAAATTTTTATTTTTATTTGCAAAATGGTTACCACAATGGGCATTATTGACAATGCTTTCGATGAGATTTGTCCCTCTATTACGGAGACGATTGAAGGAAATTGAGGTTGTTCAAAAAGGAAAAGGCATTTCAGTAACTGAAGGAAAGCTAAAGGAACGAGCAAAAAACGGCATCTTGCTCGTGCAAATATTACTTACATGGTCATTGGAGGATGCGATTCAAACAGCAGATTCAATGGCTGCCAGAGGGTATGGAGTGAAAAAACGAAGTAAGTATACGCCTTATAAGCTGAAGGGTAAGGATTTGCTAGCGATCATTTATATCCTTGCACTGTTTATGATAGCGTTGTTTGGTTGGTGGCTAGGTGATGGAGTGTTAAGTATTTATCCGATACTAGAAACGATGTCGATTCAAGGAAGAGAATGGTTTTATCTGTTCCTTTATATCTTATATTTAAGTTCACCGCTTTTAATTGAAGGAAGGGAGGGGATACGATGGCATTTTTGGAAGCGAAGCATGTAAGCTTTACATATCCTGATGAAAAGAAGCGTGTTGTAAATGATCTTTCGTTTACGATTCAACAAGGTGAGTTTATTGTATTATGTGGGCCATCTGGAAGCGGAAAGTCTACCTTATTAAGGCTAATCAAACGAGAAATTGCTCCACATGGTACGATAGAAGGAGAGTTCTTCCTTGAAGGACAAGCCTTATCGACGGCTTCGGCAGAGCAGATGGCACAAAATATTGGAATGGTTTTTCAGGATCCGGAAAATCAAATTGTTATGGATAATGTGTTGCAGGAGCTAATTTTCGGCCTCGAAAATATGGGAGCATCGACGGAGGAAATGCGAAAGCGTATTGCAGAAATTGTTCATTTCTTCGGGCTAGAAGGCTTGCTAAATCGCAAAACACATGAGTTATCAGGTGGACAGAAGCAATTGGTTAACTTAGCCTCTGTACTATTACTAGAGCCTAAATTGTTATTGCTTGATGAGCCGACATCACAATTAGATCCGGTAGCAGCAAGAGAATTTATAGGGATGCTGCAAACGATGAATGAAGAGTTTGGGATAACTGTCATAATTGCAGAGCATAGGTTAGAGGAGCTTTTCGGTATTGCCGATCGAACGATAGTCTTAGTTGAGGGTGAAGTTGCTGCATTTGATTACCCGAGAAAGGTAATCAGCAGCCTTGCTCAAAACAGAAATCATCCGCTATATCCTTATTTGCCAAGTCCAGCAAGATTGTATATTGAGCACTCGAAGACGATCCAGAATGAACTGATCCCATTGTCGGTAAAGGAGGGTAAGAGCTGGCTTAAGGGGCACAAGGTTGAAGCAGCAATAGTACCTAAAAAAGCAAATAGCTTTAATGAGGAACTTTTGAAGTTAAAGGATATTGATTTTCAATATGATAAGGATAATGCGAAAATTCTTGATCGATTATCGTTAACAGTATATCAAGGAGAATGGCTATCAATTGTTGGGGCAAATGGGACTGGAAAATCAACATTATTAAAAATAATGGCAGGTCTTGAAAAGGCGCAGCGTGGCTCAGTCTATTATCAAGGGAAAAAGATAAAAAGGCAGCTACCAACTGAAATTGGATATCTCCCACAAAACCCAAAGCTGTTTTTTGTACAGGATACAATTGAGTCCGAATGGCAGGAGATTATAAAGCTTCAGCAGCTTGAAGAAGGAAAAGCGGAAATTGAACGGTTAGCTGATGTTTTTCACCTTCATCATATTAAGCATCACCATCCTTACGATGTAAGTGGAGGAGAAATGCAGAAAGCCGCACTTGCAGGGGTGCTTTTAGCAAAACCAAAGCTTCTTCTAGTAGATGAGCCGACAAAAGGACTTGATCCGGAGGCAAAGCTAAGATTTGGCGATTTATTAAAGTCATTACAGAATGAGGGCTTAACAATTGTCATGGTGACACATGATATTGAATTTGCAGCACAATATGCAACAAGATGTGCAATGATGTTCCAAGGGGCAATTACAACTGATGCGGCTGCGAAGGATTTTTTTCAGGGAAATGCATTTTATACGACGGTTCTCAATCGGATGACGAGAGGAAGCGATGTACCGAGTGTATTAACGGTAGAGGAGGCAAAGGAATATTGGGGCGTACACGAGTAATCCTTATTTCGAGCATTGTCATTATTAGCTGCCTTCTTATTTTGACACCACTTCTTGTTAACAGACACTTTTTGCTAGTAAGTGGAATCATCACTTTATTAACGTTTCTCCCTTTTGTTATTCGCTTTGAGAAAAGGCGTGTCACTGGGAGAGAGCTTGTCATGCTAGCGGTATTAGCTGCAATTGCTGCAGTAAGCCGTGTACCATTTGCGGCAATTCCTAGTGTGCAGCCTACATCATTTGTTATCATAATGACGGGACTTGTCTTTGGAGCTGAAAGTGGCTTTGTTGTTGGAGCACTTGCTGCATTAGTATCTAATTTGTTTTTAGGGCAAGGTCCTTGGACGCCTTGGCAAATGTATTCATGGGGAATGCTTGGATTAGTAGCAGGGTTTTTACGGAATACATCGTTTTTGCAAAAGTCATATGGAAGAATTATTTTTGGCTTTACCTCTGGATTAGTGTATGGTTGGATTATGAATTTATGGTATGTCGTAAGTCTCGGCGATAATTTCCGTTTCGAGGAAGTCATTAAGTATTATGCTACAAGCATATATTTTGATTTAGCGCATGCTGTCTCTAATGCGTTTTTTATCATTGTTTTTGCAAGTAGCTGGATAAAAATATTACAACGGTTTAGAAAAAAATATGGCTTGCTTGAATAAGTGTTTGTCACTTTATGTGTGACGAACACTTTTTTCATTTTGGTGATGTGATTGAACTGTTTTATTTTTTTGCTATGTTGATAGGAGTGGAAACGTAAAGTAAGCATTGATGAAAAAAATCTAAAGTAAAAAAAGGTTTTTATCGGATTTTGTCAAAATTTTATATAGGTATTCAATCAATGAAAGCGGTGGGTAACATGAATATAACAACAGAGGAGAAGTTAATTCAATATCTAGAGCAGTATGAACACGAATTTATTAAAATTTGGCAGGAAACGATTATATTAGAGGATGGAGATATAAACAAGAATGAAATTGTCAAAAAAAATGGACTGGCTATGTACGGCCTGCTAAAAAAGTTATTACTTGACTCTGTATCTGAAGAAGTTATGAAGGAGCTAGCATATAAGGTAGCGGAGGATCGAGTGTTAATCAGTAGGAACATTGGAGAGCTAGTCTATAATGTAAACGTGGGGAGACGTCTAGTATTATCCGCTTTTATGAAGTCTGGACTTTCTCATAATGAGTTACATAAAGTAATTGAAAAAGTAAATCTTCACTTTGATCAATTTTGTTACCATGCTGTAACGAGATACTCCGAAATAAAAGATCGTGAATTAAAAAATAAAATGGTCTTTGTCAATCAATCTCATCAGGATCGGTTAACACTTCTTGGTCAAATGTCCTCAAGCTTTGTACACGAGTTTCGAAATCCACTTACTGCGGTCATGGGCTTTATGAAGCTGTTGAAGCTAGAAAACCCCTCGTTAAAATATATGGAAACTATCGAACATGAATTAGATCAATTAAATTTTCGGATCACACAGTTTCTTCATGTTTCAAGGTTAGAAAATGTTGTAAACCATCCAGAAGAAATTCGGATAGAGGATCTTCTTAGCGAAATCTTATCCTTTTTATACCCAAGCATTGTAGATGCTGATGTTGAGATAAATACGGAAATTGATCCAGTCTGTATGATTTTTGCTGTTAAAGACGAAATTAAACAAGTGCTAGTAAATATTATTTTAAACTCAATAGATGCATTAAAGGAACGACAAAAAACTAAAGGGGTTATATCAATAAAAAGTGACAAAAAGGATGATGTCATCATCTTTTCGATTACGAACAATGGACCAAAAATTCCAGATGAGAGGAGAGAGGCGATCTTTGAACCTTTTTACACGACGAAAAGCATTGGAACAGGGATCGGGCTCTACGTTTGTAAGACGATAATCGAGAAACATAACGGAACGATTTTATGTGAATCAAATGATAGGTATACATCCTTTATCATACGCCTCCCAATAGCCAATAGAAAAAGCTAGAACAGCTAAAGTCTAAAGTCGATATTTTTCGAAAATTATCGTTTTTTATTATTTATCTTTTTCTTCCTTTCATGTATACTAACTATGGTAACAATTGTTCAGTGTCTGTTGAACGAAATTTCTGTGTAAGGGAGGTTACGTCGAATGAAAATAGGTTTAGTTCATTTAGGTTTGGCTTCAGCAGGAACAAGTCTAATCGTTCGTACTCTTATTGACGGATTGGCTAAACAAGGGGAAACGGTTTTTGGACTTGAATATAATAAATTTTCGAAAAGAATTGAACTTAATGATTTGACGGTAAAGATTTCGACTAGTCAGTTAAGTTCTAATCGAAATGTATTGACTAGCTTCCCAATCGAGGCTTGGAATGAACATACGAAGGAAATTTCCGAGGAGCTATCTGCCTTAGATAAAATTATCGTATTAGGTGGAAATGAAGCGAAAAATAATTCCTTTTCAGCAAATCACTTGTATGTTCCGGTCAGTATTTTTAATAATATTAAGGGCAACCAATTTACGCTTGGATATGATACAGCGTTAAATTCAATTGTCGAATGTATTGAAAGTGTTAGAGATACAGCGAGCTCTTTATTATACGGGAAGGTTCGATTATTTAATATCCAAATCCCAGGTCAAGGTGTATCAGCATTATTAACGAATTCAGCGCTAGCAGTTGAGGCAGAGGTTGTTGACAACGTTAGTGAGGAAAAAATTGCACAGCTAAAAGAGCATATTCGCAACAAAGAAGCAAATGATGAGACATATACGTTTTTCCTAATGAATGAATCAGTCGACCCAAATGCATTGGCTGTACATTTTCAGGATTTTGACCTAGACTGGAAGGTGGTTGAAATTGAAGAGTCACAATGTGGTGGACCATATCCAACTGCTATTGATCGCCTTTTAGCAAATCAATTAAAAAAGGCTGTCTTAGAATGGGCTTTATCAAATCAGCCATCAGGACAATTGCTAATTCAGGAAGGTCGCGTCTTATTTGATGAGGCAGTTAAGGTAAATTAATTACTGCTAGTCAAAAAATGAAATTAACGGAGGGAAATGAAAATGAGTGAATTAACACAAACAGAAAAATTATCAATTGAAACAATTCGTACATTGTCAATTGATGCAATTGAAAAAGCAAATTCTGGTCACCCAGGTATGCCGATGGGTGCAGCACCAATGGCGTATACTTTATGGACAAAATTTATGAACGTTAATCCATCAAATCCAAGCTGGTTTAACCGTGATCGCTTTGTCCTTTCTGCAGGCCATGGTTCTATGCTTCTATATAGCCTATTGCATTTAACTGGTTATGATGTATCTATGGATGATCTAAAATCATTTAGACAATGGGGAAGTAAAACACCTGGACACCCAGAATACGGTCACACTGCTGGTGTTGATGCAACTACTGGTCCACTTGGACAAGGGATTGCAATGGCAGTTGGTATGGCAATGGCAGAACGTCATTTAGCTGAAACTTACAACAAGCCTTCTTATAATGTTGTTGACCACTTTACATATGCAATTTGCGGAGATGGTGACTTGATGGAAGGAATTTCATCTGAAGCAGCATCTTTAGCAGGTCATTTAAAGCTTGGTCGTCTCGTTGTTCTTTACGATTCAAATGATATTTCTCTAGATGGTGATTTACATAAATCCTTCTCTGAAAATGTTGAACAACGTTTCACAGCGCAAGGCTGGCAAGTAATTCGCGTTGAAGATGGCAACGACTTGAACGAAATTTCAAAAGCAATTGAACAAGCTCAACAAGAATTAGACAAACCAACTTTAATTGAAGTAAGAACAACTATCGGTTACGGTTCTCCAAACAAAGCTGGTAAATCTGCTTCTCACGGTTCTCCACTTGGTGCAGAGGAAATTAAATTAACTAAAGAAGCTTACAATTGGACTTTTGAAGAGGATTTCTATGTACCAGAAGAAGTATATGAGCACTTCAAGAAAACAGTTAAAGAAGCAGGTCAAGCAAAAGAAAATGAATGGAATGAACTAGTTGCTGCATATAGCAAAGAATATCCTGAACTAGGAAAACAATTCGAAACAGCAATTAGCGGTGAGCTTCCAGAGGGCTGGGATAAGGACATTCCAGTTTATGAGGAAGGTTCAAGTCTTGCATCACGTGCTTCTTCAGGCGAAGTATTAAACGGGATTGCAAAAAATCTTCCATCATTCTTTGGCGGTTCAGCTGACTTAGCAGGATCAAATAAAACTACCATTAACGGTGCTGGAGATTATGCAAGAGACAACTATGGTGGACGTAATATCTGGTTCGGCGTACGTGAATTTGCGATGGGTGCAGCATTAAATGGTATGGCTTTACACGGTGGGTTACATGTATTCGGTGGAACATTCTTTGTTTTCTCTGATTACTTACGTCCAGCTATTCGCTTGGCAGCATTAATGAATCTACCAGTAACATATGTATTTACACATGATAGTATTGCGGTTGGTGAGGATGGTCCAACACATGAGCCAATCGAACAGCTTGCATCATTACGTGCAATGCCAAATCTTTCTGTTGTTCGTCCTGCAGATGGAAATGAAACTGCTGCAGCTTGGAAATCAGCAATTGAATCAACATCAACTCCAACTGCATTAGTATTAACTCGTCAAAACTTAAAAACAATTAAAGGTTCAAAAGAAACTGCGTATGAAGGCGTTCAAAAAGGTGCTTACGTTGTATCACCTGCTAAAAAGGAAACAGCAGATGTTCTCCTTCTTGCTTCTGGTTCAGAAGTTGGCTTAGCGATTGAAGCGCAAGAAGTATTAGCTGGTGAAGGAATCGATGCAGCAGTAGTAAGTATGCCTGCATGGGATCGCTTCGAGGCACAATCAGAAGAATACAAACGTTCTGTATTACCAAAAGAAGTGAAGAAACGTTTAGCAATTGAAATGGCTTCTCCACTAGGTTGGGATCGCTATACTGGTGATGAAGGAGACATTTTAGCAATCAATACATTTGGTGCATCTGCTCCAGAAAAACGTATTTTAGCTGAATATGGCTTCACAGTAGAGAACGTTGTTGCACGTGTGAAAAAACTTATTCAAGGATAAGCAAGCAAAATATCGAGGCTGACTTTATTTAAATGTAGTCAGCCTCTTCTTTTCACATGAATGCATCGTGAAACAAGGCTCTTTTCGTAAAGATTATTGTTTATAGCAAGTGCTTAGTTTAAACAATTATTGGTTAGAGTGAAAGGCATGAGTCTCCTGAGGGAGATGAGTACTAGGGGGACCCCACAAGAGCTATAACGACAAAGAGCTCCAGATTCGCCCGTGAAAAGAGAATGCCTCTAATCGGAAATCAACCTAAGTTACTGTAAATAAACTTTCAAGCAACAAAGGATGCGAAAACAGCAAAAACAAATAAAATAGGTGCTGTATAAATGGAAAAAGAAAAGCTAACAAAAATCATTGAAGTTGCTAGACTCTATTACCAATTAGATTACAGTCAGCAGGAGATAGCTAAAAAACTAGATGTATCTAGACCAACTGTTTCGAGGTTATTAAAACAAGCTAAAGATACAGGCATCGTTGAAGTGAAAATTCATAATCCTGTTGAAGCAGGTGAAGTTCTGACAGAACGGCTTAAGGAAAAATTCGGACTTAATGAAGTCATTATTGCCTCAGTTTCAGAATATGACCATACATTAATTAAACGACATCTAGGTGAGGTTGCTGCTAGCTATTTAAATAAAGTTGTAAAAGATGACGATTTAATCGCAACATCATGGGGAACAACAGTGTATGAACTAGCAACAAAACTTAAGCCGAAGCCAGTTAAAAATACAAAGGTTGTCCAATTAAATGGTGGAGTAAGTCATTCTGAAACAAAAACATATGCTTCAGAAATCATTCATTTATTTGGAGAAGCATTTAATACCCAAACGTTTTTGTTACCGTTACCAGCAATCGTTGATCATATTGTTGTCAAGCAGGCTATTGAAGCAGACCGCCATATTCATAAAATACTAGAATTGGGAAAACAGGCAAATATAGCGGTTTTCAGTGTAGGGACACCTGTTGTTGATTCGGTTTTATTACAGGCAGAATATTTTTCAAAGGAAGAACAACATTTAATTCAATCAAAAGCAGTCGGAGAAATATGTTCAAGGTTCTTTGATGAAAATGGGGAAATTTGTGTAGAAAATTTAAATAACCGCACAATTGGAATTGAACTTGATGAGCTTTCTAAAAAGGAAAAATCAATTCTTGTCGCAGGTGGTTCTAAAAAGGTAAAGGCGATTTATGGAGCGTTAAAGGGAAAGTATGCGAATGTATTAATAACAGATGAACAAACTGCAAGCTTGTTAATTGAAATGGATTATTAAAAAGTCATAAAGGGTATATATACACCTATATGACTTTTTTTGTTAATAAAAGTATAAACAGTTATACTTAGTATTTGTGCATACTAAATGGCCCTAGCAGTTAGGAAACTTTTAAATGTACTAAGAAAACCAAACAACTTTTCGAAAAAAAAGGAGGACAAAACTTTATGAGATTAACAGGTAAAAAGGTGTTAAGCTTTGTTCATGATGAGTTTGAGGATTTAGAGTTATGGTATCCGATTCATCGTTTACGTGAGGAAGGTGCAATTGTTCATTTAGCTGGTGAAGAAGCAAATGTTAAGTATATCGGTAAATATGGAGTTCCAGCTACATCAGACTATGCCTTTTCAGATGTTTCTGCAAATGATTATGATGCTTTGCTTGTGCCTGGGGGGTGGGCTCCAGATAAGATTCGCCGCTTTGAAGAGGTGCTTGAATTTGTTCAACAGATGGATGAACACAAAAAGCCGATTGGTCAAATTTGTCATGCTGGATGGGTGTTAATTTCAGCAAAAATTTTATCTGGTCGGAACGTGACAAGTACACCAGGTATTAAAGATGATATGGAAAATGCTGGGGCAATTTGGCATGATGAAGCAGTTGTAGTTGATGGTCATCTTGTTTCAAGTAGACGTCCACCAGATTTGCCGGATTATATGAGGGAATTTATCCGTGTATTAGAGGAGAAAAAATAAACAAATAAAGCGGACGCTTGGGATGAATATTTAGATTCAATTCCAAGCGTTTTTTTATGAAGGGTATTCATAAATTACGGTGTGCAGTGAGCTAAGCAGCGACTCCTGCCTTATGCCTCATCTATATCCTTAGCTTTCTAGATTAGCTCTAAAATTGAAAGGATTACCTCATCCTCTTAATTTAGCCATTCAACTGTTTTCCATACTACAGTCGAAATAAAGAAGGCCTGCCCAATGCCGAATGTGAAACCTGTAAGAAAACGAATCGAATTTGAGCTTTTTCGCCAATTCCAACGTTGAGTGAAACCGTCAATTAACAATGGGACAGTCATCAGGATAGGAATCCAAATTGGGATTGATAGAGTAGCAAAAATCGCAATTGGAGTAAATATATAGCCGAGTAAGATGGCGAAGCACCTTGTGCACAAAGGCATCGGTTTGCCGTTTATATGTAAACATCTTTCAGGGATTCGATGACAAGGAATCATCTCAATAAGCTCTCTCACTACTATCCACCTCTATATTAATTTGAGCAGTCTGGACTACAATCACAATCAGGGCCGCGATCACAATCCATCTTTTTGAAAGTCCTAACATTTGAACAGTCCATATTGACGCAATCACAGGTCCAATCCGTATATCCTTCGTTAGATTTCTTTTTTTGTTTCGCTTTTCTTTTTTTATAATAGGTGCTAAAGAAATAATAAAAATTTCCCCCTGCTAGTAACATTCCACCGCCAATCAAATAGGAAGAATGAAAGATTAAGACAATACCAGTTAATAGCAAGCTCATTAAAGTTGTTAACATCATAAAAAACATCAGACATCTCTCCTCTCACTAGTATCTCATGCTGCTATGTTCTATTTTAAACATAAATAGTCAAAAGTTAAGTACTGTTAACGAAAAAAGGTTGAATAATTTAAAGGACTAAAGTGAAATACGTCTGAAGTCGTAGATGCTTTTACACCTTAAGGCAATTATAGCTTCCAGTTTTTCCAATTAAAATAATGACAGGTTAGTAAGAAAACACTAAATGGAAAATTTGGAAGGAGCTTAAAAACATGTCTTGGTTTACAAAATGGTCTTTTAAGAACAAAGCAGCTGTAACTTTACTGTCCATGCTTATTTTAGTTATGGGGGTATTGAGCTATTTCAGATTGCCGATGGAGTTTTTACCATCAGCAGATCAACCATTCATCTCAGTTGTTACAGTTGGTGAGGGCTTAGATACAAAGATGATGGAGGAGCAAGTAACAACGCCGATTGAGAAGGCAGTAAATAGTGTGAATGGAAAAACGAATGTCTTTTCAACAACAGGTGATGGCTATTCCTCAATTGATATTAATTTTGAATCAACGATTGATAAGAAGGAAGCAAAGCGAGAAATTGAGGAAGCACTTGCGAATGTGAGTCTTCCAGCAAATGTCTCAAAGCCAAATGTTGTTCAACTTAATACATCAATGATTCCGATCTCATATATTGCTTTAACTTTTGACGAAGGAGTGACGCCAAAAACAATAGAGTATGCAGAGGAAGAAATCGTTCCATATTATAAGGATATAGCAGGAGTAGCAGACATTCAAACGAATGGAAAAATTCCATCATACATTTCAGTGAAGTTAGATGAAAAGAAAATGGCTGAGAAGCAGGTCACAATGGAAAGTGTTATGACTCTCCTGCAAGGACAAAACTTAGCAACAGCTGTTGGAGAAAAAGAGATTGATGGTAAAACAGCAAATATAAAAGTAATCGGTGACGTGAATTCATTAGAGGAGCTACAAAACACTGAGGTCATACCAACTGTACCACTTAAGGATATTGCAGCAGTGTCTGTCCAAAAGCAGGATGCGACATTAACAAAGTTAAATGGTAATGATGGATTTGTTTTAATTGCAACAAAGGATAGTCATTCAAACGCTGTATCGATTAGTAAAGAAATAGAAAAAGTATCTGATGAAATAAATGAAAAATATGACAATCTTGAGACAAATGTTATTTTAGCAACGTCTGATTCTGTTGAGTCATCTGTCCACAGTATGATTAAGGAAGTATTGTTAGGTGCTTTATTTGCAACAATTGTTATCATGATATTCCTACGTAACCTACGCTCAACATTAATTACAATCGTATCAATCCCGTTATCTTTAGGGTTTACTCTGTTTTTATTGTCACAATCAGGTGTAACCTTAAATATTTTAACACTCGGTGGAGTAGCCGTCGCAGTTGGCCGTTTAGTCGATGATAGTATCGTCGTAATTGAAAATATTTTCCGTCGTTCCCAAACAGAAAAATTTTCAGTTGCAATGGTAATTGATGCGACAAAAGAGGTTGGAAAAGCGATTACTGCGTCTACCTTAACAACAGTTGCTGTATTCTTACCGATGGGTCTTTTAAATGGTAGTCTACAAGATTTCCTATTACCATTTGCGTTAACAATTACTTACTCATTATTAGCTTCGTTAATTGTTGCGATTACAGTCGTGCCTGTCATGAGTGCTGGATTACTTAAGCATGCAAAAATTAAAGAGCATCAGCCATCAGTTAAATTTGCAAAAATGTTAACATGGTCATTAAATCATAAATGGGTTGTATTGCTTACAGCATTTATTGTATTTGCTGGCTCAGTCGGTGCCTATTTAGTCTTACCTAAGGGATCTGTGAATAAAACGAAGCCAGATTATGTTTACGTTGGCTTAACTTATCCAAATGAGACACCTATTGAAACGGTAAAAACAGGTGCTGAAAAACTAGAGGAATTTGTATTAGCGCAAGACGGGGTAAAAAATGTTTACCTTCAAGTAGGAAATGACCAGGATGCAGCAAAATATGGAGGTGTAGGTAATCCAACAGAGGCACAAATTTTGACTACTCTTGAAAAAGATGTAGATAGCAAAGAATTTGTTGAAAAGGTAAATTCCCAGAAGGATGAATATAAAAATGCAACACTAGAAGCTACAGAGGCTTCTCTCATGGGTGGTGGAACAACGTCCATTACAATCGATGTTGTCGGTGATAATCTTGACGAACTAATTACTGTTTCTGAAAAGGTTCGGGCTGAGATTAAGGGCATTGATGGCATTGAAAAAGTAAGCACAAATCAAGAAGAAACGAAGGTTGTTTACTCATTTGCAGTCAATCCGAGTGTTGCGAAGGCTGACCAAATTTCTAGTCAAGCAGCTGTCATGTTGAACCAAACACCGCTTGGAATGATTGAGATGAATAACATCCAAACAGCAGTTATGCTTGAACCACTATATAATCCTGAAACTGAAAAGGACTTGTCAAATGTACCAATTATGACCGAAACAGGGATGTCAACAATTTCGAAAGTTGCGAAGCTTGAAAGGAATGAAGAGCCGACAAGCTCATTCCATAAAGATGGTGAACAATATATCCGCGTCACAGCAACCATTGAGCCAGAAAAACTTTCAGCCATCTCAACTGAAATCAATCAAAAGATATTTGGTGATGGGGAAAAGGATGGTATAGAAATCCCCGATAATACTGAGGTTTTAATCGGAGGAGCAAGTGTTGACCAAGCAAGCGATTTTAATGATTTATTTATGACGATGCTAGCATCAATTGGGATTGTGTTCTTAATTATGCTTATTACATTTAAAACGATGCGTGCCCCAATTGCAATTCTTTTCTCATTACCACTCGCGGCAATTGGTGCAATTTTAGGTATTATCATCAGTGGCATTACCGTTGACGTTACGGCATTATTAGGCGCATTAATGTTAATCGGAATCGTTGTAACAAATGCAATTGTATTACTTGATCGAGTCAAACAAAATGAAGAAACGATGATTATCCGTGATGCCCTTGTAGAAGCAGCATCTGTAAGAATGCGTCCAATTATTATGACAGCAGTTGCGACAATAAGTGCAATGCTCCCGTTATTATTCAAGGAAGCTGAAGCGGGTAACCTTGTATCTGCAAGCTTAGCAGTAGTTGTTATTGGAGGATTGAGTGTCGCAACAGTGTTGACATTAGTCGTCATTCCGGTCATTTATGAATTGTTACATTTTAAAAAGGCGAAGAAGCAAAGATTAGCGAAAGAGGATGTAAATGAAACAATAGCAAGTTAACAATAGGAAAAGGACCAGTAGCCCTATTATCAAGGATACTGGTCCTTTCCTATTAAAAAGTTATTTTCCGTAAATTTGTTCTTTCGTTACGTATCCATTCTTAATTACTGTTTCAGCAATCGTTTCCTTTGTAACTGGGATTGGATCAAGAAGTACTGTAGGAACTTGCACCTTTATATTATTGATGGTTTGTTTTTATTAGACTTTGAAGAACGAGAACGTGATTATAATAAATAGGAAGTAAGTTATATTTTAGCCGAAACATATAAAAATACTTCCCAGCAATTTACTTATGTCTTAAAATTAATGTTTAAGATAAAAACTACTTTATTAAAACATCTCCATTAAGATAGATGTAGTGCATTAATTAATAATCTACATAATTTTACTTCGTTATAGACTTCTGACATACCAATTACTTAATTTTTATAAAAATAGTAAAATATCACTATTTTTTCGTGTTTTTTAAAGAAAATATAGGATATTTATAGTATAATTGGAAACGGATACATATGCAACTACTGTACTATTATTGAGTTTTTCGAGAATATATTGTTAGTAGAGGATTTAAGAGGCTCCTTCGAAAGAGTTGCAATGAAGGATGACGTAAAATTAGTTCAAAATGCTAAGAGAGTATGACAATTATGTCTTACTGTAACGGTAATTGAAGAAATATATAAGGCAAAAAGCAACAAAGTTTAGGGGAAATCGTTTCAATTTAATATGGGGATATTGAAATTTATTCAGGTAGGGGGAAATAGGTTTGCGGACAAGAAAACAACCAAAACAGAAATCAGAAATAAGTAAGAAGCGACAAAAAGAGCGAAAGAATCAATTTAAGCTTCCTCAACTATTTGTTGGAATGACATTAAAATCAAGAATTATTTTGTTTTTGCTATTATTTACACTTATTCCTAGTTTGATTATTGGTAATGTTGTTTATTTTGTTTCATCAGCTACGATTGAAAATAAAGTATCAAATATGAACGATGAAATAGGAACTCAAGTGACAAAAAATGTGAACAATTCGCTTAAGGAGTTTGAGAACTTAACAATAGTCCCATTTTCAAATATGGATTTTATGGAAACGCTTAAAGACAATGAAGGATTAACTGAGTTTCAAATCCTCATGAAGGAAAGAGAGGCGACTGAGTACTTTTCTAGTATCACTTTTACAAATAAATATGCACGAGGCATGCTTTTTGTCAATGAAGAAGGTAAGCTATATGGTGAATCTGATTCGACAAGCAATTTTAAATTAGAAAACTACTTAAATTCAGACATCCCTGAAAAGGTAGAGGAGCTATCTGGTGCTGTCTATTGGGGATCAGGGGTTGAAAAAGACTTTGAAAACATTTATCTATATAGAGAATATGACCGGCTTGGAACTTTGATTCTCATGGCTGATAGCAAACTTTTTAACGATGTACTAGGAGTCGAAGAAAAGAATACAGGGAGAGAGATTTCAGTAATAAATAATGAAGGTATCATTATTGCGAGTAATAATCAGAAGCTCGTTGGAACAGAGTATAAGCCTGATAAGAAAGAAAGCCACTTAGTATCTGTAAGTGATAGCAGTAATGGGTGGAAGGTTTCCGTTTCCACATCCAAAGCATATTTAATGAAAGAAATTAATCAAGTGATTTATCTCGTTTACGGAATTATTGCATTGTTTGTTCTCTTATCTGTATTTGCTAGCATTCTATTAGCAAAAGGGATGATTAAACCGATCAATCGAATTGTTGCAATTATGAAGGAAGCAGAAAAAGGAGACTTAACTGATCGCGCTGACTATTTATATAAAAATGAAGTTGGACAACTTGGCAAAAGCTACAATACAATGATTGACAATATTACGAATATGATTGAAGAGAATAAACGAGTTTCTACACATGCGGTTAAGAGTGCTGTAGATTTAAAAAGGATTGCAGAAGAATCTGCAGCAGCAACTGAGCAAATTGCTTCAGCGATAGAGGAAGTTGCAAAGGGTGCTGTTAGCCAGGTAGATTACTCTGAAAGAACGAACCGCGAAATGAAGGAGTTATCTAGTGAAATCAATGAAGTTGCACATAATATGGAAAAGGTGCAAACAATTACAGAAACAACGAAAAAACTTAGTAGCCAATCGATTGAAACGATTAAGGAATTAACAGATAAAAATGAAGAAATGGGAACAAACATCGGACAGGTTGATACAACAATGGATGCGCTTAATCGTGAAATCGCTCAGATTAAAGACATCGTTGAAATGATTAAGAGCGTGAGTGAAGAAACTAATCTCTTATCATTGAATGCGAGTATCGAAGCGGCAAGAGCTGGGGCAGCAGGTCGAGGATTCGCAGTAGTTGCTTCAGAAATACGAAAGCTAGCAGATCAAACAAAGAGCTCATCATTAAAAATTGAAACTGTTATCGCTAGTATATTAACGCAAACGCGAAAATCTGTAGAGCTAGTGAAAACAACGATTACCTTATTTAAGGAACAAACGAATTCCATTCACCATACGATGGATGCGTTCGAAAATATTCTTGAAGGAACAAATTCAATTATTAGTGAAATCGATTATGTTGAAGCCTCGATCGCGAAAATCAATCAAAATAAAGAAAAGGTAGAAATCGCAATTAATGAAATGGTTGAGGTTGCAGAAATTTCCTCAGCAACAACAGAGGAAGTAACAGCAACAACAGAAGAGCAAGCAGCATCAGCAGAGGAACTAGGAGATTTGGCAGCATCATTATCAAATACGATCCTTGAACTAGAAGAAACAATTAATAAATTTAAAATAAAATAACAGTTAAAACGAATCAGTGGGACAAATTCTCACTGATTTTTTTACTGTAACAATCTTCTAATTGTTAGTTGTAAAGGCTCTTTTCTAAAATATCGATGTTATGATAAACATTGTACAGGTTGATTGGAGTGTAAGTGCAAGACTTCTGAGGGATGCGTGGGATAGGTTAATCTCAAACAGGTGCTTAAATCGCGGAGGCTCACCATCCTGATGAAAGCGAGCACTGCACGAGGAAATCAAAGAAAATGACTGTAAAAAAGCAACAAAGTTTACGAAAACAGCCTTTGTAAAGTTGTAAGCAAATTGTTATTAGCAAAATTGTCAAACATTTTTGTTATTCACTACCTAAGAGCTTGTATAATAAACATATAAAATGTGAAAATGGGGTTGATTTGGTGTTTAACAGTTCGGTAGGAGTTTTGCGTTTTTCAGGAATTTTGGAAGGGATTTCGTATTTAGTTTTATTGCTTATTGCGATGCCATTAAAATATTTCTTTGATTTTCCGATCGCTGTAACAATTGTAGGTGGCTTACATGGATTTCTATTTGTTGCATTTGTCATCATTGTTGCATTTGTCAAATTTCAAAAACGCTGGTCTATTTTATGGGGAATATGGGCCGTATTTTTATCATTTATTCCATTTGGGACATTTTATTTAGACAAACAGTTAAGAACGAAAAGCTAGTGAATGATAAGAGGTTGGTTCAGAAAGCTACATGCTTTGAACCAACCTCCTTTTTTAGTCCATTTCTAAGAGCTCGTTGGTTTAAACATGCTGGTTATAGTTGGAGCTTATCGAAAATAGCAATACAGTTATTTACTACTTATTAAGCCTGACATCCTCCTGACATATTTCCCCTGTATATTCATTTATAAGCAAGAAAGGAGGATTTAAATGAGTCGTTCATTAAATATAGTAATTGGCAGCACGATGCTAGCAATTTTCTTATTAGTAGGCTGTGGAAATGAGAACGAAACTGCAAAGGAAGCAAGTGGGGCAAATGGTAATCAAGAAATGCAGCCAAATGGTAGACAGGGATTTGCTGGAGAAGAGCTAACTGATGAACAAATAATTGATATGGCTGAAAATGCCGGAATTGATACAGATGGAAAAACGATAGAGGAAATTGAAGAGGAAATGATGGAAATACGTCCGAATCCTAATGAGAATTTGACAGATGAACAAATCATCGAAAGAGCTGAACAAGCCGGAATTGACACGGAAGGAAAATCAATTGAAGAGATTCAAGAGGAATTAAGAGAAGCAATGCCTGAAATGGGTAAGGACGATGGCAAATTGAATGAGGATGATGTTAAAAAGCAAGCGGAAGAGGCCGGTATAGAAACTGAAGGCAGAACAATAGAAGAAATTCAAACCGAATTGCAGGAAAGCCAATCAACCTCGTCAAATAGTGAAAATGAAATTTAATTTTTGATAGGGACTAACTCTAATAATTAGGGTCAGTCCCCTTTTTGTTGAATGCTTACTAATTGGTATTGCGTTGTTTTATTATCATAATAATATTTGATGAAAATCCTACTATTCGTAGCGAGCTTTTCAACGATTGCCTGTTGCGCTTCATTGATTTGGAGTGCGTAAGGCTCATTTTTGATGTACACTTCGATTGAGTGTGAATCAATCAAGCCGATGTATATCGCTTCCGTTTCGATTATCTTTTCTTTGTTTTGACTAGCTAAAGTAATAGTATTAGTATCAGAATGATATTCCGTTCCACAGCCTGGTAGGAGAAGAAGGATGAGAACCGCTACTAAAAGCTTTTGCATCGATGACTACCCCATTTCCTTTCGATTAACAATTATGATATGTATATTATGTTTCTGTTTGTTTATTCTTTGAATGAGAGCGATCTTCCAAAAAGATAGATAAAATTTGCAGAATATCATATACTATAGAGGGGTATAGTACATTTTAACAGTGAATCACAATAGTCTCTTTTGACTTTTAGGAAAAATAAACTATAGATAAAAGAACATTAAAATTAGTATGCATTAAGGGGGATGTTTCTATGAGTAATGAGCCAAATAGTCATGAGCATAAGCATGAACATCACAGGACGAGTCATCATTCTGATAAAGTAAAGAAAAACTTAATTACTCGATTGAATCGAATTGAGGGCCAAATTCGCGGAATAAAATCATTGATTGAAAAGGATACGTATTGTGATGATGTGATTACGCAAATTTCAGCAACTCAATCAGCTTTAAATAGTGTCGGAAAGTTGTTGCTTGAAGGACATTTACGAACATGTGTAGTTGAACGAATCCAAGAAGGTGACGAAGAAATTATCGACGAGTTGTTAGTAACCGTTCAAAGATTAATGAAAAAATAGGAGGCACATAATCAAAATGGAAACAAAAACATTTAAAGTAGAAGGTATGTCATGCCAACATTGTGTCAATGCAGTTGAAGGCAGTGTTGGAAAATTACAAGGTGTTCAACATGTAAAAGTCTTGTTAGATAAAGGTGAAGTTGAAGTAGGCTTTGAGAAGGATAAAGTTTCAAATGAGGAAATTGTTGAGACAATTGAAGAACAAGGATATGATGTCGTTTAAGTCGTAAGAAAAACATGGAGTCTGTCTTTAAGCGTAGAGGAGTTGACAGACTCCAATAATATTATCGAAGGGGATACTAACACATTTTGAGAAAAACGTTGTTTAAGACAAACGGCTTTTGTTTAAAAGCTTATTGATTTGCTGCTGTTGCTTCTTTTGCTTTCATAAATTCTTCTTCAACCTCTGGCGAAAAGGTTTTAGCGCTTTGAAGCTCTATTTGGTTAACATAGTCATAAGCATAGGCCTGAGCCTCCATGCGCAGCACTTTATCTTCCATTCTCGCAAAACCATTGATAATGTTTTCAGATTGTGAGGAAGCAAGTGTTTGATTAATGCCATTAGAAGTTTTGGCAGTATTTGCTCTAGAATTTAATATCGCTTTTCGGTTTTGTAAGTCGGCATAGGCATCACGTAATTTGATAACCTTTGCTTTTAATTGCTCTGTTTGATTTTTTATCCGAATAAGCTGTTGTTTTAGAACCTCTAGTTTTTTCTCGTTTTCTAGTCGGTCTTGAATGGCTAGTTTTGCTATCTCATCGTTGTTTTTATCAATTGCTAATTGCTGCTGTCTTTTGCGGTCAGCAATCACCTTTTGAACCTCCTCAATATGCTCTTCATGCTTTTGTTCAAAATAAAGCTGTTTCGCTAAGGCTGATTGTGCTTTTTCAATCTCACCCTCAAGCTCTCTAATATATTGATTAACCATACTTATTGGCTCTTCAAGCTTGTCCAACGTTGAATTCATATCTGCTACTGCAATTCTTTTTACTCGTTTAAAAATTCCCATTATTTTATTTCCTCCTTAGTTGTTTTTACGTTCCCATTCATCAAGAATATTGTGAGAAGCTGTGTTATATATCGGAAAAGTAGCATTCACTTGTTCCTCGAATATTGTTTCTTTAGATTTACTTCCTCTAAATGTGATGTATAAAGCGATCAATACAAGTGAAATTGCAATAATCTTCGGAAGGATTGCCCATAATCCAATGAGGAGAAGTATTATTCCTACCCATTTTTTTACGGTTTCTCCATTTGCCGTTTTCCAAATCCACCAGCCTAAGATGATGATGCCGATGTTAACTAGCAATGATAGGAAAGAAAAGCTGAACCCGAAATCGTGGCCAATAAAGCCTGCTCCTTTTGGTTTAAAACCACCTTGACCATGTCCGATTTGTGAGTCCATGTGATGATGCAAAATAATCTGTGTTATGAAATGCCAAAGGGCTGAAATACTAATCGAGAGGGCAAGCAGTACAATCACAGCTATCCCTATCAAAAGTAGAGAGCTTTTTCTCTGTTTCATTCTTTCACCTCCTCGTGCTTTGCTTGAGATTAATATAATAAAGTTTGGTGAAAAGTCAGTGAAAAAATCGAGAGTTTTCAAAAAAGATAAAAAAGGGGGACTGTCCCCAACAAGTTGGAGGGACAGTCCCCAAAAGAAAAATTATCTTATTTTTGTGGGAGGGTTACGATAAATGTGCTTCCTTCATGTAATTTACTTTGAACGTTAATCGTTCCGTTATGGGTATCGACGATCCATTTTGCGATAGAAAGTCCTAAACCATAACCACCTTCCTGTCGGGTTCTTGCTTTATCAACACGATAAAATCGCTTGAATAGATGAGGAATATGCTTTTCTTCAATGCCGACACCGTTGTCGGTAACAATAAGTAAGAGCTGATTGCCTTCTTTAGAGATTGTTAACGTAACAGTACCTTCATATTCTGAATATTTAATCGCATTATCTATGAGAATATAAAGTAGCTGTGTTAGCAGCTCTTTGTTTCCAAGTATTTGTAATGAGTTAGGGCTCTTTAATTCTAGCGTTATTTTTTTTGTTCGGGCATGGGCTGCGAATGTGTGAATCGTTTGCTTAGCGACTTGATATAAATCAAAAGCTTCCATCGTTACATTTTGTTGAGCTGAATCGGATCTTGCAAGTGTAAGTAAGTTACTAACAAGTCCTGTCATTCGTTTTACTTCTTCTTTTAGATTATTTACGGTTTTAACGGCCATTTCTTTATCTTGTTCTGTCTGCTCTTCCATTTCAAGCAGTTCAATTGATGAAAGCATGACGCTAAGTGGAGTTCTTAATTCATGAGAAGCATCAGCAACAAACTCCTGCTGTCTTGTAAAGGCCTGTTTAATCGGCACCATTGCCCGCTTTGACATGATGCGACTTAGATAAAAAGCAATTCCTGAAAAGATAACTGCGATAACAGCTAATATATGAAGAAGCGATGAAAGCAATTGAAATAGATTTGTTGCATTATGACCAATATACAAATATCCAACAAGCTGATTACGTTCATAAATCGGCTTAGCTATCATAAATATTTGGAGCTTTGCTTCAGTGGGTACATAGGTTGCAAACTCTGCATCATCCTTTAAAAGGAGCTTTTCATCAATCATCAAGGCTTCCCTTCGTAATTCCTCATGCGTTGGCTGCCACTCTGAAATAAAGTGAATAAAGCTTGTATGTAGGAGGGGAAGCTGCGCGTCTTGAACAATCACTTTTCCATTTGTATTTGTGACGTAGTAAAATAATTGGTCGCTATCTGTTTCTGCAACTTTTGGAGCGCCTCTCCGATCATCAGGACCATCATCTCTTCCAGTTAAATATTTTTCAACTGGCTGTGACTCATGCTGTGCTTTATCCCGTAATTCTTGTTTTATATCAGAGGTAAGCCAGAAATAAACAATACTATATAAAAGGATAATAAAAACGAAAAGGAATAAAAGAATAAGAAAGCTGTACCTTATGGTTAATGTCCGTTCTGTTTGGTGAAAGACATTTGTTTTTTTACGTTTCAAGCTTATACCCAACTCCTCTAATACTTTGTAACCACGTACCCTTACCAAATTTCGTAAGCTTTTTTCGGAGCAATTTTACAGTCGCATCAATTGTTTTATAGGATACATCTGTATCATAGCCCCAAATCCGTTCAAAGATAAGCTCTCTTGTTAAAACCTGTCCTTTATTATCAACTAATAAATCAAGCATTTGAAATTCTCGCGGTGTTAGTTGGATGATCTTTTCATCTTTTTTTATTGTTTGGCTTGTGCGATTAATGATAATACCATCAATTGTTATCTGTTCTTCACGTATTGGTGAAAAGTTTCGTCGTGTTAGTGCTCTGAGACGAGCTAGGAGTTCCTCAATTTCAAAAGGTTTAACAAGATAATCATCAGCACCAGCATCAAGACCTATTACACGATCTTGGATGCTATCCTTGGCTGTAAGCATGAGGATAGCACCACCATAGCCCTCTTTTCTAAGATTACGGCATACTTCGACTCCATCACCACTTGGCATCATCCAATCCAAAATTAAAACATCATAATGGGTAGCAATTGCATAATCGTAAGCATCTTCACCATTTTGTACCCAATCTACTTCATATTTAGCTTTTTTTGAGAGCATATATGTTGTAAGCTCTCCAAGCTTAACATCATCTTCCGCTAATAATACATGCATGATTTCCTGCTCCTTTCTTCCACATATTATCATGTTTCACTAGGTGTAAGCACTTATCGTTAAAATCAAAATTTATATACTCATCCTACTATAAAAAAATGAAAATATAGAGAAAAGGGATACTTGCTTTTTCTTCAATACAATGTAAAATAAGGAAATAGAATATACCTAAATATTCGAGGTAGGTGAAATTATGTTTGATAGGGAGTTAATTAAAGGCAGTACGTCATTAATTTTATTACAGCTGTTAAATGAGAAGGATATGTACGGGTATGAATTAGTGAAGGAAATGGAAAAAAGGAGCGGAAATGCACTAGAAGTAAAAGAAGGTACGCTATATCCTGCATTGCATAAGCTAGAAAAAAAGGGCTATGTTGAAACCTATTGGCAGGAGCAAAAAAAAGGACCCGCCCGTAAATATTATAAAATTAAAGAAGAAGGTAAAGTCATTTTATCTGAGAAAACGAAGGAATGGGGCAAATTTGTCTCGATGATGAATGGTATCATTGGGAGAGATTCTATATGACTTATGTAATGGAACAGTTTCTTAAGACACTGAAACAAGCATTACCAAATTCGATTGATAAAGAGGAAGTAATACGCGAATATGAAATACATATTGAAGAAAAGCGAATTGACATGCCTCATTTAACGATAGATGAAATCATTTCACAATTAGGTGACCCGCTTGATATTGCTAAACAATACGAAGAGGTACAACCGATTGCTAGCCGATTTGTAAGTCGTAACTTTGTCTTTTGTAACTTTATGTTTTTTATTATCGGATCGTTATTAACTGTCTGCTACCATCTTTATGAGGACTCGATTCTTTCTGAAGCATGGGGGCTGTTAGCAAAAATTCCATTAACAATTGTCATTATATATACCGTTTTTTGGATGATGCTAGGCTTCGAAATTGGTAGAGAATATGGGCTGTTAGGGAAGCAGGTTTTCTCAAAGACGGTATTTATTAGTTTGATACCAAATGTGCTGCTTATGATGATGACGCTGTTTCACTTTATACCAACGGAGTGGTTTCAGCCAATTTTAACACCATCATTTATTACAATTTGTGTCATTATGACTGTTCTTATTTATCCGATTAGTAAATTATTTTATCATATTGGTGTTCATCGTTCTTTGTAAAAAAATAGAAGTAGTTCTTTAGTAGAGACTACTTCTAATTTTTAAAAATTCTACATAGTAATTCGATGTATTAATATACATAGAATTACTATGTATAAAAGGATGGTTTTTATGGATCAAACTTGGAAAAACTTTTTTATTTGCTTTAGTGGAGGTCTTATTTTTTATTATTTGTTTTACGATAAGGTACCTGGAATATCGTACCCACTTTTTACAATCTTCGTCTATGTTTTGTTTTATATAAGAGTTCCTAGAAAGGAAGGAAAATCTACTTGGTTCGAAAAGCTATTACTTGCAGCTGTTCTGTTATTGTCAGTGACGTTTGCATTGTATAATGATTTCGTCCTGCTTTTCCTTAATTTTCTGCTTGTCCCATTTCTTATGTTTGTTCATATGACCTTTGCACGAAGATGGCATGGAGTAAAATGGCGGAATCATTTATTTGCTCTGGTTATGTTTAAAACATTTGCTGAAACAGTTTACTGCTTTTTTACTACACATCAATTTGTTAGACAATTAGGAAAGGGGCTAATAAAGGAAGAGAAAATAAATACTGTGAAAAAAATGATGATCGGACTTATTATTTCGATACCACTTTTATGGACGATTATATCCTTATTAATGTCGTCTGATGAGCATTTTCGTTTATTGGTTGGAAGATTGCCTGGTCAATTATTTGATGAAAATATAAGCAGCATAATAGTTCAAGCAGGTGTGATTATATTTGTCTCGCTACTGCTTTTTGCTTTCTTTATTACATTGGGAAAACCGTTAGTGATAAGAGATGAAGCAATTGAGATTGACCCTGTAAAAGTTGATAGTATTATTGTAAGCACAGTGTTATTACTGCTGAATTTTGTTTATTTCCTATATACAGCAGTACAATTCTCTTATTTTTTTCATGGAGATCCTTCAAGTACATCTTTGCAATATACTTATGCAGAATATGCAAGAAGAGGATTTACAGAGCTAACAATCGTGTCATTGATTAACTTAAGCATTTTATTTTTTCTCACACATGCTGGTACATATAAAAACACTAAATTACCAGCATTTATTAAGCTGTTACTAAGCGTTCTTGTCACGTTCACCTTTGTTATGCTAACATCTGCCTTCCATAGACTTTCGTTATATGAAAAGGCATTTGGGTATACATATTCACGAGTATTTGCACATGCATTTATGATTCTATTATTTATTTTATTAATGCTAGCAATTTTTAAAGTATTTAAGCAAAAATTCAAGCTATTGAGAGCAATGTTTGTTGTAAGCTTAGCTGCTTATGTAATCGTGAATTATCTAAATATTGACAAATTAATTGTCGTTAAAAATCTTGAGCGTTATGAGGAAACAGGTAGGCTTGATAAAAACTATTTATCTACCTTATCAAGTGATGCCATTCCAACGCTTATACGATATGATAATGAAGAAATTCATCAGCTATTAAAGGAGAAAGCATCAGAAATGCGTTCGATTTCTGATGAGTGGCAGTCTTACAATTATTCGCAAGTAAAAGCAAAGCAATTGCTTGAGAAATGGAATCTGAGTGAGAGAGAATGAGGAGCAATATGCCAATGGGAATTTATAAATATCTAATGTTTTCTAGTATTTTTCTTTTGTTATCATTTGTTATTGGGTGTGATCCCTTTGCAAAAACAGCAGATGACTTTTACGAAAAAACCGCTAGTACAGACTTAACATCTGAAGCGATAAATAAAATAGCGATTGGCCAAACAGAGGAACGAATTATTAATGTATTTGGCGAGCCTGAGAAATTGGAGAAAATCGACCAACCAAATGTGTCTCATCTTTCCTATCAAAATGAAGAGTTACGCTTTGTATTGAATGAACAAAGGAAGCTAATTGAGTATTTTGTGGCAGCTCCTGCTTTACAAACTTTTAAAGGTGTAAAAATTGGAGATAAAAAGAAAAGAATAATAGAAAGCTATGGGGAACATTATTATGAACGTGAGGAGGGGGGAGTAAAAGCCCTTGGTTATTTCGATAAAGAGAATGGCATTATGATCGAGTTTGCGCTGAAGGAAGGGAAATTACAATTTTTTCTTGTAAGAGCGTATGAATAAAGGTACGATCTTACTAGAATAGTAACGAATAGGGGTCAGGCAGTTATGGATTATAGAGATTTAGAAGCGCTAGATAACGCGTATGTATCAACCTTTTCAACAATGCAACAGACAAGCTGGGGATATCTTTTTTATAATGAACGTCAGCCCGATTATTATGATGCAAACCATGCGTATATTTCAGTTTTTACCGGTCAATATGAAGAGATTATTGATGAGGTCATTACCTTTTATCAAGAGAAAAAGCTAGTTCCAAGATTCTATCTTACGTTGAATGAAGGATACCAGGATTTTTTAACGGTTTTGAAGGAAAGAGGCTTTCGGTTCGAGTCATTTGACAGTCCTATTCAACTTTGGAAAAGGAATGTAGAGCTCAAAGGAAATCCTCTAGTAACAATTGAGCAAGTGACAGCTGAAACAAAGCATGAGGCGATTCAAATTGAATGTCAAATTCAAGAATTGGGTGGGGCGATTCGTGAAAAAGCTTTTGAAGAGGAATTTGCCCATCCAGCATTTACTCACTATGTTTTAAAGTATGACGGTGTTCCTTGTTCAACAGCATGTATCTTTCAAAACGGCCGTGATGCAAGGCTAGAAAGTGTTGCGACTTTAAAGGAATATCGTGGGAAAGGGCTTATTGGTCAATTGATTGCTTATTTACAAAAGGAAGTTAAAGCAAGAGGAATTGCTAATTTTTGGGTTATGCCAATTAATGAAAGAGTTGAAAAGGTGTATCAAAAGTCAGGATTTGAAACCGTAGCAGTCATAAAGACAGGTCACGCCTTTTACGGTGGCAAAGGCATAAAGGAAATTAAAAACGGTGATTAAATGTAATCTATACATAAACAAAACTTACATTGACAAACCGGGGCGTCCTTTGTTATGTTATTTATAACAAAATTTAGGAGATGTTTTTTGTGAGGGTAACTGTTCTTAACTAATCGAAGTAAATACTTCATCTACATGAATAAACTGAAAAAACTTTTAAAAGGTTAAAGGTTTATTTGAGTATGTTCTGTAGAAGGTTAAGAACAAAACGGTTATCATACACATTTGTGATCTCTTTGCATATGCTCGTATTTAATCCGTGCTTTGTTTAAAGCACGTTTTTTTATGGGTGAAATATGCCTTTTTAGGTGTAGTGTGCTATTTGAGAGAAGGTGATGAACAACGAATTGTTCATCACCTTTTTTTGATCTTCTGGCTTTGTTAAATATGCCTTTATGCAGTCGGTTGTTTTATTGAACTGAGTCTAGAAAATCAATGATAAATTTAAACATTTCCTTAATTTTAAAAACATTTGGAGGTTTTCGAAAATGAATAAAACTGCAATTGATAATTTAGAATTCCATAAGGTTTTAGAGCTATTAAGCAGCTTTGCAATGAGCGAAGAGGCCAAGCAAAGAGCTCGAGAGCTCCGTCCTATTTATGAGGAAGGCACGATTAAACGGTGGCTTAATGAAACAACAGAGGCGAGTAAAATCATTGAAAAATCTTCGAGCGTTCCAGTTCATTCTTTACATGGTGTTGAGCAAATTGTTGCCCTTGTTGATAAAGGATATTTGCTTACAGCTGAGCAATTTGGCTTTTTAGGCTCCTTTCTTGATGCTGTAAAGAAAATAAAACGTTTTATGCTTAAGCAGGAATATCATGCACCAACGATAAGCTCGTATGCGTATTCTCTCTATGAATTATTCGAGCTAGCAGATGAAATTGCCAGATGCATTCGCAATAACAAGGTGGATGATTATGCATCAAGAGCGTTAATGAAAATTAGAAACAAAATCGTTACTATTGAAGAGAAGCTCAAAACAAAGCTGGCCCAAATAATGAAATCCTCCTCATCCTACATGCAGGATCAAGTGATAAGTGTTCGGAACGGAAGATATGTTGTTCCGATAAAAAATGAGTACAAACGAAAATTCGCTGGGATGATCATTGATCAATCATCAAGCGGGCAAACGGTTTATATGGAGCCGAATGATATACAAAAATTGCAGGATGAGCTAACCTTTTTAAAGGTTGAAGAAGAGCTAGAAATTCAAAAAATTCTTGGTCAGTTAGCAGAAATGACAGAGCAGCATAAGCAGGAATTATTAATTAATATTGAAGGCATGATCGCATATGATTTTATTTTTGCTAAAGCAAAGTTAAGTAAATCTATCGGAGGAAATGAAGTTCAAGTTCACCAAGATGGTGGCTATGATATTAGACAGGCAAAGCATCCATTGCTCGGATCTGAAGCAGTGCCGTTATCGATGACGCTCGGAAAGGAGTATCAAGCACTCGTCATTACAGGTCCAAATACTGGTGGAAAAACCGTTATGATGAAAACCGTCGGATTGCTCGCCATGATGGTTCAGTCAGGACTTCATATACCTGCTAGTCAAAGTAGCTTTTTTTGTATCGTGAAAAATATTTTGGTGGACATTGGTGACCATCAGAGCATTGAGCAATCATTAAGTACCTTTTCCTCGCATATTCAACAAGTGAAGGAAATTCTAAAGATGGCTAGAAAGGATACGCTTGTAATTCTCGACGAGGTTGGTTCGGGGACTGACCCCAGAGAAGGGATGGGTCTTGCGATTTCGATATTAGAAGCCATTTATCAATCAGGTGCTTTGTTAATTGCGACAACTCATTATAGTGAGATGAAGGATTTTGCAGAAAAAGCTGAAGGATTTGAAAATGGGTCAATGGACTTTGATATTGAAACATTACAACCACTTTATAAGCTAACGATTGGGAAGGGAGGAGAGAGTCAAGCATTTTCAATTGCTCGAAGATTAGGCTTACCTATAGAGATTATTGAAAGGGCTAAGGAAATTTCCTTTTCACAGCATCGAGAGGAAAAAACATCGATCATCCCTAAGACGAGAGCTAATGTGAAAGCAGGAAATGAAAAGAAGCAAGTAAAGACATCAGAAAACAGTCGCCTATCTCAGTACAAAATTGGTGATGCAGTTTGGATTCCACATCTTCAAACAAAGGGAATTATTAAAACTGAAGTGAATTCTAGGGGAGAAATGGAATTACTCGTAAAAAATAAGCAAATGACGATCAATCAAAAGCGTGTTAAGCCATTTATTGATGCCAAAGAATTATATCCTGAAAACTATGATTTAGATCAGGTTTTAGAGAAAAAAGAAATAAGAAAAAAGAAAAAGCTTATGAGCAGAAAATATGTAGAGGATATATCAATTCAATATGAGGATGGAGAAGGGAAATGATTTGTAATTTCTGCAACAACTTCGCTATCATTTATTTGGAGGAGGAATGATCAATGAGTAATTTGAATGCACGATTTCGTCAACGGATCGGTCTTGCAGAAAATGTAGCTATAACTTTCGATACATTAAATATGGTTCTTGTGAAAACTGCCAGAGCTCTTGCCTTTGAAAATTTGCCGATTATTGCCAAAGAAACAGCTCGTTTGACTAAAGAAAACTTGATAGATAAAATCATCAATAAGCAAGGTGGTGGGCTTTGCTATGACCTTAATTCCATCCTTTATTTATTTTTAATAGAAAATGGTTTTACTTGTTCCTTAATCCGTGGCATCACATTTAATCATGAGAAGCAGGCATGGAATACGATAGGTAGGACCCATGTTGCAATATTGCTAACACATCACAGGCATCCTTACATTGTTGATACAGGTTATGGAGGGAATTTACCATTAGCTTCAGTGCCACTTAACGGTGAAGTTGTCACTTCTGATAATGGCGAGTTTAGAATTGAAAAGGTTGAAAATGAATTAGGCGATTATATTTTCTATATGAAGCTAAAGCATAAGGATAAGGACTGGAAAATTGGATATGTATTTGATTCAACTGTTAAATATGAAAAAGTGGAGGATTTAAATGAAGTGCAAAAGATCATTGTTGAGCACCAAGATTCTCCTTTTAATAAGAGACCATTAGTCACACGTCTTACAGATAAGGGGAGTGTCACCTTAACTGATACCTCTTTAACAGAATGGATTAATGGGAAGGAAAGTAAACGGGAAATCACAACAGAAGACTTTAAAAAAATTGTAAATAATCGGTTTGGAATAAAATATCATCAATAATAAGATCAGGACTTTACGAGTATCAATAACGTTATAGGTTTAATTGTATAGAAAACGTACGATTTTTTGAGGGTGGCTCAAAATCAAAGGTTCAAACCCCTCAAACACAATATAGAGACTAATGCTGAGGTTAGTTTACTATATACCGGTGTTTGTTGGTTGGTTCAGACCCTTTTGAGTCACCCTCTCTATTTTGTTGACTTATAAAAAGTTGGAGATTTAAATACATAAATATATCGAAAAAAAGGAGAAGTCTTATGGGGAAAATTCATTATTCTATTGTTGACGTTTTTTCAGAAGGAAAATATACCGGTAATCCACTTGCAGTTTTTAAAAACTCTGGATCTCTTTCAAGTAGTGAAATGCAAAAAATTGCTAAGGAAGTGAATTTTTCTGAAACTACATTTATTTTGTCAGATTCTAAAAATGCAGGTGGTTATGATGTTCGTATTTTTACACCAAAGGAAGAGATCCCATTTGCCGGGCATCCCACGTTGGGAACAGCATCTATCATCCAAAGCGACATTTTACAGAGTAAAGTTGATAACCTTACATTAAACCTTAAAAGTGGTCAAATAGCAGTTTCGTTTCATCATCAAGAGGACGTTATTTGGATGAAACAAAATGAACCAACGTTTGGGCGGGTTTTAGACAGTAAGAAGGTTTCTGAGGTTTTAAGTATAAATAATGAATGCATAGACACTAGATTTCCTATCCAGGAGGTTTCAACTGGATTGCCTGTGATTATTGTACCTTTACTATCATTAGAAGCTGCCAAAAAAGTTAGAATAAATAAAGAGAAATACTATCAATTAATTGAGCATACTGATGCAAAGGCAATCTTAGTTTTTAATCCTGAAACCTATTGTCCAGAACATCATCTAAATGTTCGAGATTTTGCCGATTATTATGGTATTCCAGAGGACGCTGCAACCGGAAGTTCGAATGGCTGCTTAGCTGCATACCTAGTTAAATACGCTTATTTTAATAAAACTGAAATTAATGTTCAAGTAGAACAGGGATATGAGATGAAGAGACCTTCTCTATTATTTTTAAATGCAAGTATTGTTAAAGAGAATATCAACGTTAATGTTGGAGGGAAGGTAGAAAAAATTGCTCAAGGTGAATGGTTTTTATAATAGTATTCCTTAATCGCAGCATACTATAAGGGGAGTTTGTGATGCGAAATGCGAGCATTGCAAGAGGAAATAAGTAACCAAGGTTAACAGCGTTAATTATAAAAATGTAGAAACATAAGGAGTATTTGAATGCAGATAAAACAATTAGAGCTAATAGTAGCAACAGAGTCAATGTTAGAAAAGATAAATTCCATTTATAAAAGGTGTCGGAAACAGTTAGAGGCAGAAGGAATCTTACAATGGGATGACAGGTATCCAAATAAAGAGTATTTTCAGCAATGTATCGAAAAAAATGAGTTGTATGTTCTAATAAGGGACGAGGAAATTCTCGGTCAGGTTGTTCTTAATGAGTTCCAGGATGAAGAGTGGAATGTTGTCCCTTGGGTGGGAAGTAAACCTCTTATTATCCATTCTTTAATGATTGATCCAGATGCTCAAGGTGGAGGGCTTGGGGGAGAATTTGTGAAAAGATGTGAACAGATTGCTTCTGATAAAGGGTATGATAGTATTCGATTGGATGCATATTTAGGGAATGAAAAAGCAATACGTTTATATAAAAAGCTCGGTTATCAATTAAGAGGTAATATCTTTTTTAAGACAAAGCCTGAGGGACATCAAGAATATCTTTGTTTTGAAAAGAAGCTTTCCTAGAAATTTGTTTGTTTAATTTAAAAAGCAAGAGGAGGAAAAATACATTCCTCTTCATTTTTAGCATTCAAAAATTTTCAATGTGTTAAAAGAACGAGCAGTAAATGTAAGAAAGGCTAATCCTTTTCTTGTCCATAATAGTCAGACCCCAACGATTTAGAGAGGGGTCTGACTATTATTTATGATTGTTTAACGGGAATACCGATATTTGGGATTTCTACATAAAAAGCAGCACCATCATCTTCGTTTTCTGCCCATACATTAGCTCCGTGTATGGTAGCGATCCGTTTCACAATGCTTAATCCGATTCCGAATTCACCGTTTTGTCCCTTTTCAAATGGTTCGAATAGCTTGTCCTTTAATGCTTCATCGAGCATTGGCCCATCATTCCAAAAGCGAAGGACAAATTTATCCTGAGTTCCTGTAATAGAAATCGAGATAATTGTTTTTGCATAGCGTAAAGAGTTTTCTAAAAGGTTTTCGACAAGCTTTTCCCATTGCTCAGCATCACCTAGAATTGTTGCCTCTTCTAAGTTTAAATCCCAATTAAGCTCAGGCTTTGCCCATTTAATCCGATCAACTTCTTCATATATTAACTGATCAAGGGAAAAATCGGCTTTAAGCGGTTTTCGTGTTGATAAGAAATCAAGCTTCGTTAAATAAAGTAAGTCTTTTATTTTTTTCTCAAGCTTTTCAGACTCCTCTTCAATCACATCCATCGTACTTGTTAAATCACCTTTAGGAAAGATGCCATCGTTTACCGATTGTGCGTAGCCTCTTATGACCATTACCGGTGTTTTTAAATCATGTGAAATATTTTGCAATAAAGTTTGCTGTGCTTCATCTTTACGAATAAGATGCTGTCGCATTTTTTCAATTGTATGCCCGAGACGACCAATTTCGTCATGTCGATCAACTTCAACTGGTTCATACCACTCTTGCTCAGAAAATTTCTTTACATGCTTTTCAAGCTTTACGAGAGGTTTAGATAAATATTTCGCAAGCCAAATTGATGGAATCCAGCTTAGGATAAAAACAAAAAACATAACGATCATTAATTGGCGGAACAATGTGTAAACTAAATCATTTCGATACGTATCCCATGAATAGGAAAGAATATAGTAATCCACTCCTTTATATGAGATGTCCTTTCTAATGACGAAAAAAAGTGTTTGATTATCAACATTTTTTTCATATCGGGCTACACTACGGGATTGTAATTGCGCAAGCTCCTGGGTTTTTCTTATAAATTCACGTGATAATTCAGGATTATCTTCATCAATAAACTGATCATAAAGTGGAATTCCTAAATGACTAACGGATTGACCCTGCTTTTTCCCATTTTCAAAAAAGGGATAACTTCCTGTATTCATATAATCTAATAAAAGAAGCTGTTGATTTTCGATCGTTTTATAAATTTCCTTCGTGAAGAAATCTCTTAACGTTGTTGGAAACAGAATGAGTAATAATAAGGAAATGACAATGAGGATCCCCGAAAAAACAGCCCAAATTTGAAATGCAAGTGATTTGTTTTTCATCCTTTTAGCATCCTATATCCATAGCCATAAATCGTTTCTAATTTAAGGTCAGGCATTTTTTTCCGTAACCGTCTAACTAAATCATCAACAACCCGATCAGTGCCAAAATAATCAGAGCCCCATAGATTCTCCAAAATTTGCTCTCTTGAAAATGCCTGTCCTTGGTTATGGAGAAATAAGTGTAAGAGGTCAAACTCTTTTGATGTTAAATTAATTTCTTTTCCATTCAAGTAGGCAGTACGGATCTGTTCATCAATTTGATAGGGAGGAATGCTAATCATTCCTATTGCTTCTTCAGAATACGTTCTGGACAATAGCTTTTGCACTCTTATTACTAATTCTCTAGGTAAAAATGGTTTTGAAATATAATCATCACTACCTAATTCAAGCCCTAATACACGATCAATATCGGCATCTCGTGCAGAAATAAAGATAACGGGGACATCTGGTGTCTCAGCTTTAATCTCTCTTATTAATTGATAACCGTCTATATCTGGAAGCATGATATCTAATATCCATAAATGAGGAGGTTGATTGATAAGACCTCTTGCTTCCATTCCTGTTGAACAAGAAGTAACCGCCCAGCCTTCATTTTTTAAGTACATCGTTAATAATTCGTTTAAATTCGTTTCGTCTTCAACTAAATAAATGGTGTATGTCATGCTTTCACATCCTTTCAAAGGCTATTATACAACGTTCTTTTCTTTTATGTGAGCATGAAAGTTTGTTTTAGTATGTATCGCAAACTCCTTGTCCCACGAGGTTATAAGCTAAAACATACTGCTGAGTGCAAGAACACTATCTTTTTTGATTTAGCTTAAATTTGCTTTTTCACAATTTCCCATAATTCTTTCATTTTTATCCCAAACTCATTTTGTATAGTAAGACATGTAGAGGAGATAACTTAAAAATAGGTTGATTTAAAATGAATGATAAAAAAGTTTCTTACTTATTTATTTTTAGAAAGTAGGGATATGATGAATGTAAATATGAGAGCTGTTTTGTTTACAGGATTGTCTTTATTAATTGCTTTAATTGTTATCGGAGGATATGTGACTACACAAGCATAACTTCATAGGAGGTAGTAATTATGGGGTATTATGATGAAACAGATTTGACTCGGGAACATGTAAAACCAGCGAAACAAAAGAAAAGTATCAAGCCATTTTTCACTTCATTATTAAGCGGTGTCGTTGGTGGAGCTTTAGTTCTAGGTGTTACGACATATACGAATCAGCAAGAGGAGCCAAAGGTATCGACAGATAATGCATCTGTTGAAACATTTGAACAAACTGACGATCCAAATTCAGCAGTTGTTTCTACAGAGAAATTGTCAGCTAGTTCAAATTCAATCGCCGATATTGTTGATAGTGTATCACCAGCGATTGTGGGAATAACAAATCTGCAATCCCAAAAAAGTGGAGACATTTTTGGGAACTTCTCACAAGGGTCTGATAGTGAAAATGTGGAGAGTGGGACAGGCTCAGGGGTAATCTTCAAAAAAGAAGGTAAGGCAGGATATGTTCTTACAAACAACCATGTTATTGAAGGTGCAGAATCAATTCAAGTAACGTTATTTAACGGTGATAAAGTTAAGGCTGAGCTAGTAGGTGCCGATGCTTTAACTGATATTGCTGTTTTAAAAATTGATGCTGAGCATGTCACAGTAGTAGCTGATGTAGGAGATTCCGCTGCCCTCCGCACAGGTGAGGATGTCATAGCAATCGGAAATCCATTAGGTGAAGAATTTACAAGAACAGTAACACAAGGAATCATTAGTGGTGTTGATCGAACAATTGATGTCACAACATCAGACGGAAATTGGGCGTTAAATGTTATTCAAACAGATGCTGCGATTAACCCAGGAAATAGCGGTGGTCCTCTCATCAATATGAGCGGAGAAGTGATTGGTATTAACAGCTTGAAAATTTCTGAAAATGGAGTTGAAGGTTTAGGCTTTGCAATCCCGAGTAACGATGTCATTCCAATTGCTGAAGAGCTGATGCAAAATGGTAAAATACAGCGACCATTCATCGGCGTAGGTCTTGTTGAGATGAGTGAAGTACCAGATTATTATTTGCGTGAAAATATGAACCTTCCTGAAAATGTAAAAGAAGGAGTCATTGTTGGAAATGTTTCACCTAGCTCCCCAGCAGATGAAGCAGGATTAAAACAACAAGACGTGATTGTTGCCATGAATGGAGAAGCGCTCTCCAGTGCTAGTGAATTAAGAAAATATCTCTACACTGAAACTGAAATTGGTGAACAAGTAAAACTAACAGTATATCGTAATGGCAAAAAAATGGATGTCACATTAAAGCTGACAAATCGCGATGCAACAAATGCATAACAATTGTTAGGTTAGATACTTACAATAATTGGAATTACCGTTACTCTTTTATATAGATTTTCAACACGCCGTCTCAAATCCCCCTTTGAGACGGCGTGTTTTACGTTTCAAGCTCTACCTGTCCAACTGCTCGTAAAGAGTAAAGGTCACATGACTCTTTAACATTTCCTTTATTTAAATAATCAACATATATCTAGGAAATGCTAAAGAAAAGGGGTGATAATAGTGAAAAAAATTCAAGATGAGGAAAATTATAAAATCGCACCTGGAATGGATGATCAAGAGGAATTAAATCAATCAGCCTCACAATCAGAAATTGAACGAGGCGATTCCACAAAGGTTGTAAGATTGTCGTTAGATGAGGTCGATCCTTCATAAAGTATGTTTTATGACGAGTAGCAGGTCATTTTTTAGCAAATAGTAATGAGAGAAAGGAGTGGTTCAAATGGAGAAAAAATCTAATGAAAACAACACAAAAATAGCAGGTCGCTTTTATGAGGTTGAGGACTATAATAGAGAAGATTCAATATCATCTGGGTTGGCTACAACACATGAGCAAGTATCAGATGATTATATGGAGGGTACTGTTGATGGAATGATGCAAGAAAATGTTCATACATCAGAAAGAATGCCTAAAAAAGAATAAGCAAAGAAGGGTACATATGTTGTTATAGCGGCTGATAGTATTGATTCTATCAGCCTTTTTGTATAGGGATTTTTGGACTAAACCCTTTCTCAAAGCACTACCAAATAACAATATTAGACGTGGTACAGGTAGTATTTTCTTGATTTAAGCTATCAAGATAAAACTTGAATGAATAGGCATATGCTCAAACATTCGGCAGTACCATTTCATATAGTGTTTATGTATTGTGAAATAATACAGAAAGAGGTGAACAGAATGGGTTATGAAGGTGGATATGCAGGAGGCTTTGCACTAATTGTTGTCTTGTTCATCTTGTTAATCATCGTAGGTGCTGCTTACGTTGGTGGCGGATACTAAGAATTAAAGTAAAGAGTGAGGGACAGTCCCCATTAAGGTGGCTGTCCCCTTTATTTTATTATAAGGTGGTGATTCAATTATTTTATCACGACGCCACCACTTTAAAAGGGGAAAAGAAAAGCTTAATGTTAATAAGGGGAAAATTTCAATCCAATTGTGGCACAAATAATCATCGCAATAAATAATAATCGCTTCCACCCTGCCGATTCTCCGAAAAATATAATCCCAATAATTGCACTGCCTACCGTGCCAATCCCAGTCCATACGGCATAGGCTGTTCCCATTGAGATTGTTTTCATTGCCAATGAAAGAAGAGAGAAGCTAAGAATAAAGCCCGCTACTAGATAGAGAAAATGCAAATATGTCTTTTTTTCATTAAATTTAGAAATTGCTGCAACACCTGCAATCTCACAAAAACCAGCTAAAATAAGAAAAATCCAGCCCATTATCTTACACCTCTTCTTTCGGAACTTCATGTTCACCAGTTACTACCTTAAGGCCAATTACACCTGTAATAAGCACGGCACATAAGCATATTTTTATCCAGCTAAATGGAGCATGGAAAAAGATAATTTCTGCAAGAACGGTTCCTGCTGCTCCCAGACCAGTAAAAACAGCATAAACTGTGCTGACAGGTAATACATTTGTTGCTTTTATTAATAAATAGAAGCTTGCTACAATAGAAAAAATTGTTCCTGTCCAAGCAAGCGGATCAGCAGCATGCTTTAACCCTGACACCCAGCTAACCTCAAATACTGCTGCGATATATATAAGTAACCAATTTTTATTCATTTCTTTTTTCCTCCACACGTTCACTAATTCCACGCCAATAAATTTTCAAATAAGCGGCTAGTCTTCTTTAAAACCTTTCTCTTCCGCTATAGAGTAGTTCGACTAATATTGAATCGATTAATCCGATATAAGCGATAACTGCTTCTTTAATCGGAACAGATAGCCCTTTCGCCTTATTAAGAAAAAACTCTGTCATAATTTTCTCAATCTCATCGAAATATTTATAAATAGAAGACATAACTTTTTCGTATAAATGAGAAGGAGGAAGATAGCACATTCTTAACAGAAACTTAGTATCAGGATTTACCTCATATTGGACGTTATACCGATTAACAAATTGGTAAAGAGCCTCGTCAAATTTAAGGTCTTCAGATTGTTGAAAAAAAGTTGCTAATGACTTTTTTCTCTGTCTAGCACTTCTTGTATGACAGTAAGGAATAATTCGTCTTTATTAGCAAAATGAGTATATAGCGATTGCTTTTTTATCCCAACTGCACTTGCGATGCTTGATAAAGATGTTCCATCATATCCATCGTTAGCAAATTGGATAAGTGCAGCTTGCTTAATTTTTGTCGAAGACATTTTTCCACCTTCCTGACGTTCGTCAGTTTTTAGTGTAAAGGGACGTTTTTCTTTCGTCAATCAATCTAAAATTAAAAAATAGAACAATAGTCCTATTATTGCTAATTACTGACATTGCTTTTTAACCATGTCCCTTGTTATTCTATAAGTTGATTGATAAAGATAAGGAGTAAGCCAAAGTATGTTAAAAAAACAAGTATCGAGTGCGATAATTATAGTGTTGTGCTTATTCTTATTTCCAACAATAATAAGTGCGAATACGAATGAACAACTTGAATTATATAGCGAAGCAGCTATTCTAATAGATGCCCAATCAGGTCAAGTAATATATGAAAAAAACAGTCATGAAAAATTACCACCAGCAAGTATTACGAAAATTGCAACTGCCATTTACGCAATTGAAAATGGCAATTTAGATGATATTGTAACGGTTAGTGAAAATGCAAGGAATGCAGAGGGAACAAAAGTATATTTAGAAGCAGGTGAGGAGGTTCCCTTGCTAAAGCTCGTTCAAGGACTATTAATAAATTCAGGAAATGATGCAGGAGTTGCGATTGCTGAACATTTATCAGGTTCAGTTGATGAGTTTGTCGTTGATTTTAATCGTTATTTAGAAGAAGTCATTGGTGTGAAAAACACACATTTTACAAATCCACACGGCCTATATGACCCAGACCATGTAACGACAGCGGAAGATATGGCGAAAATTACTCAATATGCAATGAAAAATGAAACCTTCCGTGAAATTTTTAGTACAAAAGAGCTGCCATGGGATGGGGAAACGTGGGATACAACGCTTATCAATCATCACGTAATGGTTAGAGATGGCTCTTATGAGGGGATTTCTGGAGGCAAGAACGGCTTCGTTACTGAAGCAGGATTTACCCTAGTAACGACAGCAAATCAAGATAATATAAGCTTAATAGCAGTTACGATGAAAACAAAGTACGATAATCAAGTATATGAAGACACAACAAAATTGTTTAATTATGGTTTTCAGCATTATGAAACAGATACAATTGATATGAATAGCCAATTTGTAGACAGTGAAGATAATCAGTATAAAACCGCTGAGGATATTTATTACACGAAAAAAATAGGCGAAATTGTTGAAGAAGATGTAACAACTTCAGGGAAACTTGTCATAAAAGGTGAAGACGGGAGAAAGCTAGTTGAGAAAAAGCTTGAATTAGTAACAAATAATAAGGAAAAAGAGAAGCTGCAAATTAAGAATGAAACTATTTACCAAACTGATGATAATAGGGAGCAGCACCTCCGAATTATAATTCCAATCTCCCTCATTATTTCTTTTCTCATTGCAGCATTTTTCTTCAAACAAACAAGAAAGATTTAATTGTCACAAATTCTTCTTTGCATATAAAACAACGTTCAAGTATAATTTAGGAAGATTTCGATTATTAGACGAAAGAAGTGTATACACATGAACTTAGGTTTCGGAGAAATCATGCTAATTGTGTTTGTCGCTTTATTGCTCTTTGGTCCGAAAAAGCTTCCTGAACTAGGGAAAGCTGCAGGAAAAACGTTACGAGAGTTTAAAAGAGCTACAAAAGGGCTAATGGACGATGAAGAAGATACGGTTACTACGAAAAAGGAACAATAACGATTACTGACTTTGGCAATAGTCCAGAGTCATTTTTTTTGCCAAAAAATGAAATGAGGATGATAAGTGTGACGGATGATTTATGTTCATTTATCAAACAATAATGTAAGAGATTAAAACAGAAGAAGGTAGGAGTTTTTTGTGAAAAAGCAATTTGCTGTTTTTGGCTTAGGACGCTTTGGAGGTAGCTTAGTTAAGGAATTTTATAAGCAAGGCATTGAGGTGCTTGCTATTGATAAAAGTGAGGAAAAAATCCAACAATATGCACAATATGCGACACATGCGGTTAGAGCAAATGGAGTTGATGAGCGCTCATTAAAACAATTAGGTGTTAAAAATGTTGATCATGCCTTTGTATCGTATGGTGATGATATTGAAGCGAGTATTTTAACATCACTTTTGTTAAAGGAGCTTGGGATTCCAAAAGTCTGGGCAAAGGCGCAAAATGATTATCACCAAAAGGTATTAGATAAAATCGGTGTTGATCGTGTCATACATCCAGAACGTGATATGGCTAAGCGGATTGCTCATCATATTATTTCAGAAAAAATGATCGATTATATTGAGCTTTCGAAGGAATACAGTCTAGTAGAAATTGTTGCGACGAAAAAACTTTATAATAAAACAATTTCTGATTTGGATATTGCGACAAGATACGGCTGTAATGTCGTAGGAATTCAGCGAGGGGAGGAAATTTGTGTCTCGCCAAGCATGAATGAAAAAATCGTTATGGGGGACGTATTGCTGATTATCGGAAAAAACAAAGATATCGTTCATTTTGAAGAAGTGGGTATGTAGCATTAGGGTCTGACACCTTTAGGGGACTGACCCTCTTTTATTTTATAAATGAGATAAAATGAGTGAGCATACTAAACCGAGAGATGAAATAAACCCTACAATCGGTCCGCCATCTTCAAATGCCTCAGGAACCATCGTTGTAATAATCATGGCAATAATGCCTCCAGCTGCAAACGAAGAGATGAATGCGGTGACATTAGGAGATGCATTGTTTAGAAATAAATAGCCTAATAATGAACTAATCGAAGCTAGTAAAACAATGATACTCCACATCATAAATAGCGTTTTATTTTGATACCCATCCCGTTTTAAGCCAATTGTACTTGATAGACCTTCAGGAAAATTACTAATAAATACGGCAATCACCATTAAGTAGCTAACTGTTCCGTGTTCAAGCAGGCTAACCCCAATAATGACTGATTCAGGTATAGCATCAATAATCGTACCAATAAGGATAGCTAGTCCGGAACTTTTCCCCTTTCGTTTATTTGACCGCTTTCTTTCATGACCACCACGGTGGGAGATGATTAGTTCTGAAAGAGTAAAAATGATTGAGCCTGAAAGGAATCCAATTGTTGTTGGTAATAACCCACCTTCACTCACTGATTCGATTAAGAGCTCAAATGAAGCAGCCCCAATTAAAACTCCCGTACCGAATGACATAATGAGACCAGTCGTTAACTTTGATAATTGCTTGAACATTCCTAATATAGCTCCAAGTAAAATAGAGGAACCTGCAAAAGCTCCCCAAAGTGCAGCCTGAAGCATTTCATCACCACCTTCCAACCTGTATTTTCCCCAATTAAGTCAGAATAAACAAGAATTTCACGAGTTAGGCATAAAACGGAAATTCAATAGGTGTAAAAGCGTAATTGAAAATGATTTTCAAAGTCACTATAGTTTGATAAAATAGAGGAACAACTAATTTCGGTAAATTTCGTGGTAGGAGCGATAAAGTTATGTATGCATTTGAAACAAACCATCTCACCTTGACATATGGGGATACAACGATAATTGACGAATTAAATATAGAAATTCCTAAAGGGGAAATTACAGTATTCATTGGAAGCAATGGCTGTGGAAAATCAACGTTGCTGCGGTCCTTAGCAAGGCTGTTAAAGCCAAAGCAAGGGGGAATTATTCTTGATGGACATGAAATAGCGTCATTTCCGACAAAGGAAGTAGCAAAAAGATTGGCGATTTTGCCCCAAGGCCCAGTAGCACCTGAAGGATTAACAGTGCACCAATTAGTCAAGCAAGGAAGATATCCACATCAAAGCTGGTTAAAGCAATGGTCAGTAGAAGATGAGGCAGCTGTTGCAAATGCTCTTGAAGCAACAGGGATGTCCGAGCTTGCTGCTAGACCAGTCGATGCTCTTTCAGGAGGACAAAGGCAACGTGCCTGGATTGCGATGACGCTTGCACAAAAAACAGAAATCATTTTACTCGATGAACCGACAACTTATTTAGATATGACACATCAAATTGAAATATTAGATTTGTTATTTGAATTAAATGAACGGGAAAAACGGACAATTGTAATGGTCTTACATGATTTAAATCTAGCCTGTCGTTACGCACATAACCTAGTTGCCCTTAAGGAGCAAAAGGTATATGCTCAAGGAAGACCTGAAGAAATTATGAGTACGAAGCTTGTCAAAGATGTTTTTAAAATGGACTGTACAATTACAGATGATCCGTTGTTTGGAACACCACTTTGTATTCCACATGGAAAAGGTAGACGAATATTGAATGAAGTAGGAGTTTTAAATGGCTAAATTGACACATAATGAAATTGAAGCATTAATGAAATTTCGTTTAAGTGCAGAGAAAAGCGAAAATCATTTAACATTAACAGGTCTTGAGCTTATAAATTCAGATCGTCTACAAATACTGATAGATAATTACTTACAGGCAAAGCTAAATACGGATAAGCAGTCGGTTACAGGATCGATGATCGTAAAAAGCTATGCTTTCTTAGCTGCCCTCGTACTTCATGCTATGAGTGTTTTTGATAAAGGATTGGATAGTTCTCTTGAGAATATATCTATTCAAACAGAAGATACAGGACCGTTCTGGTTACCAAGCTTTTATTTTCACAAGCTTGATGTCACGACACCTGATGATGGTTATCGTAATCAGTGGCGGAGCGATGTTGTGAAATTGCTATTTACTGAAAACTTTTCAAGAGTGATTACTTCCATTTCGAAGCAGTTGAAGGTTTCAAAGGCGATTTTATGGGAGAATACAGCTGCTTATATTTTTTGGATGTATGAAACAATATTAGAGGATCCATCCTTATCTAATGAGAAGAAAGCAAAAATTGAAGATGATTTTCAATTCATCGTTTATGAGGCAGTACCAGAACTTTTTGCAACGAAATCAAAAAACCCAATAACACAATTTTATCTTCCGAAGCAAGACAATATTCGAATGCGGAAAACGTGCTGTTTATTTTATTTAACATCTAGCAGTCGTGATCGTTGCTCAACATGCCCAATTGAATGCAAAAAATAAATACTAGGGGGCTGTAAAATGGATAGTGAATTTCGTAAGCAATTTGATGGATTATGCGAAAAATATACGGAGCTCCTTTTAGGAGATGCATCTGAAGAGTTAATCGAAAAAGTAAAGATCTGGGCGTTATATACACATATTGCAAAATCAATGCCCCCATTAGCAAAGCACTGGAATACAACATACCCAGATGCAAAAGATGAAATGAAGACTTTAATTAGTGAAATTAAACAACTAAATGAAGAGCACCGGGCAAATAAAAATACAGATTAAAAAAATCAGCTTCCTTTTTTGAAAGCTGATTTTTTGATTTAAAAAGCTTTGTATTTTTCACACCATGTCAGAGCTGAATTGGTTTTTACTATACGGACATCATTGAGTCATATTTCTATATGGAGACTGCTCATTTATATAATTTGTAAACTGCTGATGTGATTGTTGTAACTTTTGTCCGTCTGCAGCTTCAAGTGAGTACCAACCATTTTTAAACATGAGGTTATACATATCACGTTGAGATTGTTGGGTCTCATTGAAAATTGTTAATATATCTTGATAAAGGTCCTCATGGCTTGCTTCATTTAATGCTGTTGAATAGGCTGCTGTTAAATATTTTTCTGTTGCTAATAAATCATTAATAAAATCACGATCATTCATTTGTGGACCTTTTTGTACTTGTGTTTCAGGGTTCGTAATTTTTTGGTTATTATTCATCGTTTTTTCACTCCTATTGAAGCTGTGTTCCAGCGGATGGTTGCTGATGCATTTGTAAATGGTTTAAAATTTTTTGATAGTGTCTGTTGTGCATTTGCCCGACCTGTTCCAATTGATTTTTAATCTCTTGATTTTGGCATTGGCCAGCAAAAAAATGTGCCTTTTTCATTGCTAACAGATTCCAAGAAAGCATATCTGTTAAATACATTTGATCCTTTGTTGACACAATGCTTGGTGGCTGTTGCATCGTACCTTGCTGCTGCATATTTTGTTCCTGCATAAACTTAACCCTCCTCATAATAAGTAACCTTATTTTCCCACTTAATAGTTATTTCATTCATACCGTTTCTATTTTTTGTTAAACGTTTCGTTGAAAAATGAACAGGTAAGGAATATAGCTTAATTTAATGAATCATAGGACATATCAGCCATCGTATTCGAATAAACTTGAGTAAGTTGAAATGGAATGTATCTCAAATGTATCTCATATGAAAAGGTAAGCTTGTCCTTAGAGTCACAAGCACAACTTGCATCAAAACGATTGGAACACCTTTATGTCATTACTATCTTGCATGAGGAGGGTTTTTATTGGAAAAGATACTTCGAAACTCTTTCATGTTTTTATCTAGAAATAAAATGATGATCAAATTAGCAAAGAGATACGGTTTAAGATTTGGGGCATCTCGATTTGTAGCAGGTGATACGATTAACCATGCTATTAACGTTATTAAGGAGTTAAATAGCAAAGGGTTAGATGTTACGCTTGATTACTTAGGGGAATTTATTGAAGATGTTCAAGAGGCAAATAAAATGGCTGATAATTGTATTAAAGCGATTGAAGCGATCGGGAACAATCAATTACAATCACAGGTTTCTTTAAAATTAACTTCGATGGGGTTGGATATTTCGGAGGAAGTAGTTCTGCAAAATATGAGGCGTATTTTAACCGCCGCAAAACGTCATCAAATTTTTGTAACAATAGATATGGAAGATTACTCACGCTGTGCAAAGACGTTAGAGATTTTCAAAACATTAAGAAGAGAATATACAAATATTGGAACGGTACTTCAAGCTTATTTATACAGAACAGTGAAAGATATCGAGGAGCTAAATGAGTATAATGCGAGCCTACGCTTAGTGAAGGGTGCCTATAAGGAATCCCATAAGGTCGCTTTTCCAGAAAAAAAGACTGTTGATAAAAACTACAAGCAGATAATCAAAATGCATTTGCTAAATGGAAACTTTACAGCTGTTGCGACACATGATGACACGATCATTCAATATACAAAAACATTAGTGAAGACTCATCGTATTCCACTTGATCAATTCGAATTTCAAATGCTATATGGTATACGACCAGAAAAACAGCTTGAAATTGTCAAAGAGGGGTACAAAATGCGTGTCTATGTTCCGTACGGGACGGATTGGTATGGATATTTTATGAGAAGATTAGCGGAACGACCAGCAAATGTTGCCTTTGTTCTAAAGGGGATGTTTAGAAAATAAGAGAGATTCTTATAATCGAATATTTAGCTTTTATAATGGAGATAGGAAAGGTTAAATCTTTCTGAAGGAGCTAGTTTTTGTGCCTAGCTCCTCGAGGTCACAAGTAAAATCAGAATTAAAGGTAAAAAAATACCTTCAATTCTGATTCGTCTAGTTTGCCCTCATCTGAACAAGGCGCTTGCTCATTTCTATTATTCATCACCCATATTATGTTGTTTGTATTGTTGATTTTGGCTTGTTCGCTTGCCACCGCCAGCACGTTCTACTGTGGGACCTGCATTACCTTTTACACTTGCTGCACTTACTCCAGCCTTAGAAGGATTCTTTTTTAGTCGAGCCATGAGTTCATCACCTCCTAAATACATATCGTTACCAACGTAAGCTGTAATTATTTGAAAATTAGGAGGAAATGTATTGAAGAAATAATGGAAATCTTTTATATTAATAGTAAGATACTCAAATAAAAGTGTCATTTTTTTATATCAAGAAAATGAATGAGTATTCATTCAAAGGGGGAATAAGCATGATCAAACGCATTAAAAAAGCTGCTGTTATTGGTTCTGGGATAATGGGATCGGGAATTGCAGCACATTTAGCAAATATCGGCATCCCTGTTTTACTTCTAGATATTGTACCTCATGAATTGAATGATGATGAAAAGAAGAATGGTCTATCATTATCTGACAAAGTCGTTCGAAATCGAATCGCTACCTCTGCCATTCAATCATTAACAAAGCAAAAACCAGCCCCACTGACAATACAAGAAAATAGCAAATTAATTGAGGCTGGTAACCTCGAAGATGATTTACCAAATATTTCAGAAGTTGATTGGGTTATTGAAGTTGTTGTTGAAAACCTTGATGTTAAGAAAAAGGTATTTGCTGAAATAGATAAATACCGAAAGCAAGGAAGCATCATTAGTTCAAATACGTCAGGTATTTCAGTCGAAGCAATGGCTGAAGGGAGATCAGAAGACTTCAGGAGGCATTTTTTAGGAACCCATTTCTTCAATCCTCCTCGTTATTTAAAGCTATTGGAAGTCATTCCAACAAAGGATACAACTGAAGAAGTTTTATCCTTTATGAAGAAATTTGGTGAGGATATTCTCGGAAAAGGAGTCGTTGAGGCAAAGGATACACCGAATTTTATTGCCAATCGCATCGGCACATATGGCTTGCTTATTACGGTGAAAGAAATGCTTAAAAGCGGCTACAGCGTTGGGGAAATTGACTCAGTAACAGGACCTTTAATCGGAAGGCCGAAAAGTGCTACATTTCGTACTCTAGATGTAGTAGGCTTAGACACATTTGCACATGTAGCAAACAATGTGTATGAGCAAGTTGAGGGGAAGGAGAAGGAAGTATTTGAATTTCCTACCTTTATGACAAAAATGCTTGAAAACAAATGGATCGGAAGCAAAAGCGGGCAAGGCTTTTACAAAAAGGAAGGAAAAGAAATTCTCGAATTAAACCCTGCAACACTTGAATATGAGCAAAGAAAAAAATTACAGGCACAATCGATTGAACTTGCGAAACAAGCTAAGGGAGCTTCCAATAAGTTGAAAGCGCTTTTCTCTTCGGGGGACCGGGCTGGTTCTTTACTAAAAAGCATTATTACTCCAACGCTTGTTTACTCGGCGGAAATGCTTGGGGAAATTGCTGACGACATTGTTGCGATTGATCGTGCGATGAAATGGGGGTTCGGTTGGGAACAAGGGCCATTTGAGCTTTGGGATGCAGTCGGAGTTTCAATGGTGCTAAAGGAAATTGAAAACCAAGGTTTAATAGCACCAGACTGGGTGTTAGATATGGTCGCAAAGGGAAATGAGAGTTTTTATAGGAAAGAGAATGGAGTGCTATTTTATTATAAAAATGGTGAGTATCGTCAAATTATCGAAAATCCAAAGACTATTAACTTAAAAACATTTAAAGAAGTAAATGGTGTCATTAAGAAAAATAGTGGTGCAAGCTTAATTGACTTAGGGGATGATGTAGCACTATTAGAATTTCATTCGAAAAGTAATGCCATTGGCTTCGATATTATTCAAATGATTAATTATGCGATTGATGAAGTTGAAAAAGATTATAAAGGTCTTGTAATTGCGAATCAAGGGAAAAACTTTTGTGTTGGCGCAAACCTTGGAATGATATTAATGGAAGCACAGGATGATAATTATTTTGAAATTGACCTAGTTATTAGACAATTTCAACAGGCCATGATGAAACTGAAATATAGTAGAAAACCTGTTGTTGCTGCTCCATTTGGGATGACTTTAGGAGGTGGGGCTGAAATATGCTTACCAGCAAGCAGCATCCAAGCATCTAGTGAGACGTATATGGGATTAGTGGAGGTTGGAGTCGGGTTAATTCCAGGTGGAGGCGGAAATAAAGAACTGTACATTAAACATCTAAGCAGCATGCCGCAAAATGTAGATTTTGATTTACAAACTGTCGCAAATAAAGTATTTGAGACAATTGCGATGGCAAAGGTATCCACTTCTGCTGCAGAAGCAAGGAAAAACTCCTTTCTAAATCAACACGATAACATTAGCATAAATGGTAATCATCTAATATATGATGCAAAGCAACGAGTCATTGAATTGTATGATAATGGCTATCTACCGCCAATTCGCAAAAAAATACCTGTTGTAGGTGAAACAGGGTATGCGACAATACTCCTTGGTGCACAGTCCATGCATTTATCTGGATTTATTTCAGACCATGATTTAAAGATTGCCAAAAAACTAGCCTTTGTTATAGCTGGAGGAAGAGTCCCGTTTGGAACAGAGGTTGACGAACAATATTTATTAGATATAGAGAGAGAAGCGTTTTTAAGTTTAGTAGCTGAGGCGAAATCCCAGCAGCGTATGCAGTATATGCTTTTAAAAGGGAAACCGCTCAGAAATTAATGAACGATAAATTAATTTTAGCAAATGTTTTGTAACGATTGGAAACAAAGGGGAGGTTGGAGATATGAAAGAAGCAGTCATTGTCGCTGGCGCAAGAACACCAGTTGGGAAAGCGAAGAAGGGAACATTAGCAAATATGCGTCCTGATGATTTAGGGGCAATTGTTGTAAAAGAAACGTTAAAACGAGCCGGTGATTACGAGGGGAATATTGATGATTTAATTATTGGCTGTGCAACACCAGAGGCAGAGCAAGGCTTAAATATGGCTAGAAATATCGGTGCACTTGCAGGCCTTCCTTATACAGTGCCTGCTATTACAATTAATCGTTACTGCTCCTCTGGCTTACAAAGTATTGCATTTGCGGCAGAAAAAATCATGCTAGGTCATGCAAATACATCGATCGCTGGTGGTGTTGAATCCATGAGCTTAGTCCCGATGATGGGCCATATTGTTAGACCAAATGCAAAGCTAGCAGAAGAAGCACCTGAATATTATATGGGGATGGGGCATACAGCAGAACAGGTAGCGAAAAAGTATGGGATTACTAGAGAAGAGCAGGATGCATTTTCAGTGAGAAGCCACCAAAGGGCGGCAAATGCAATAAAAGAGGGGAAATTTGCTGAAGAAATAGTACCAGTTGAAGTTGTAACAAAAACAGTCGGACCTGATCATAAGCTTCAGGAGTATCGGAAAATTTTCCAGCAGGATGAGGGGGTCAGGGTAAATACAAATTTGGATGTGCTAGCCTCACTTCGTCCTGCCTTTTCAACAATAGGAACCGTTACTGCAGGGAATTCATCGCAAACAAGTGATGGGGCTGCAGCCGTTCTATTAATGGAACGTGAAAAGGCGGAATCAGAAGGATACACACCGATTGCAAAGTTTCGCTCATTTGCTGTCGCTGGAGTTCCACCTGAAATAATGGGGATTGGTCCAGTTGCAGCCGTACCATTAGCGTTAAAATATGCCGGGCTCGAGCTTTCTGATATCGGTTTATTTGAGGTAAATGAAGCATTTGCTTCCCAAGCGATTCAAGTCATTCGGGAGCTCGGCTTAGATGAAGAAAAGGTGAATGTGAATGGTGGGGCAATTGCACTAGGTCATCCATTAGGATGCTCTGGTACGAAATTGACTTTAACCCTTATTCACGAAATGAAACGACGTCAAGAACAATTTGGAATTGTAACAATGTGTATTGGCGGTGGTATGGGAGCAGCGGGAGTATTTGAATTATTATAGGAATGTAATTGTAAGGGGTACTTAGTGTTTACATTAAACATGAAAATGGGGGAATATTCATGTCAAAAGCGGCTGAGGCAATTATTAAAGGTGGAAGCTTTTTAATCGAGGATTTAACGTATGAACAAATTTTCACACCAGAGGATTTTACCGATGAGCATAAAATGATTGCAAAAACGACAGAGGATTTTGTTGTAAATGAGGTATTGCCACATCTTAATGATATTGAAAATCATCAGTTTGATAAGTCTGTGAAATTATTAAAAAAAGCAGGTGAGCTTGGCTTGCTTGGAGCCGATGTACCGGAGGAATACGGCGGGATCGGTCTTGATAAAATAAGCTCAGCGTTAATTACCGAAAAAATCTCTCGTGCAGGAAGCTTTTCTTTATCCTTTGGGGCACATGTTGGGATTGGCTCGCTACCAATAGTATTATTCGGAGATGAGGAGCAAAAGCAAAAATATCTACCAGACCTTGCAACTGGAGAAAAATTAGCAGCCTATGCATTAACTGAGCCAAACTCCGGCTCTGATGCGCTAGGGGCGAGAGCGACAGCAAAGTTAAACCAAGAAGGGACCCATTACCTTTTAAATGGAGAAAAGCAATGGATTACAAACTCCGGATTTGCTGACATATTTATCGTATATGCAAAGGTAGATGGTGAACATTTTTCTGCATTTATTGTTGAGAAGGAATTCAAAGGTGTGTCAACAGGACCTGAAGAAAAGAAAATGGGAATTAAGGGCTCCTCGACCAGAACTTTAATACTTGAAGATGTTGCGGTTCCAAAGGAAAATTTATTAGGGGAACTAGGCAAAGGTCACGTCATTGCCTTTAATATTCTTAATATCGGTCGCTACAAATTAGCGGTTGGAACAATTGGTGGCGCAAAAAGAGTAATTGATCTATCTGTCCAATATGCAAATCAACGCCAGCAATTCAAAACACCGATTTCTCGCTTTTCGTTAATTGGAGAAAAATTAGCGAATATGGCAGTGAAAACATACGTTATGGAAAGCTCTGTTTATCGAACTGTAGGATTATTCGAAGAGCGAATGAGTCGTTTAACAGCCGAACAATTACAGAGTGGGAAAGAAGTAGCAAACGCTATTGCAGAGTATGCAATTGAGTGCTCTTTGAACAAGGTGTTTGGTTCTGAAACACTTGATTATGTTGTAGACGAAGGGGTGCAAATTCACGGCGGCTACGGATTTATGGCTGAATATGAAGTAGAAAGAATTTATCGTGATTCACGAATTAATCGGATTTTTGAAGGAACAAATGAAATAAATCGTCTCCTAGTTCCTGGAACATACTTACGGAAGGCATTAAAAGGAGAGCTTCCATTATTCCAAAAAGCACAAAGCTTACAAGAGGAGTTAATGATGCTTATGCCTGAGGAGATAGGCGATGGGACATTAGAGCAAGAAAAGCATCTTTTGAAAAATGCGAAGAAAATTGGTATTTTAATCGCGGGGCTTGCTGCACAAAAATATGGGAAAGACCTTCAAAAGGAGCAAGAGGTTCTTGTCAATATTGCAGATATTGTAAGCAATATTTATGCAATGGAATCAGCTATCCTCCGTACAGAAAAAGCAATTGCTCGTACTGGAGAGGAAAAGAACAAGCAAAAGCTTCTATACACCCAAGTTTATTGTCAGGAGGCCTTCAATGAAATAGAAGCACACGCAAAAGAGACGCTAATTGCAGTAGAAACAGGTGATTCTTTAAGGATGATGCTTTCGGCATTACGAAAGTTCACACGTCATACACCGATAAATGTTATTAGTAAAAAACGTGAAATTGCTAAAGTGTTGATTGAGAAAAATGCTTATTTAGCTTAAGTGGAATAATATATTATAATTGCCCGATCAGATTTTGATTGGGTTTTTTATTTATAAATAGAAAGTTAATTTAGGAAATTGAGTTAAAAACAAACAGGAATATATGAATTGCACAAACAAAAGGGAATAATTCGTATTATTTTTCTTGCCTTTTTTATATTATTATTTATCAAAAAGGGATACCGATTTTATTCGAGTTATACAAGCATACCTTCATTAGAATTTGAAAAGTCATATGGTTAAAATATTTAATGCTTCGCTTGTTAGTAACTATAATGAAACTACAAGTAACTAATAATGATTCTTCCTATCTATTCATTCATCATAACTTCTGATTCGTTTTGTCTATTTAGTTATGATAAAATAAAAGACAATACAAATGGTTATTAGGTGGTGAAGGTATGACTTTGGATTTTTATTGGTATCCAAAATGTAGTACGTGTCGAAAGGCAAAGAAGTGGTTAGAAGAACACCAGGTTAATTTTAAAGAAGTACATATCGTTGAGCATCCTCCAACAAAGGATGAAATTGCCTCTTTTTATAAAAAGAGCGGACTGGAATTAAAGAAATTTTTTAATACAAGTGGTCAAAAATATCGTCAACTTGGAATAAAAGATAAGCTAGCTACAATGTCTGAAGATGAAATGATTGAATTATTAGCATCTGATGGAATGTTACTTAAAAGACCAATCGCCGTAGGAGAACATGCGGTAACGATTGGTTTTAAAGAAGAAGAATATGAGCAAACTTGGGGAGCTGAAAAATAGTTTCAACAACCTAAAAATTGGAAAAAATAATTGTTAAAGAGTAGTGTTGATTTATAGTCCACTTGAGATTCCGCTTAAGTTCCTTGCCAAAGGTTCTTATCACAAATGCAGGCAAACCCTTTATTGTGGTTGTAAGGGAATTTCTAATAGGTTGTAGAGCTTGTTTAACAAAGAATAAAAATACATATTACTGGAGGTTATAAACATGAGTACACCGAAGGAACTTCGTTATTCAGAAGAACATGAGTGGGTAAAGGTAGAAGGGGACAAAGTCCGTATTGGGATTACTGAATTTGCTCAATCAGAACTTGGTGACATCGTATTCGTTGAATTACCAGAGATTGGTACTGAGATTAAAGCGAACGAGCCATTTGGAAGTGTAGAGTCTGTCAAAACGGTTTCTGAGCTTTATGCACCAATAAGTGGTAAGGTTGTCGAAATAAATGAAGAATTGGATGATAATCCAGAATTTGTTAATGAATCTCCATATGAAAAAGCTTGGATGGTTGTTGTAGAGCCAAGTAATGTAGCTGATGTTGACAATTTAATGACGGCTGAGCAATATGAAAAAATGACAAATCAAGACTAATCGCATGATGTCATCTATTTATGGACACCCTACAAATAGGTAAAGGAGGGTGTCCATATGTCTTTTGAGAAGCAACGTTTGGATATTACAGATCGTATCGTCGGAAAATTTACCGATGGGCAATTAAATCTTTATCTAGAATCTGAAAAGATTGGTCAAATGGTGTCAGAAAATCAATATAACCTTAAACAAGGATACGAATTTCAAAATAGCCGTTTTTATCAATATGCTGATGTTCTATCAAAAAAGGACGAAAAATATGTCGATTGTGATGATGAAAACGGCTGGTGCTAAACTAACATGAGTAGGGTCTGACCCCAAATAAAGGGAGTCTGGCCCTTATTTTATAAAAAAAGGTCGTTTCTTATTGTTATTTTTTAAAATGGGGACTGTCCCCATAAGAAATAACAAAAAATAAAGGAAACAACCTCAACATATCGAATAGTTTATAGAAAGAACTTTACTATAAAAAACAGGTGATGTTTATGTCATTAGTTGAGGTTGAAAAGGTATTGATTGTAGAAGGGAAATCTGACAAAAAGAAAGTACTGAATGTTATAAATGAGCCAATTGAAATTATTTGTACAAATGGCACAATTAGTATGGCGAAATTAGATGAATTAATTGATAGGTTATTTTTAAAGGACGTCTATATTTTAGTTGATGCAGATGACGCGGGAGATCGCTTGAGAAAACAATTTAAACGCGAGCTTCCAGAGGCATCACATATTTATATTGATAGAGCATATCGAGAGGTTGCAACAGCACCTGACCATCATGTTGCTTCCGTATTACTAAGTGCTAATATTGATGTGAATGCGAAATTTTTATAGAAAGGTAATTAGTTTTTGATATGATTGAATGGACAGAGAAACAGCTTAACCTCCAAAATGAAGGACTTATGTTGTTATATTTATATACTCCGATGTGTGGAACCTGTCAGCTTGCAAAGCGTATGATTCAGGTTGTCGAAGAACTTTTACCAACTCTTGAGATTCAATCGGTAAACTTAAATTTTTACCCGAATGAAGCAATGAAGCTTGAGATTGAAAGTGTTCCATGCTTGCTCGCTATAAGAGATGGGGAAGTTAAAGAAAAGATATACGCATTTCAGTCTGTCGGATTTTTATACGAAAAATTAAAGGCTGTCGTGTGAATGCTACAAAATATAGCGATTTTTAGGTTTGTACAAACGGAATATTGACATATTTCTCGGGAAATATTTAGAAAGCAACAAATGATGAAAAATCAGACAGAAACTGTCGACTTATTTTTAAAGGAATCTTCCAATTTTCAATGAAGTTATACATTAACTTAATTGAGCATTGGGAGGTTTTTTTATGTGTGCAAATACATTTATTGCAAATGTGAATAAAGCAAAATCATTAATAGCGATTTTATTGAGAAAAACGCTGCTAATTGAAATAAAGCCTGTACAACAAACAAGTTTTTATATAGAGCTTTCTTCAAATGGAGCAAGGAAGGTTTATGAACCGATTGAAAATGTTGATTTTGTTTTAGAAGGAAGATTAGACGATATTGAGGAAGTTCTTCTAAATGCTGTAAGCCTTAAACAATCTATCTCCTTTGGGAAAATTCAAATGAAAGGCTCGTACCGGGACTATTTAAGATTAGAAGCGATTATTAAATTAAGTTGAACTATTTCTATTGAATATTGCAAGTGAAATCGTTTACTATTAAAACAGCCAAAATAAATCGAAAATTGCAATAATTCTAACAGAAGGCTTGTAGCTGACAACTATTTAAAGTTTCTAAGGGGAGGAACAATTTATGACAGAGAAAAAATATCGTCCGGAAACGGTGACGATACACGGTGGCTTGAAAAAGGATGTAACAACAGGTGCGAGATCGGTACCAATTTATCAATCAAATGCATATGTATTCAATGATACAGAGCATGCAGCAAATCTTTTTGGCTTAAAAGAGCAAGGGTATATTTATACAAGAATTCATAATCCTACATCATCTGTTTTTGAAGAAAGAATTGCCCAATTAGAAGGAGGGATTGCAAGCTTAGCTGTTTCAAGTGGAATGGCGGCAATTACTCTTTCGATTTTGAACATTGCAGGTGCAGGAGATGAGATCGTATCAGCTTCGACATTATATGGTGGTACATATAATTTATTCGCAAATACTTTGCCTAAGTATGGGATTAAAACACATTTTGTAGATCCGAAAAATCCGGAAAATTTCCGAACAGCAATTACAGATAAAACGAAGGCGATTTTCGCAGAGACAATAGGAAATCCTAGCCTAGATATTTTAGATATTGAGGCAGTTGCTAATATTGCACATGAAGCAGGAATTCCGCTAATCGTTGATAACACGTTTGCAACACCATTTTTATGTAGACCGATAGAGCATGGAGCTGACATCGTCGTTCATTCCGCAACAAAGTGGTTATTGGGAAATGGGACGACACTTGGTGGAGTTATTGTTGACGGAGGGAAATTTGACTGGAATAGCCCTAAATTCCCTGGTTTTACATCACCAGACCCAAGCTATCATGATTTAGTATATGCTGAAGCTCTAGGTGAACAAGCATTTATTATCAAAGCAAGGGTTCAACTACTAAGAGATTTAGGTCCAGCAATCAGTCCTTATAATTCGTTTCAATTTAGTCTCGGCTTAGAAACATTGCATGTTCGAATGAAGGAGCATATTGCGAATACTAGAAAAATGGTCAAATATTTACAACAACACCCTGCAGTAGAATGGGTATTATATCCAGAACTAGACGATCACCCTGCAAAAGCTTTAGCCGAAAAATATTTACCAAATGGAGCTGGCTCAGTCATTGTGTTTGGGATTAAAGGTGGGCGTGAGGCTGGAGCGAAGGTAATTAATAATGTAGAGTTATGGTCACATGTTGCAAATGTCGGAGATGCCAAAAGCTTAATCATCCATCCTGCAAGTACAACTCATCAGCAATTAGGTGCAGAGGATTTAAAAAGCTCTGGTGTGACAGAGGACTTAATTCGATTATCTGTTGGAATTGAGCATGTCCAAGATATTATCGATGACCTGGAACAAGCAATTTACCGAGCGACAGGATTAAAAAGTAATTAAACTTTATGATTTGAGGATGATTCACAATAAATTGCCGATTATTGGCAAGGTGTTGAATCATTCTTTTTTTGCTGAATTCAAAGAAAAAATCAATTGACATAAAGAAAAAATATTGTTAGAATCACAAACATACAATTCGTAATTGAAAAATTGATTTTTACAATATAATTTTGTTCTCTTATCAAGAGAGGTGGAGGGAAGTGCCCTATGAAGCCCGGCAACCGTCAGTTTTTGCTGAAATGGTGCCAATTCACGCAAAGCTTTTTGCTTTGAAAGATGGGAGAAAGGACAATTTACTGTGCCTTTCTGTTCCCATGCAGAAAGGCATTTTGCTTTATTTGGATACTATAATAAGGGTTTATCAAATATTGCAGGTAAGAAAAAGTTTGGAAGAAGGTGAACAACTTGATTACTTTAGAAAACGTTAATAAGGTTTATCATACAAAATCTGGTGAAGTTAAGGCAGTAAATAATGTCAATTTAGAGATTGAAAAGGGCGAGATTTTTGGAGTCATCGGTTATAGTGGCGCCGGAAAAAGTTCATTGATCCGATTATTGAATGGATTAGAGAAGCCAACGAGTGGAAAAATAACAGTTGCTGGAAAGAGAATCGATTCAATTCGTGGAGCAGAACTTCGAAAAGCGCGTTTAGAAATTAGTATGATTTTTCAACACTTCAATTTACTATGGTCGAGAACAGTCCGTGAAAACATCTCATTTCCTTTAGAAATTGCTGGAATGAAAAAGCTAGAAAGAAAAAGACGTGTTGACGAATTAATTAAGCTCGTTGGTCTTGAAGGTCGTGAAGATTCTTATCCATCTCAGCTAAGTGGTGGACAAAAACAAAGAGTGGGGATTGCAAGAGCGTTAGCGAACAATCCGAAGGTATTATTATGTGATGAGGCTACGTCAGCATTAGACCCACAAACAACGGATTCTATTTTAGATTTACTCGTTGATATCAATAAACGACTTGGACTGACGATCGTCTTAATTACACATGAAATGCATGTTATAAGAAAGATTTGTAATAGAGTTGCTGTCATTGAAGCTGGTAGCATCGTTGAGCAAGGAGAGGTTCTCGAGCTATTTAAAAATCCGCAGCAGCCGATTACAAAAAGGTTCCTTAACCAGGATAATGAACCAGAGGAAACTATTGAACAATTATTAGAACATTATCCAGATGGAAAAGTGATTAAGCTATCTTTTATTGGAGATTCAACAGAACAGCCGCTTATTACGAATCTTGTCCGTCAATTTGATATAAATGTGAATATTTTACAAGGGAAGATTTCGCAAACACAAAATGGTGCATATGGAACATTATTCGTTCAATTACAAGGGGAAGAAGCGATTATCAATCAAGCAATAGCCTTCATTAAGGAAAACAAAATAGGAGTGGAGGTGGTTGAAAATGAATGAGTGGTTGGAATTACTTAAGTGGGAAGATTTACTAGCTGCAACGATCGAAACACTTTACATGACGGTTATCTCTGTTTTCATAACGTTTGTGTTAGGTCTTATATTAGGATTGCTCTTATTTTTAACTGGTAAAGGTAACATGTGGGAAAACCGTTTTATTAACTTAATTATTGCGACATTCGTTAATATATTCCGATCCATCCCTTTTATTATTTTAATTGTCCTACTAATACCTTTCACGAAAGCACTCGTAGGCTCAATGTTAGGTGCCAATGCGGCATTGCCTGCACTTATCATAGGTTCTGCTCCATTCTATGCGAGAATGGTAGAAATTGCTCTAAGAGAAATTGACAAGGGGGTAATTGAAGCTTCTCATTCAATGGGTGCATCGAATTTTGAAATTATCTTTAAGGTGTTAATACCTGAAGCTCTACCAGCCTTAATTTCGGGTATTACCGTTACGGCGATTGCGTTAGTTAGCTATACCGCAATGGCAGGAGTCATCGGTGCAGGAGGACTAGGGAATTTCGCTTATCTCGAAGGATTCCAAGGGAATAATACGTTATTAACCTTTGTAGCTACTGTACTGATTTTAATCATTGTATTTATCATTCAAATAATTGGTGATGTATTCACTAAGATAATTGATAAACGATAATAAATAACATTTTAGGAGGAAACAAAAAATGAAAAAGAAATTATCTCTTCTATTAACAGCATTATTATTAGTCGTATTAGCTGCCTGCGGTAATGGGGAAAAAGGAGCTTCTAAAGAAGAATCAAACAAGCTAGTTGTTGGTGCATCTGCTGTTCCACATGCGCAAATTCTAGATAAAGCAAAACCGATTTTAGCTGATGAAGGCATTGAGCTTGATGTTAAAGTTTTCCAAGATTATATATTACCGAATAAAACGTTAGAAGCAAAAGAACTTGATGCGAACTACTTCCAAACACCTGGATACTTGGCTTTAGAAAAGGAAGAAAAGGGCTATGATTTTGTAAGTGTTGGAGAAATTCATAAAGAGCCAATCGGTATTTATTCTAAGAAATACAAGTCATTAGAAGAGCTACCGGATGGTGCTGAAATTATTATTAGTACATCTGATAGTGACCAAGGTCGAATTCTGCCTATCTTTGAAAAAGCTGGCTTAATTAAGCTTAAAGAAGGCGTTGGTGAAAATGCAAGAGTTAAGGACATCGTTGAAAACCCTAAAAACCTAGATTTTTCAACACGTATTGAGGCGAAGCTTTTAGCAACTTCGTTTGAAAATGGTGAAGGTGATGCTGTCGTTATCAATGCTAACTATGCTCTTGAAGGTGACGTAAATCTTGAAGAAGGTATTGCCTTTGAAGGTAGTGACGTTGTACCAGCGAACTTAATTGTTGTTCGTAAAGAAGATGAAAATAATGAAAACATTAAAAAGCTTGTTGAAGTTTTAAAATCTAAAGAAATTCAAGACTTTATTAAGTCAGAATACAAAGACTCAGTTATTCCTGTAACTGAATAAACTTTAAGTAAAAAAACCTGGATCATGTGGTTAACAACAACCTCGGTCCAGGTTTTTATTTTATCTAAAAAGTAAGCCTATTTTTAGCAAATCCTTTTGCGTAACTTTTCTTAATTAAAATCTTCCCTATAACAGGAGTATTTCAGAGCATATTGTCGGAATTCTTAAAAAACTGTATGAGAATCTAACGAAATGCTTCGATATTATATGTGAATAAATGTAAAGAAGTCTTACAGTCTTTGAGTTATCTTTTTATTCCTGATAAGCTTTTAAATGAGAAAGCAAACGAAGGGATTGATTGTTATTCACTCAAATCAGCTAGACCTCCATTACACAGCTGATATGGAAAAAGCGATGCATCATTCACATGGAATGGGATATGCAGAATACGCATTAAACCATGAAAAAAGAATTAGCGTTGAAAGAAATCGTGAAGAGGATTATCGTAAAAGCCAATTAATATATGCCGAAGTGGAAAGAAAAATGAAAAAATAACCCTTTATTATTTTGATGTCTTATCCTGTAAGGCATCTTTTTTCTTCATTTTTAATGACATTCTTTTATTTCAATGTGAGAGAATGTTTTTTTTATGGAAGTGAAAACTATTTAGAGTGTGAAAAAAATGAAAAAATAGCTTTACAAAAAATTTTAGAAAAGGTAACCTACTGCTACTGCTTAATCACTTCTCACATACCCAAGAGAAAAGTGGGTATATCCCGACATATATCGACCATAATCCTTAAAGGTTGTGTTCACTTTTCATTTGTTATAATATTAGAATGAGAATAAAGTGAGAATAGTAAATTTTATATATTATGGAGGTAACATTATGGCAGGTTCTACATTAATCATAAAGGATTTACACGTAGAAATTGATGGGAAAGAAATTTTGAAGGGTGTAAATCTTGAAATAAAAGGCGGAGAGTTCCATGCAATTATGGGACCTAACGGAACAGGAAAGTCAACTTTATCATCTGCAATTATGGGACACCCTAAATATGAGGTGACTAAAGGAAGCATTACTTTAGACGGTGAAGATGTACTTGAAATGGAAGTAGACGAGCGTGCTCAAGCAGGTCTATTTTTAGCTATGCAATATCCTAGTGAAATTAGCGGAGTGACGAATGCAGAATTCTTACGCTCAGCAATTAACTCTCGCCGTGAAGAAGGCGATGAAATTTCATTAATGAAATTTATTCGTAAAATGGATGCAAACATGGAAGAGCTAGAAATGGATCCAGATATGGCACAACGTTATTTAAACGAAGGATTCTCTGGTGGAGAGAAAAAGCGTAATGAAATTCTTCAATTAATGATGATTGAACCAAAAATTGCAATTCTTGATGAAATTGACTCAGGTCTAGATATCGATGCGTTAAAAATTGTTGCAAAAGGTATTAACAAAATGAGAAGTGAGGATTTTGGTTGCTTAATGATTACTCACTATCAACGTTTATTAAATTACATTACACCTGATAAAGTTCACGTGATGATGCAAGGTCGTGTTGTGAAATCAGGTGGAGCTGAGCTAGCTCAACGTTTAGAAGCAGAAGGATATGACTGGATTAAACAAGAATTAGGTATTGAAGACGAAACTGTTGAACAAGAAGCATAAGCGTAAAGGGGAGTAGAGATAGATGGAAACGAAAACTTTCAATCAGGATTATATCACTAGCTTTTCAGCACAGCTTAGTGAACCGGATTGGCTCAAAAGTCTACGCTTAGATGCTCTTGCAAAAGCAGAAGATCTTCCAATGCCAAGACCGGATAAAACAAAAATCGATAAATGGAATTTTACAAATTTCAACCAACATACGGTAACAAGCAACAAAATTCAATCATTAAATGAGTTACATGAAGATGTAAAAGCATTGATTGATATTGAATCTGCTACAAATAATTTATATGTTCAAATAAATAATACTGCTGCTTATACTGTTTTATCAGATGAATTAAAAGACAAAGGTGTTATTTTAACTGATATTCATACTGCAGCACGTGAACACTCTGATTTAGTACAAAAATACTTCATGAAGGACGGTGTCAAGGTTGACGAGCACCGTTTAACTGCTTTACATGCAGCGTTATTTAATGGTGGAGTATTTGTGTATGTTCCTAAAAATGTGGAAGTATCTGAACCAATTCATTCAGTATTTGTCCATGATAACCCAGAAACAACATTATTTAATCACGTGATTGTAGTGGCTGAAGATAACAGCTCTGTCATATATGTTGAAAACTATATTTCAACAGTTGAAACAGAAACTGGGGTATTTAATATTATTTCTGAGGTTTTTGCTAATACAAATGCACGAATAACATATGGAGCAGTTGATACACTTGCAAAAGGCATTACAACTTATGTAAACCGACGTGGTGTTGCAGGACGAGATGCTCGAATCGAATGGGCATTAGGATTAATGAATGACGGTGATACGATCTCTGAAAATGTAACGAACCTAATTGGTGACGGTTCTTTCGGTGATACAAAATCAGTTGTCGTTGGTCGTGGGGAGCAAAAGCAAAACTTTACGACAAAGGTTGTCCATTTCGGAAAACACTCTGAAGGATATATTCTAAAACACGGTGTTATGAAGGATAGCGCATCATCTATTTTCAATGGAATTGGAAAAATCGAGCATGGTGCAACAAAATCAAATGCTGAGCAAGAATCTCGTGTGCTAATGTTAAGTGAAAAAGCACGTGGTGATGCTAACCCTATTCTTTTAATTGATGAAGATGATGTAACAGCGGGACATGCTGCTTCTGTTGGTCGTGTTGACCCAATTCAACTTTATTATTTAATGAGTCGTGGTATTCCGAAGTCTGAGGCAGAGCGACTTGTTATTCATGGCTTCTTGGCACCGGTTGTTAATGAACTACCAATCGAAGGTGTGAAAAAGCAGTTGGTTGAGGTTATCGAAAGGAAAGTTCAATAATGGATATCCGTGATATTCGTTCACATTTTCCGATTTTGGACCAACAAGTAAATGGGAAAGACCTTGTTTACTTAGATAGTGCAGCAACCTCTCAAAAGCCACAAGCTGTCATTGAAGCTGTTTCAACCTATTATCGAGAATATAATTCTAATGTTCACCGCGGCGTGCATACATTAGGAACGAGAGCAACAGACGGATATGAAGGTGCTCGTGAAAAGGTAAGAAAGTTCATTGGTGCTAAATCAACACAGGAAATTATCTTTACTCGTGGGGCAACAACCGGGTTAAATATTGTTGCCCAAAGCTATGGATTAACTAATGTCAAAGCTGGTGATGAAATTGTCATCACCTATATGGAGCATCATGCGAATGTGATTCCATGGCAACAGGTTGCAAAAGTAACTGGAGCGACGTTAAAATATATCCCTTTACAGGAAGACGGTACAATTGAATTAAGTGATGTAGAAGCAACGGTTACAGCTAATACAAAAATCGTTTCAGTTATGCATGTTTCAAATGTACTTGGTACGATCAACCCTGTAAAAGAAATTGCTAAAATAGCTCATAAGCATGGGGCAATAATGGTTGTAGATGGTGCGCAAAGCACACCACATATGAAAATTGATGTTCAAGATTTAGACTGTGACTTCTTTGCCTTTTCAGGGCATAAAATGTGTGCGCCAACTGGTATCGGTGTATTGTATGGCAAGAAGGACTTACTTGAAAAGATGGAACCAATTGAGTTTGGTGGCGAGATGATTGACTTTGTTGGGTTGCAAGAATCCTCTTGGAAAGAGCTACCTTGGAAGTTTGAAGCAGGAACACCGATAATCGCTGGTGCCATTGGCTTAGCAGCTGCAATTGATTTTCTTGAACAAATTGGTTTGGAAAACATTGAAGCACATGAGCATAAGCTTGCACAATATGCTTTAGAGCAACTAAGTAAAGTTGATGGACTAACAATTTATGGACCAAAGCATCGTGCTGGTTTAGTTACTTTTAATATAGAGGATGTTCATCCACATGATGTAGCAACTGTATTGGATGCTGAAGGGATTGCAGTCCGTGCGGGACATCATTGTGCTCAACCTCTAATGAAATGGTTAAAGGTATCGGCTACAGCAAGAGCGAGCTTTTATTTGTATAATACAGAAGATGAAGTTGATAAATTAGTTGCAGGGATAATTAAAACAAAGGAGTACTTCGGTAATGTCTAATCAAATTAATCTTGACACCCTCTACCGTCAGGTCATTATGGATCATTACAAGAACCCGCGAAATAAAGGTGTTCTAGATGATAGTCTTACAATTGATATGAATAATCCGACTTGTGGAGACCGGATACGCTTAACCCTTGACCTTGATGGTGATGTTGTCAAGGATGCAAAGTTTGAAGGTGAAGGCTGCTCCATTTCAATGTCATCGGCATCAATGATGACTCAAGCAATTAAAGGAAAAACGGTAGAACAAGCGTTAAAGCTTTCAGAAATCTTTTCTGACATGATGTTAGGTAAGGAGTATGAAGGTGATATTGATTTAGGTGACATTGAAGCATTGCAAGGTGTTACGAAATTTCCGGCTCGCATTAAATGTGCCACTTTAGCTTGGAAGGCTATGGAAAAGGGCGTAAATAGCAAAGACGAATAAATAAGGGATTGCCCTTAATTCTAACTAGATAGGAGTGAATGTAGATGGCTAAAAAAGCACCAGAAATCGGCGATTACAAATACGGATTTGCTGATAAGGATGTCTCCATCTTCCGTTCTGAACGAGGATTAACGAAAGAAATCGTTGAAGAAATTTCTCGTATGAAATCTGAACCACAGTGGATGCTAGATTTCCGTTTAAAATCTTTAGATAATTTTTATAAGATGCCAATGCCTCAATGGGGTGGAGATTTAGCATCATTAAACTTCGATGAAATTACGTACTACGTAAAACCATCAGAAAAATCTGAGCGTTCATGGGATGAAGTTCCTGAGGAAATTAAAGCTACATTTGATAAATTAGGAATTCCAGAGGCTGAACAAAAATATTTAGCAGGTGTATCTGCGCAATATGAATCAGAGGTTGTATACCACAATATGAAGGAAGACCTTGAAGAGCTTGGAATTGTTTTCAAGGATACGGATACAGCATTAAAAGAAAATGAGGATATTTTCCGTGAGCACTTTGGAAAAGTCATCCCACCGACTGATAACAAATTTGCAGCATTAAACTCTGCTGTTTGGTCTGGTGGATCATTTATCTATGTACCAAAAGGTGTAAAGGTTGATACACCATTACAAGCGTACTTCCGGATTAACTCAGAAAACATGGGACAATTTGAGCGTACATTAATCATTGTTGACGAAGGCGCACATGTTCACTATGTTGAAGGTTGTACAGCTCCAGTTTATACAACGAATTCATTACACAGTGCGGTAGTTGAAATTATTGTTAAGGATGGCGGATATTGCCGTTATACAACGATTCAAAACTGGGCAAACAATGTATTCAATCTAGTGACAAAGCGTGCGGTTTGTGAAGCAAACGCAACAATGGAATGGATTGATGGAAACATTGGTTCAAAATTAACAATGAAATATCCTGCTGTCATCTTAAAAGGTGAAGGTGCACGTGGTATGACGTTATCAATTGCCATTGCTGGTAAAGGTCAACATCAAGATGCTGGTGCTAAGATGATTCACCTAGCTCCTAATACATCTTCCACCATCGTTTCAAAATCAATTTCGAAACAAGGTGGTAAAGTAACATACCGCGGTATCGTACATTTTGGACGTAAAGCAGATGGTGCAAGATCAAATATTGAATGTGATACACTCATTATGGATAACCAATCAACATCAGATACAATTCCATATAATGAGATTTTAAACGACAATATTTCTCTTGAGCACGAAGCAAAGGTTTCTAAGGTTTCTGAAGAACAATTATTCTACCTTATGAGCCGTGGTATTTCAGAAGAAGAGGCAACTGAAATGATCGTAATGGGCTTCATTGAGCCATTTACAAAAGAGCTTCCAATGGAATATGCTGTTGAAATGAACCGTCTAATCAAGTTTGAAATGGAAGGTTCTATCGGTTAATAATAGGATGGGCTGACAATCTCTTTTGTCAGCCTATTTATTTTACCTTATCCCACATTGCTTCTTATTTCCTCGACTATTTTAATTTTATTCCTTCAACAAATCATGGATGAACGATTCAATCTTGCAGACAATAGGTCATAAGGAAGCGCAACAATGTTCTAACTGTTGTTAACGTGGTATAGTATGAATAGAAGCAATCTATACATAATGAGGTTGATTTTTACGTGACATCAATACAAATCGGATTAACAGGGTGGGGAGATCATGATTCTCTTTATCCACTTAAAACGAGTTCAACGAACAAATTAAAAGAATATGCTGCACATTTTCCTACGGTTGAAATTGATACGAGTTTTTATGCAATTCAGCCTGAGCGCAATATTTTGAAATGGTTGCGGGATACGCCAGATACGTTTCAATTTGTTGTAAAAGCATATCAAGGTATGACAGGGCATTTACGTGGGGATATCCCATTTGCAAATAAAAAGGAAATGTTTCATGCATTTATACAATCGATAAAACCTATTCGAACATCAAATAAATTAGCAATGGTTCTCTTTCAGTTTCCACCATGGTTTACTTGTACAAAGGAAAATGTTACGTATTTAAAATGGTGTAGAGAACAAATGGGTGATTTTGCTGTAGCGATTGAATTTCGGAACCGAACTTGGTTTTCAAGGGAGCTTTATGATAAAACATTAGCGTTTATGGAAGCTGAAAAATGGATTCATAGTATTGTTGATGAGCCACAGGCTGGTGAACGATCCATTCCGACTGTTCTTCATCCAACTGATTCTAAGAAAACGTTAATTCGTCTTCATGGACGAAATGTTCATGGGTGGAATAAACCTTCCTCTGGTGACAATTGGCGTGATGTACGTTATTTGTATCGCTATAATGAGGAAGAGCTACTCGAATGGAAAACTCATATTCAAAAGCTACAGGAGAAAACAGAAACAATTTATATGTTATTTAATAATAATTCAGGTGGAGATGCAGCAGATAATGCCAAAATGATGGTGAATTTATTAGACATCTCCTATAACGGACTTGCTGAGAAGCAACTAAGTCTGTTTAGTGATATAGAGGAGCGTTAACTTATAAAATGGAATGGATTATTTTATTAATCGTTGGGTTAATAGCAGGGACGATTGGTAGTATTGTTGGTTTAGGTGGAGGAATTATTGTTGTTCCGATGCTATTAACATTGGGGAGTTATTTTACCGCATTTGATGATGTATCACCACAGGTTGCTGTTGGTACATCGTTATTAGTTGTTATTTTCACTGGTCTTTCTTCTACGTTGACCTATATGAAGTATAAAAAAGTTGATTATAAAAGTGGTCTAATCTTCTTTATTGGAAGTGGACCAGGTGGAATTATCGGAGCTTATGTGAATAAGTTTTTTAATACATCCTCATTTTCATTATGGTTTGGCTTGTTTATGATTTTCATATCGATCATTTTAATGGTGAGAGATAAGCTGCCAAAAGCAAAGGAAAAACCAGGAAAAAAGGTGGTTCGGACCTATTTGGGAGATGAGGGAGAAGAACTTACATATGCCTATCGACCGACATTAGGTATTGTCATTGCTTTTGTAGTCGGGTTTATATCTGGTCTGTTTGGCATAGGTGGTGGAGCATTAATGGTTCCTGCGATGGTTTTATTATTTATGTTTCCTCCACATATTGCTGTTGCGACATCGATGTTTATTATATTCCTATCCTCTGCAACAGGCTCGATTACACATATAGCTTTGGGAAATATTGATTGGTTATTTGCGGCGATATTAGTACCAGGTGCATGGTTTGGAGGGAAATTTGGTGCTCTAATCAATACTAAGCTAAAAGGTAAAACAATTATCACGCTATTAAGAATTGTATTAATTATTGTCGGATTAAAGCTAATTTATGAAGGATTGACTGGCTTAACATGATAATTAGAAGGCTTGTTAAACATTAATGTTGATTTTCTGTGCAATTATTTCGCAAAAAGAGGGAGGTTTTTAGTGCTTGAGCCTACCATGGAAGAATTCTTTTCCGTTGGCAATAAACCTATCCACTAAATTAACTATATGCTTTAACACAGCCCATAGATCAAAAAAGTATAAAGCTTGGACATTGAATCCAATCTGATCGTTTTTCATAAATGCTTTATGGAAAAGGGGAGAGAGACATGCTAGAAACCATTCACCTATATCATACGAATGATTTACATAGTCATTTTGAAAATTGGCCTAAAATTGCCCATTTCTTAAAGAGGAAGAGAGAAATACATAAGCAAAATAATGAAACGATGCTTCTTTTTGATATCGGAGACCATGCTGATAGGTTTCATCCAATAACAGAAGCGACTCATGGGAAGGCAAATGTCGAATTATTAAATCGTCTTCAGTATGATGCAGCAACAATAGGCAATAATGAAGGAATTACATTTGCACATGATGATTTAGATACATTATATAATCATGCAACATTTCCTATCGTATTATCGAATCTTTACACTGAGTTAGGGGAGCGGCCATCATGGGTTGTTCCTTATCAAATGATGAATCTGGAAAATGGTATGAGCATAGCTGTCCTAGGTGTGACGGTTTTTTATGAAAAATTTTATGAGTTACTTGGCTGGCAAATAAAAGACCCATTTCAAAGCTTATTAGAAACGGTCAATCAAGTAAAGGATCAGGCTGATATGATCATTCTCCTCTCTCATTTAGGTATTACTGATGACGAATTCATCGCAAAAGAATTTCCGGAAATTGATATTATAATCGGTGGCCATACACATCATGTTTTACAAAAAGGGAAAGAAATGAATGGTACATTACTTGCTGGTGCTGGTAAATACGGACAATATATCGGTCATATCTCATTTACAATCCATACACAAAAAAAAGAGGTTGTACAACGTGAGGCTGATGTCTATCCGATGGAAGAGGAAGTCGAGTATTGCGAAGAAACTGCATCATGGCTGAATAGGGAAATGGTAAAAAGTGAATCAACTTTATCAGAAGTTGTTGCTGTCATCGATAAAGATTTGCCGCTTGATTGGTTTCAAGAGTCCCCTTTTCCACAACTTTTAGTCCAAGCTTTATTAGATTGGTGTGATGGTGAAGTTGCTATGGTTAATTCAGGGATGCTGCTAGAGCCATTATTGAAAGGCCCGATAACAAAGAAGGACTTGCATCGAATTTGTCCACACCCAATTAATCCATGTAAAGTTTATTTAAAGGGTGATGTGCTGAAAGAGGTTATTGTTCAAGCTAGAGAGGAAAAAATGGAGCATCTTCAATTAAAAGGGTTAGGCTTTAGAGGGAAAGTAATGGGAAGAATGGTTTACGAGGGAATTGATATCCAAACTGACACTTTGGAAGATGGGAAACAGCATGTTACGGAAGTGCTCGTACATGGAGAACCAATTAATCCCGAAAAAACATATGCAGTGGCAACCGTTGATATGTTTACGTTAGGACCACTATATCCTGCAATAAGCCATGCGAAGGAAAAAATATTCTATATGCCAGAATTATTGAGAGATTTATTAGCATGGCAATTGGCAAAAAAACCTTAATTTCATAGGCGTTTTATCTACACGTATTACTTATGCACTCATAGAGATATAGTAATGAAAGGAGTGTATGAGCATATGGTAACGATGACGCCAATTGTCATAGACGGGAATCAGTTTACTGCGATTACAATGGCTTTACCAAAAACAAATTTTATGGCGGTAACGAATGAAAAAGGGTATATCATGTGTGGAGCTCTAGACGTCGGTTTATTAAATGAAAAATTAAAGGATCGAGGGATTATTGCTGGAAGAGCTGTCGGTGTTAGAACGATTGAGCAATTGCTTGAAGCACCGTTAGAATCAGTAACATATGAGGCTGAAAAGTACGGAATCGTAGCTGGAATGGCAGGAAAAGATGCATTGCTAAAAATGATATAAATTTGTCCAATTGCAAAACGGTTAAATAACCAAACCTTAATCACATAAAAAAGATGCGTACATCCCTCCTTACAAGCATAAACATGTTGTAAGGGGGGATGTATTTTGCCTAAATTTCGCGGTAGAAGTGTACGCCGCCGCCGAGGGCCATTACCTTTTCGTTATGTTCTCTTATTAACGTTAGTTATTTTTATTATATTAACCGCAGTAAGCTTTTGGATTGTTAATGTTCAGGTGGAATCTACTTTAATGAGGATAGCAAAGTTTGAAGCAAATAAGGTTGCAACAACTATCATACATAATGCAGTAGAAAAAGAAGTGCTAACAGAGGCCGAACAAGAAAATCTTGTTGATATTACGACAAATAGTAATGGAAATGTCACATCAGTTAACTTAAATCAGCGTGCAGTTCACGCAGCAAAAGAAAGAGTTCAGGATAATATTACTGAGAAGCTAAGTCAAATTGAGCGGAATAATTTTCATAGTCCAACCTCAAATACAGAGTTAGCTGATGGAATTGTGTATGGGATTCCATTAGGGGTAATAACGAATAACTCATTACTAAGTTCCTTAGGACCTGAAATTCCGATTCAATATTATTTAATTGGCGATGTATTTGTTGATACAAAAAGTGAGACAAAGGAATATGGTATTAATGGTGGTGTACACGAAATATCTTTATATGTAGAGGTAAGTGTTCAAGTAGTCATTCCATTTGCAACTGAAGTGATAAAAGCAACGAATACGATCCCAATTGTAAATTTCTCAGAACGTGGAGATGTTCCACAATATCATGGCGGTGGTGGCTCTGAAGGAAATCTTCCGGATGTAGACATACCTGGATTAGAGGAGTAATGAGCAGCATGTTGTTCATTGCTCTTTTTATTTTAAGAATTGTAAAACTTTGGAGCTTGCGCAGTCATATTGTTTTTTATAGAATAACTTTATCTTAAAAATAATGATTATTAGTATTAGCTTTCAATAATACTTTTTAGAGTGGGATTGCTTTACTTCCTTGATTAAACGGAGAGATTATAAAAAAGGAAAATTATTGTAGGTTACTTTCGGAACTATTTAAATTTTCTGAATAAATCATACTAAAATAATATTTTTTGCAAATTTTTGTGGACATAGGCATAATGACCATTTATAATATGTATAGATTATACTAAATAGTCAGAAAATTAGGTAATTTCAAATTGTTCCGTTATTTGGTTCGAGTTTGAGAAGGGGGAAATTTGTAATGAATAATCGTCCACAGTGGGGATCAAGGGCTGGCTTTATTATGGCAGCTGTTGGTTCTGCAGTAGGCTTAGGAAATATTTGGCGTTTTCCAGCAACAGCATATGAAAATGGAGGAGGAGCGTTCTTTCTACCGTACTTATTTGCACTATTAACTGCTGGTATTCCACTTTTAATTATGGAGTTTACTTTAGGTCATAAGTACCGTAGCTCTTCACCATTAACATTTGCAAAAATTAGTAAAGGTTCAGAATGGTTAGGTTGGTGGCAAATTGCTATTTCCTTTGTTATTTCATGCTATTATCCAGTAATTATTGCTTGGGCAGGATCTTATTCTGTTTTTTCTATTAATCAGACGTGGGGAAATGATACGAACTCATTTTTATTTAATGATTATTTGAAAATTGTTGAAACACCAGGGCAATTTGGTGGATTAGTGCCAGGTGTATTAATTCCATTAATTATTGTTTGGGTAGTAGCACTTGGAGTGTTATTTGCAGGGGTTAAAAAAGGAATTGAAGTAGCAAGTAAAATTTTCATTCCGGTTTTAGTTATTATGTTTTTAATTATTGTTGTTCGTGCAGTTACATTAGATGGTGCATTAAAGGGCCTAGAGGCTTTCTTTAAACCTGAATGGAGTACTATTTTAGATGGAAAAGTATGGGTAGCAGCTTATGGGCAGATTTTCTTCAGTTTATCTATTGCTTTTGCAATTATGATTACTTATGCAAGCTATTTACCAAGAAAGTCAGACATAACCAATAATGCTTTCATAACTGGTTTTGGGAACTCTGCATTTGAGGTTTTAGCTGGTATTGGTGTATTTAGTGCTTTAGGGTTTATGGCCGCACAACAAGGTGTACCTGTTTCTGAGGTTGTAACTTCTGGTGTTGGGTTAGCATTTGTCGTTTTCCCTCAAATAATTAATGAGTTCCCAGGTATGAATGGCTTATTCGGCTTTTTATTCTTTGGTTCATTAATTTTAGCGGGTTTGACTTCGTTAATTTCTATTACAGAGACATATGTTGCCGGTATCCAGGAAAAATTTAAAGTTTCCCGTACAAAGGCTGTTGCATTTGGTGGTGGCTTAGCAGCAATTTGTTCGCTTGTTTTTGCAACAAGAGGTGGTTTATATTTTCTAGATAGTGTTGATGTATTTATTAACAACTTTGGTGTTGCATTAGCAGGTTTATTTGAAGTAGTAGCAATCGCTTGGTTTGCTAAAGAATTAAAAGCCATTCAGAAGCATGCTAATGAAGTTTCAGATATCCAAATTGGTACGTGGTGGAGATTCTCATTAAGTGTTATTACACCAGTTATATTAGGTTATATGATGTTTGATAATTTACGTACAAACTTAACGAGTGAATATGAGGGTTATCCTCGTGAATTCCTGTTTAATTGGGGTTGGACTGTTGCAATTGGTGCAATTTTAGTTGGAGTCTTATTCTCAATGAAGCTTAAAAAAAATCAAGAATCTGTAACAGCTTCTTCAAATAAGGAGGTACAATCCTAATGAGTGCTAGTGCTATTACGATGATGGTAGTCGGAGTTGTTGTTATATGGGGTGGTCTCGCAGCTAGTATTGTTAATGCGGTAATAAAATCAAAGCATGCTAAATAAAAATGAAAGGACGACTGTATTAGTCGTCCTTTTCATTTGAAAAAAGATTATTTCTTGTTACGTTCTGCTCGTTCCCATGCTTTTAAATGTGGATATGGGTCAAAGGACCATTCTGTTCTTCCGTTGTCCTTATA
>JAPSLL010000009.1:0-22903 GCA_031180805.1 Bacillus sp. (in: firmicutes)
ACAGGTCCATTAATGATGACAGAGCGTCCTTCGATTTTAATATCTCCATTCATGCGTCTGAATTCTTCGACATGCATAAAGCGATTTTCGAAAACTGTTTCTGTGATCATACTAGTACCATTTGCTTGTAGCAACAATGCCATCATTTGTGATTGCATATCTGTTGGAAAGCCTGGGTGTGGCATCGTTTTAATATCAACGGATTTTAACGTTTCTGGTCCAATTACACGCAGACCATCCTTCTCTTCAATAATCGTAACACCCATCTCTTCCATTTTCGCTACAAGTGATGTTAAATGTTCTGGTACTGCTCCTTGTACTAATACATTTCCACCAGTAATAGCAGCAGCAACCATAAACGTACCAGCTTCAATGCGATCAGGAATAATCGTATGATATGCCCCTTTTAGCTTTGAAACTCCTTCGATTCGAATTGTTCCAGTACCAGCACCGCGGATTTTTCCGCCCATTGCATTAATATAGTTAGCAAGGTCAACAATCTCTGGTTCTTTCGCTACGTTTTCAATAACGGTAGTTCCTTCTGCTAAAGCAGCCGCCATAATAATGTTTTCTGTTGCACCAACACTTGGGAAGTCTAAATAAATTTTAGCACCTTTTAATCTTCCCTTTACTTCAGCGTCAATAAAGCCATTTCCGACTTTAATTGTAGCGCCCATTGCTTCAAAGCCTTTAAGATGTTGATCGATTGGACGTGAACCAATTGCACAGCCACCTGGTAATGCAACACGTGCACGACCCTTTCTAGCCAATAGTGCTCCCATGACTAAAACAGAGGCACGCATTTTTCTTACATATTCAAATGGTGCTTCAGTTGATAGCTCTTTTGATGCATCTACAATTACTTGATTATTTTCAAAATGGACATCTGCACCTAAATGACGCAGAACTTCGTTAATTGTATACACATCGGAGAGCGTAGGTACATCATTGATGATACTTTTTTCTTCACTAGCTAACAAAGATGCAGCGATTACAGGTAAAACGGCATTTTTTGCTCCCTCTACTTTTACAGTACCGTTTAACTTACGACCGCCGCGGACGATGATTTTTTCCAAAGTATTCCCCTCCGCGTCCCAATTTCTCTATATTAATATTCAGACGTAATGATTGGTGTTCCTATAACGACCGTAGTACTATCGCCCAATCCGTCAGTTCTCAATGCAAGTTGCAAGTTCATTTCATCGTTAGTTGTTGGAATAAAATCTTCCCATAATGCTGTTTTGGCTGATACTGAGAGAAAATTCTCCTCTTGAAGCTTCTCCACAGAATGAGCTTTAAACTGTTTTAAAAATTTATTAGCACTGTTATTCAAACTAACTTCAATCATATCATCAAATGTTCCATTGATACAAGCGAAAATTGTGGGATTTTCATGAAAAATGTCGAATGCATTTTCCTTAAAGTCTTGTTCAATTTCGTCCCAGTTTGATTGCACACCTACACCTTTAACCTCATAAAGGATATACGTTTGCTCCATTTCATTTTTGAGGGTTGTTATTAATTGAAGTTTTTCAAGCTTTTTTTCTTTTTTATTGTCAAATACACCGATCGTTTTAATCTTTTCTTCATCTTGCTCATACGTCCAATTATAATGACGATATTGCTCTGTAAATAGTTTCATTTCTTCTATCGTTTTTTTCTCGACATTCTTCTTTGCATATAAAGTCCATTCGTCGATTTGAACGCTTTGCTCTTGCATAGCTTCTGCAAGTATAGATAATTTTGATTCGTTTTCAGCTGCTCCTCTATTCGTCACAAGAGTGAATACAAGCATCATTGTAAATATAATAACTGCTATTTCTCTTTTTTTCATAACGGTCACTTCCTCTCCTTAATAACATTGTTACCGGATTAGGAAATGACATACGTGGAAATAGTCGTCATTATTAGACAGAATCCTTTGTCTATGTAGCTAAGATCCTGTACATAAGACCTATAAGCAGCTTTTTAGTTCAACAGACGATGCCCTCCATTTAAGGAGGAATTGTGCACGTAATTTCTTTTATAGCAATGGTTCCTTGTCGTTTTACCTTTGTTACTAATGCGACGTTAGCCACATTTAGAAACAAAAAGAACATCGCTTATTTTAAAATAAAAAAGGGAGTTGTTGAGACCATAACAAATAATCAAGAAAAAAATTACTAACAATTGATCCTATTGCAATCGTCAAAAGTATTAATAATGTTCTTGCTTGTATTACTTTGCCCGGTTTCATCCATTTTTCAATATTCAATGCCTGTAAAGCCCACCAAGTGATAATCATAAAGGCAAGACTTACAACCATACTAATAAGCGCCATATGGCTATAATCGGGCATCCCTTCATCCCTCCAATTATGATGATTAATCTGATCCATTTGGATGGAATTAACCTAGATTATGCATGTTTGAATCAAATTCAACAAAGCAAATTACATCATACAATATTTTTGTAAAAATACAAGCATAATTTGACCTACAGGGTAAAACTTCATTTTTTGGATAATCTTACTTTTACTAAATTCAAATAATCCTAAGTTTTTCAAGCTTCTATAATACGAAGAATTTGTATAAGAACCTTTTTGCACTTGGTATATACCCTTGAATAGTATATATAAAATTTCTTTTAACATGATTGATTTTTAAATTTATCAAAAATTTAATGAATAAAGGTTCTAGTTTACAAATTTTTTAAAAAAAATACATTAATTTCTTGTTTCAACCTTATTATTTTACTACAGTTACCCTTGAAATGACCTAAATATTTATGTATAAATTGTTACAAAAAAAGTAAATTTAAAGCTGTTAATTAAATGATTCCAAAGATGATATCATCTTTATTATTCTATTATTTCACTCATGTTAAGCAGATTTTTTGAATGTGTTTAGTAAAGGATATTTTTCGTTGAAATTGTGGAGATGTGTTTCGTTGATTTTCCTAATGATAGCGCTTAAACAACTAAATGAAAAAAGGATAACATAGGAGAATGCTCTCTTATATCATCCTTTTTTTTATTATTTCGTTACGTTTAAACGGTTGATCGCACGGCGAAGTGCTAATTCAGCACGTTTAAAATCGATTTCGTCTGATTTATGATTTAGACGTTCTTCAGCACGTCTCTTCGCCGCCTCAGCACGAGCAACATCAATGTTCTCGGCTTTTTCGGCAGTTTGAGCAAGAATCGTTACTTTATCAGGGCGAACCTCGATAAAGCCACCACTTACTGCAACAAGCTCCGTGCCACTCCCTTGCTTTAGGCGAACTGCACCAATTTCTAATGGAGCAACCATAGGAATATGACCTGGTAAAATACCAAGCTCACCACTTTGAGCTTTTACACTCACCATCTCTACGTCTGCATCGTAAACTGGGCCATCGGGAGTAACGACATTGACTAATACTGTCTTCATACTCATACCCTCCTAGGTCCCAAAATTAGACTTCTACACCCATTTGTTTTGCACTTTCAATAACTTCTTCAATACGTCCAACTAGACGGAACGCATCCTCTGGAAGGTGATCGTACTTGCCTTCAAGAATCTCTTTAAAGCCGCGTACAGTTTCCTTTACAGGTACATATGAACCAGGTTGTCCTGTAAATTGCTCTGCAACGTGGAAGTTTTGAGATAAGAAGAATTGAATACGACGAGCACGAGCAACCGTAAGCTTATCTTCATCAGATAATTCATCCATACCTAAAATCGCGATAATGTCTTGAAGCTCACGATAGCGTTGTAATGTTTGTTGAACATTACGTGCTACTTCATAATGCTCTTCTCCAACAATCTCTGGTGACAATGCACGAGAAGTTGAAGCAAGTGGGTCTACCGCTGGGTAAATACCCATCTCAGATAATTTACGCTCTAGGTTCGTTGTTGCATCTAAGTGAGCGAACGTTGTTGCTGGAGCCGGATCCGTATAGTCATCGGCAGGTACATAAATCGCTTGGATTGATGTAACAGAACCAACGTTAGTCGATGTGATACGTTCTTGTAATTGACCCATTTCTGTAGCCAATGTTGGTTGGTAACCAACGGCAGACGGCATACGTCCAAGTAGGGCAGAAACCTCTGAACCTGCTTGTGTGAAACGGAAGATATTATCCATAAAGAAAAGAACGTCTTGTCCTTGATCATCACGGAAGTATTCAGCCATTGTAAGACCTGTTAACGCAACGCGCATACGTGCACCAGGTGGCTCGTTCATTTGTCCAAATACCATTGCTGTTTTCTTAATAACACCAGAGTCAGTCATTTCATGGTATAAGTCATTTCCTTCACGAGTACGCTCACCAACACCAGCGAATACAGAAATACCACCGTGCTCCTGTGCGATGTTGTTGATTAACTCCTGTATTAATACGGTTTTACCTACACCGGCACCACCGAATAGACCGATTTTACCACCTTTAATATAAGGTGCTAATAAGTCAACTACTTTAATCCCTGTTTCTAAAATTTCAACCTCTGTTGAAAGCTGGTCAAACTTAGGAGCTTGTCGGTGAATTGGGTCACGACGAGCATCAGCTGGGATTGGAGCATCTAAGTCGATGTTATCTCCTAATACGTTAAATACACGACCTAAAGTAACATCACCTACAGGAACTGAGATAGGAGCACCTGTATCTGTTACTTCTAAGCCACGCACAAGTCCATCTGTAGAAGACATCGCAACTGTACGTACTGTATCATCACCTAAATGTAAGGCAACCTCTAAAGTAAGATCTACAGCTACTTCAGTTTCACTACCTTCTGTTTTGATTGTAAGGGCATTATAAATATCTGGAAGTTGACCACTTTCGAATTTAACGTCAACAACCGGACCCATAATTTGGGTAATGCGTCCTTTATTCATCGTTTTCCCTCCTATCATAAAATGCGTTAGCCCCTCGCAAAGCCGTTTAGTAAATAAGACAATTACGAAAGGAAGGCGTTCTTTGCCTTCCATTCCTAATTGGCTTGACTTACCTGGATAGGCATCGGAACTAGACACCAAACTAAAATGATTATCAATTGTTATACTATTCTAATGCAGCCGCACCGCCGACAATTTCAGTAATCTCTTGTGTGATTGCTGCCTGACGAGCGCGGTTATATGTTAATGTTAAGCCGCCGATAAGTTCTTTTGCATTATCTGTTGCATTTTTCATTGCAGTCATACGTGCTGCATGCTCAGAAGCTTTACTGTCAAGTAATGCTCCATAGATGAGACTTTCAGCATACTGCGGTAACAACACCTGAAGAATTTCTTCTTGGTTTGGCTCAAACTCATATGATGTTAGCTTTTGATCAGAAGAAGCGATATCAGATAGTGGAAGAAGCTTTTTCTCCGTTACATCTTGTTGTATCGCACTTACAAAGTGGTTGTAATACATATAAAGCTCATCAAATGTTTCGTCAGCGTACATATTAACTGCACCGCTAGCAATATCTTTAATCTGTGAAAAGTTCGTTTCATCGCCAACTCCGATAATTTCAGAAATGACGTTCATTCCACGCTTTTTAAAGAAATCACGACCCATACGTCCAATTGCAATGACAACAAACTCATCATTTGATTTATGTCGCTTTTGAATGGCTTGATAGGCAGCACGGATAACACTACTGTTAAAAGCACCTGCAAGTCCACGGTCAGACGTAATGACCAAATATCCAGTACGCTTAACCTGTCTACTTTCCAACATCGGATGACTTACATCAGAACTACCGTTTGCAATGCTCGCAACAACCTCTTGTATCTTTTCCATGTAAGGTACAAATGCCTTTGCATTGTTTTCTGCCCGATTTAATTTCGCAGCAGAAACCATTTCCATCGCTTTCGTAATCTGACTTGTCTTTTTCGTTGAATTAATTCTTGATTTTATATCGCGTAATGATGCCAAAGGTTCTCACCACCTTTTTTTAAAAAATCATCTAACAAGGGTCAGACCCCACTTAACTTAAAAGCGTAAGCGCCTTGCTTAGTCTAGGGCAAACAGGACGAATCAGAATAGAAGGTGTTTTTTGCCTTCAATTCTGATTTGGCTTGTGACCTCAAGGGGCTAAGCGCTGGAGCTAGACAAGAAAACTAATTTGAATAATTTAGTCTTTTTATCTTTTAAAGAAATGCTTTTATGTTTGTGGGTGGAATCAGACCCTATCATATCAATCAGAAATTATTGTTCAGAAGGAGCAAATGTCTTTTTGAAGCCTTCAATTGCCGCAACCATATCTTCATCTTTCGGAAGTTTACCAGTTGTACGGATTTCCTCAAGAAGAGCTGCATGGTTTTGGTCTAAATATGCATGGAATTCTTCTTCAAAACGAGTAATATCCGCAACTGGTATATCGTCTAAGAATCCTTTTGTTAATGCATAAAGAATCGCAACTTGCTTTTCTACCTTTAATGGCTTGTTAAGACCTTGTTTTAATACTTCAACAGTACGAGCACCACGAGCTAATTTCGCCTGAGTTGCTTTATCAAGATCTGAACCGAATTGAGCGAATGACTCGAGCTCACGGAATGACGCTAAGTCTAAGCGCAATGTACCAGCTACACTCTTCATCGCTTTAATTTGTGCTGAACCACCGACACGAGATACAGATAAACCTGCGTTAATCGCTGGACGAACACCTGAGAAGAATAGATCTGACTGAAGGAAGATTTGTCCATCAGTGATCGAGATAACGTTTGTTGGAATATAAGCAGAAACGTCACCTGCTTGTGTTTCAATAAATGGTAATGCAGTTAGTGAACCGCCACCTTTTGCATCACTTAATTTTGCCGCACGCTCGAGCAAGCGAGAATGTAAATAGAAAACGTCACCAGGATATGCTTCACGACCTGGAGGACGACGAAGTAATAATGAAAGCTCACGGTATGCCGCAGCTTGTTTAGAAAGGTCATCATAAACAACAAGCACGTGCTTGCCATTGTACATGAATTCCTCACCCATTGTTACACCAGCATAAGGAGCTAAGTATAATAATGGAGCTGGTTGTGATGCAGAAGCAGTTACAACGATCGTGTAATCTAATGCACCATGTTTACGTAATGTTTCAACAACACCACGAACCGTTGATTCCTTTTGACCAATTGCAACATAAATACAAATCATGTCTTGATCCTTTTGGTTCAAGATCGTATCGATTGCAACAGATGTTTTACCAGTTTGACGGTCACCGATAATTAATTCACGTTGTCCACGTCCGATTGGTACAAGCGCATCGATCGCTTTAATACCAGTTTGAAGTGGTTCATGTACTGATTTACGATCCATTACACCTGGTGCTGGACTTTCAATCGGTCTAGTTTTTGTCGTTTCAATTGGACCAAGTCCATCTACAGGTTGCCCTAATGAGTTAACAACACGTCCGATTAACGCTTCACCTACAGGAACCTCCATGATGCGTCCTGTACGACGAACTTCGTCACCTTCACGAATATCTGTGAATGGTCCTAAAATAATAATACCAACGTTATTTTCCTCTAGGTTCTGAGCCATACCCATAACGCCGTTTGAGAATTCTAAAAGCTCTCCAGCCATGACATTGTCGAGGCCATGAGCACGAGCGATACCGTCACCAACTTGAATGACTGTACCTACATCGCTAACTTTTATTTCTGACTGATAGTTTTCAATTTGCTTCTTTATAAGCGCACTAATCTCTTCAGCTTTGATGCTCATGAGTTTCACCCCTATCTACAATCTATTTGCGACTAATTGTCGCTCTATACGTTCAAGCTTTCCGCTTACACTTCCATCATATATACGATTACCGATACGCAGCTTAACGCCACCGATTAGGTTTTTGTCAACTATGTTTTGTAAGCGCAATGATACCTTACCGATTTTCTTGGCAAATGAAGATGAGATTGATGACAATTCAACATCTGTAAGTGGTCGAACAGAGTATACAATCGCATCCTCTGTACCACGCGCTTCGTTTGCAATAACCATATAATGAGATACGACTTCAAAAACATTATCAATACGTTTGTTATCAACTAAAAGCAATAACGTATTTACAACAAGACTCGATGCACCTGTAAACGCATCTTGTAGCATTGATTTTTTTGCATCAACACTAACCTTTGGATTATTGAAAACAGTTAAAAAATCACGATTATTTGTAAATACTTCTTTAACAACTAATAATTCATTTTCAACCACATCAATAAGATTTTGCTCTTTTGCAAGTTGAAAAAGTGCTACAGCATATCTTTTTGCTACAACTTCATTACTCATCGACCTTCGCCTACCTCATTGATGTAGTCGTTAATCAATTTTTCCTGCTCTCTCTCATCCAACTCTTTTTCAATTACTTTAGAAGCAATTAATACAGATAGTGAAGCAACTTGTTCTTTTAAGGCAGCGATAGCTTGCTCTTTTTGCTGTTCAATTTCTTTAAGAGCTCCTTCTTTCAGGCGATTTGCTTCAGAGCGAGCTGCTTGGACAATTTCTTCTTTTTGCTGTTCACCAAGCTTTTTCGCATTTTCAACTAATGTTTGAGCTTCTTTACGAGCTTCTTTTAGTAGCTCGGTTTGTTCTTCAATTAATTTTTGAGCTTCACGATTTCTTTCCTCAGAGCTAGAGATTTCGTTCGCAATATGCTCTTCCCTTTTTTTCATCATATTCATAACTGGTCCAAACGCATACTTACTTAAAAGTGCAAGAAGAATTAGGAATGCTACCAATTGGAAGATAATATCCCCAGTATTTAGACCCGTTGATGCACCTAATGCAAAATCAAATGCTAGCATAGCTCGTTTTCACTCCCTTCAAGAGTTTCGCGATAAGTTTATTAAAAACGATACGAATGATCTTTATACACACTAAAACACTCTATCTTAACTGCAATCACGCAATATGAGATAAAGGAAAGGCGAAGGTTCTCACCCTGAGACGACTTCGCCACTATGAACCACTTTTTATTTAACACTACTTAATTATTGGAACATTACGATAAATGCAATAACAGCAGCGATAATTGGAATCGCCTCTACTAACGCAACCCCGATAAACATTGTTGTTTGAAGTGCGTTTTTCGCTTCTGGTTGACGAGCAATTCCCTCAACCGTTCTTGATACGATCATACCATTACCTAAACCTGCACCTAATGCAGCTAGTCCAATTGCAATTGCAGCAGCTAAAGCTCCCATTATATAATTCCTCCTTGAGTATAAAATACTAAATAATTTATATTAATGGTCTTGACTCACTTTGTGTGCCATGTAAACCATTGTTAACATCGTAAATACGAATGCTTGGATAGATCCAATAAAAATACTAAATGCCTGCCATACCATCATCGGTACAATCGCGACAATCGTCCCCAATACACCACTGAAGATGCTTGATTCATAGCCCCCTACAGCCAATCCGGCAAGTAAGGTTAATAAAATTTCCCCAGCGTAAATATTACCATAGAGACGTAAACCAAGAGTTAAGGTGTTCGAGAATTCCTCAATTACCTTTAGCGGGAACATAAATTTCATCGGTTTGAAAAATTCAGCACCGTAGGCTTTAGCGCCTTTCATCTTAATCCCGTAGTAATGCGTTAGTGCAATAACCATAACCGCTAAAGTTAAGGTAATCGCTGGGTCCGCAGTAGGTGATTTCCACCATAGGTTATGGTCTACAACAACAGCAAACGGCAACCCTAGCATATTTGAAATAAAGATATACATTAATAAGGTCATACCTAGCGTAATAAAGCGGCCACCTGTTTGCCAATCCATTGTACTGCCGATAATGTTTCTGACAAAGTCGACAATCCATTCGATAAAATTCTGCATTCCCGTTGGCTTCATTTGCAAATTTCTTGCGCCAAGAACTGCAATTAAGAAGACGATAACACTTGCTACCGTTACCATTAATACATTCGATAAATTAAAATTTAAACCTAAAAACTCAACTACTGGAGCTCCGTGATTCAATAGATTCACCTCTCTTCCAAGCTACTTACGTGAATGTTGTAGTAAAAAATCTATCATAATGACAAAATACATTGTCATTAATCCTAAAATTACACTAATTAAATGGATTTTATCAGGAAACTTCAAGGCAAAAAAAATAGCTACGATAGCTGAAGCCATTCTTGACGCTGTCCCTAGAGAGACTTTTTTCCCCTCTTGTAAGGCTTTGTCAAACTGATCATGCTTTCTTACCATTATCCATAAATTATATAGGCTAATCCCTGTTCCGAGTATTAACCCTAGGAATACTGTCTGATATTCCGAAAATCCCCAGCCTAATGTGTATAGGGCTAGTAAATATAGTATGTATTTCCGGTACCTACGAAACATCAGATGTATATCGAACATGAATTGTTTAATCTCCTAAAAAATAGTGGTGGACCATTTTTATAACTGCATAAATACCAACAGATAGTCCGAGTAGAAGGCACACGATCAAAAACAATGGTTTTGTACCAAAGAAATCATCTATCCATTTTCCAGCAAAGAAACCAACTAATATTGTTCCTGCTAGATAAGATAGAATTGCAGACTTTATGGCTAATCCATGGATCGGATGTCGTTGTTTTTGACGCATTTATATAAATCCTCGCTAATTGATTTATAAATGGTAAAAGGGGTTGAAATTGGGTGTATGATAGAATTTTGTAAACCTTATCATTATACCCTCGTTTAGCATACAATAGCATAATGGCCATGTCAATCCGTTTAAAATTAAAATATTCACAATCTTACCGAACCCTCACAAATTGTTCACAATTTTGCTAAAAAACCCCTTGACTTATTCAATCTCATTAATCATTCACTTAGTAAAATATTTGTTTCGATTACATCTTCCTTTCCATCCTTTTTCGCAAAAACTACGGCCTTATAGCTTTCTCGTTTTAACGGCAGCTTTTCCTTCAACACAACTTTTTCTACGATGCCTCGAGACACATTTTTTTGCCAGTCCAAAAACCCTACAAATGCTAATGTGTCCGGATCATAAATAGCTATTCCCATTTCATCTGCCCCACCAGGTAAATACGTTTGGTACTTATATTCATGGGGACTGTCCCCATGTGTAAATTCAAAGCCCATTAAGCGAGGGTAGTTAGGTTCATCCACAACATAAATATACGGAAGGCATATTCTTTCTTTACCTGCATCAAGCTCGAGCCACTCTTGGTGTATTCCTGCTTTTAAGCGTGTTGGCGTGATATCAAGGCTTATTTCTACTTGTTTTTTCTCACCTGACTTTAGCTGTGTTGGTGTGGGCAGCTTCCATTGGATGCCCATTTTCCCTTTTGGCATTTTGAATGTTGCCGTTTTCTTAACTTGAGATTGATTATCTAATGTTAGTTTTACCGTTTTTTTCGTTCGCAAATCCTTCTTATTGTATTGCCCAAATGTGAGTGAACCAGGATAGACTAGCACTTCTGCCTCAATAGCTTCTTTTATATTTATCCGCCCACTGCCTTGCTCGGTTGGCTGCAGTCTATTCTTTTCCTTATTCATTAATCGTTTTGCTGTATTCATTAGAGAGGCTTTAATCTGTTCAGGGCTCCAGTCAGGATGAGCTTGTTTAATGAGAGCACATGCCCCAGCTACATGTGGCGCTGCCATGCTTGTACCATGAAGGGTTAAATATCCATGTGGGACTGTACTTGTAATAGCTACACCCGGTGCAACGACATCTGGCTTTATTGCCCATGTTTTTGTCACAGGTCCTCTTGAGCTGAAGTTGGCTAGCTTGTCTTCTTCCTTTATATAGATCGTTTGTGCTCGATTATGTTCCTTTAGCGCTCGCTTTATTCTGTCCCCTGCCTCTTTAGAAATAGAAACAACGGGAATGTCTAGTTCCATTTCTAATGCTCCTGCAAATGGCCCTTTTACATTATTCGCAATGATAACCGCCTTTGCACCAGCCTTTTTTGCTTTGATTGCCTTTTCGGTAAAGGTCATTTTCCCTCTATCAACAAGGACAACCTGTTTATGAACCGACTCCTTAAATTCCTTCTCTTCTCCAAATCCTTTATAGACGATCGTTTCAGATCCTTTTAAATTCCAAGCATTTGCACCTTGCATCTCATTCATTCTAATTAAATGCCTAGTACCATGTAGTTTTAGATAGGGCATTTGTAAAGGTGGTGATGTTGCCCCTACTGAGATCGCCTTTTCAGATGTACCTGGTGAACCAACTGTCCAAACCTTCGGGCCAGAATTACCACTCGACGTAACCGCAACAATCCCTAACTCAACCGCCTTATTAAGCGCTAAGCTAGTCGGCCAATCAGGTCCATTAATCGTATTTCCTAGGGAAAGATTAATAATATCGACCTTTGCTTCAATCGCCTTTTCTATCGCTGCTATTACTTGCTCAGATGTTCCCATTCCAGTTGGCCCCAACGCTCGATACGCAATAATTTCTGCTTCAGGAGCAACACCCTTTAGCTTTCCATTAGCCGCAATGACACCTGCTACATGAGTTCCATGTAACGTTTCACTACCTCTTATATTGCTCGCCTCCATCGGATCATCATCATTATCCACAAAATCGTATCCTCCGCGGTAATTCCGAGATAGATCAGGATGATGATAATCAATTCCTGTATCGATGACAGCAATTTTCACACCTTTCCCTGTTAATCGATGATTCGCCTGATCAAATAACCCTCTAACATCTTTACCACCAATAAACGGGACGCTTTCATCAATTTGAGCTTGAAAAGGAACGACAGCAGTTGCGTGTACAACGGCATTTTCATTTTTTAATTGTGTTAAAAGATTAGGAGGACCTTCTAAAGAAAATCCATTGAAAACATGATTAAACGTTTTGCGGATTATGATGCTTGGAAACGATTTTACTTTAGCCTCAAAGGAAGAGACATTTTCTTTTTTGACGATGAATAGCATTTGCTCTGTTTTCGAATGCTCTTCAGTCGGGAGTGGTGGGCGTCCAGGATATGTAATCGCATGGACGTTGCTTGTAAAAAGCATGATTAGGAGAAAAAGGATTGAAGTTCTTGTTGTTAAATTCATTCGTTCCACCTCACTCTTAGTTTGCTCCATTATGAAAAAATCATGTAGAGAGTGCAGTGTTACATCTACTTTACTCTATGAAAAAAGAGAACCCACAAATAGGTTCTCTTAAAAATTATTTCGTTCCAAATAATCGGTCACCAGCGTCTCCTAACCCAGGGACAATATAACCATGATCATTTAGCTTTTCATCTAAAGCTGCAATATAAATATCAACGTCAGGATGTGCTTCCTTCACAACCTCAACGCCTTCTGGTGCCGCGATTAAACACATAAATTTAATGTTTTTTCCACCGCGTTTTTTAAGACTATCAATCGCTTCTACTGCAGAGCCGCCAGTCGCTAGCATTGGATCAACGACAATTAGTTCACGTTCTGCAATATCTGATGGAAGTTTTACATAGTATTCTACTGGTTGAAGTGTTTCAGGATCACGATATAAACCGACATGTCCAACTTTTGCAGCAGGGATAAGCTTTAAAATACCGTCCACCATCCCAAGACCTGCACGTAGAATTGGAATAATTCCCAACTTTTTCCCAGAAAGAACTTTTGATTTTGCTGTTGTAACAGGTGTTTCTACATCAACCTCATCAAGAGGCAAATCTCTTGTAATTTCAAAGGCCATCAAGCTTGCTACTTCATCAACTAGCTCACGAAATTCTTTAGTTCCTGTATTCTTATCACGAATATATGTAAGTTTATGTTGAATTAATGGATGATCAAAAACGTATACCTTCCCCACCAAATCATCTCCTTTTCTTAAACACTTCAATAAATTTTACAGAAAATCGATAATAGTTTCAAGTTATATCAATGGATTTATTCATTATTTTCGGGACTTAAACACTAGTGAGAGATTTTTAGTTACATACTCGCTTTACTATTTTGTTTATCAATGCAAAAAGGACGACAATTCGCTTGTCGTCCTGTTATCTTTTCTTATAGATTACGATATAAAGGGAATTTGCTTGTTAAAGCTTCTACACGTTGCTTAGCTTCTGCTAATTTTGCTGCATCTTCATTGTTTTTAAGAGCAAACGCGATAATGCTACCGATTTCGTCCATTTCCTCTAAACCGAAGCCACGGCTTGTTACAGCTGCAGTACCAATACGAATTCCACTTGTTACGAATGGGCTTTCTGTTTCAAAAGGAATTGTATTTTTGTTTACAGTGATTCCAATTTCATCAAGCACATGTTCAGCAACCTTACCAGTTAATTGAAGTGAACGAACATCTACTAATAATAAATGGTTATCAGTACCACCTGAAACAAGTGTTAAGCCTTCTGCTTGTAATTTTTCTGCTAAACGCTTTGCATTGTCAATGATGTTTTGAGCATACGTTTTGAAGCTATCTTGAAGTGCTTCACCGAATGAAACTGCTTTAGCTGCAATCACATGCATAAGTGGACCGCCTTGAATACCAGGGAAGATCGATTTATCGATTTTCTTACCGAATTCTTCTTTACATAAAATCATACCGCCACGTGGTCCACGAAGTGTTTTATGTGTTGTAGTTGTAACAAAGTCTGCATATGGCACTGGATTTTCATGTAAGCCAGCTGCAACAAGTCCTGCAATGTGTGCCATATCGACCATGAAATACGCTCCTACTTCATCAGCAATTTCACGGAATCTCTTAAAGTCAATTGCTCTTGGATATGCACTAGCACCAGCAACGATTAATTTTGGTTTGTGTGTTCTTGCTTTTTCTAACACATCATCATAATTAATGCGATGTGTTACTTCGTCAACACCGTATTCAACAAAGTTGTATTGAACACCACTAAAGTTAACTGGGCTACCGTGAGTTAAGTGACCGCCGTGAGATAAATTCATCCCTAAAACAGTATCACCATGCTCTAAAATCGTGAAATACACTCCCATGTTTGCTTGTGCGCCAGAGTGAGGCTGTACGTTAACATATTCCGCTCCAAAGATTTGCTTTGCACGTTCTCTCGCAATATCTTCGACAACATCAACATGCTCACAACCACCATAATAACGACGGCCAGGGTATCCTTCTGCATATTTATTTGTAAGGACTGAACCTTGAGCTTCCATTACTGCTTCACTAACAAAGTTTTCTGATGCAATTAATTCAATTTTCGACTCTTGACGCTTACGCTCTAACTGAATCGCTTCAAAAATTTTCGCATCTTGTTCTGGTAAATGTTTCATTCTGAATCGTATCTCCCTTCATTTCAAACCTATAAGATAAATTACAACGTCTAATTCCATCTATATTGTACACGGTAATTAGCAAGAATGTAATAGATTTTCTAAAATATTTTCGTAAATCTTACTATTTTTCAAAAAAACGAACCTTAAAAACGAATATTATTTGCAAATAATGTTTTAATCATTCGTTTTATTACTTATAAAGTTCATCTTTGTTCAAAAGATTAATACACCTATTTTCGTTACTTTTTCTGACAATGTCAACTATAATGTTTGAAAATTCCGCAACTATTTTATTTTATTTAAATGCAAAGGGGAAGTTTTCTTATTAATATATCCTTTTTAGAAAAGTAACTATTATTTTTAACAAACGCTTAAAGGAGAACGAAAACTACAAAAAATGACCTCGGTTCATTTCCGAGGTCATTTGTTTAGCGGCACGTCTGATTATCAGGGTCTAGTTCATAAACCGCTCTAGAACCACCTATTAACTTTGGACGGGTTTTCGCCATTGTAACGTGGGCAGAACCAATTTGTTTGATTTTGCTTCGAAGTGGCACTGCTACATGCTTTAGATGCATGCCGATAAAAGTATCACCGATATCAATACCCGCATCTGCTTTTATAAACTCTACAACAGCTGGATGTTCCATGTGCTGATATGCATAGGTCGCCATTGAACCTCCTGCCTTTTTGACAGGGATGACCGTCACCTCGTCAAAGCCTTTTTCCTTTGCAACGGCTTTTTCAACTACTAACGCTCTGTTAAGATGTTCACAGCATTGAAAGGCAAGGTGCACACCTGTGCTTTGCTGAAACTGAGAAAGCAAATGAAAAACCATTTTGGCTACGTCCTCAGAGCCCGCTGTTCCTATCTTTTCTCCGATTACTTCACTCGTACTGCACCCAATGACAATCAAATCGCCAGCTTCCAATTGGGCCTGGGCATGAAAATCCTCTAAAAGCACCGATAAATCATGCTGCCAACCTTCGAGATTTGCCATCTGTTTTCCGCTACCTTCTTATAAATGTTCGTTTTCATATTCGCTGATTTTGCCTACACGTGTTGCATGACGTCCACCTTGAAATTCAGTTGTTAACCAAATTTTCGCGATCTCACGAGCAAGGCCTGGACCGATAACACGCTCACCCATTGAAAGAACATTTGTGTCATTATGCTCGCGTGTTGCTTTGGCACTGAAAGTATCATGGACTAAGGCACAACGGATACCCTTTACTTTATTCGCTGCTATACTCATTCCTATACCTGTCCCACAAATTAGGATGCCTCGATCTACTTCACCGCTTACGACCATATTTGCAACAGGAATCGCATAATCTGGATAATCGACAGATGTTTCACATTCACAGCCCATATCTTTATATTCAATGTTCATTTCTTCTAATAATGCAATAATTTCTTTACGAATATTGATACCACCATGATCTGACGCAATTGCTACTTTCATTGTATCCTCCTAAAGAATTTTGACATTTAATCTCTATCCTTTTATTTTACCGCTTGGATATTGAATCGATCAATGTTTTTCCTTAGTTTGTCCGCACTTTCCGCAAGGCTTGCGCTTAAATCATTTAACTGCTCAATATGGTTCGTTTGGTCAACAATAGCAGATGCGACTTCTTGAGCACCTGCTGACGTCTCCTCAGCAATTGCAGCCACTTCCTCTGATTGTGCACCAGTTGTTTGTAAAGAATTCATTTGTTGTTGGACAAGTCCGCTAATTTGTGAAACAGCTTTAGCAACTTCCATAATGGATTGACTCGTTTCTTCAAGCATTTTACCAGACGTTTGGCCATTGTGTGCTTGTGCCTTTGCAGTTTCTACTTGTTCTCCGATTTGACCAACTACATTTTGAACCTCTTGCTGTATATTTTCAATTAACCCTGTAATCCCTTGAACTGCTTTTGCACTCTCATCAGCAAGCTTTCTTACTTCTTCTGCCACGACAGCAAATCCTTTACCATGCTCACCTGCTCTCGCTGCTTCAATAGACGCGTTTAATGCTAATAAATTTGTTTGGTTGGCAATATCGCCAACTAACGAAACAATTGTTGAAACCTCATTCGCATGTTCCTCTAAGCGACGTACCGCTGTCATCGACGCTTCATTCTCTTCCGCTAATTTTTGTATCCCTGTAATTAAGGAATCATACACCTGCTTACTTTCTGAAAGAGATGAAACCATTTCATTGGACATTTTTTCAGAGGAAGCTGCTTTGTTTTCTACTTGTGTTGCAAATTCAATAATATCCTCTACCGCTGAGGCTGTATCTTGAATTGAACTAGCAGATTGATCAGCACCGCGTGAAATTTCTTGAACAGTTGTCGAAATTGCTTCGGCCTGCTTTGCAGCATTACTTGAAGCATCTGCCATTTTTTTCACCTGCTCATTTGTTTCCTGAAAATTTTCTTCAATGCTTTGCACCATACTTCTCATATTTTGTTGCATTTGATTGAATGCAAGTGTTAAGCCTTTAATTTCATCATCGCTTTTCGGCACTGGAACATCCTCATGAATATCACCATCTGCTGCTCTGTATGCTGCAGTTTCAAGTCTGTGTAAGGCTCTTGTTATAAAGCCTGCACCAAAGTATGTAAGAATCCCTGACCAAATAATCCCCAAAATTAAAGTAATTAATGTAAAAACTTCTTCATCAATAATATTGTCTGCAAAATTGACTAGATAATAGATAAAAAACGCACTAGTTGAATAGGTTATTAACGCCAATACTGTTGTAAACACGACAAGCTTGAGTCTTAGACTAAACTTATATTTTTTTCTGCTTTTCATCCTTGTTTCTCCTCTTCAACATTTTTCTAACTTTCAAGATGTTCTATCAATTTTGAAATGTACTTTTCTAAATCTTTTAATGTTTGCTTGTAGGTGGATAACGAGCCTCCAAACGGGTCGGTAATGTCTTTATTCCCCATTCCTTTCTCACCAACATATTCTGCAAGTGTGAACGTTTTGCGCCCCGCGTCAGGATAATAATCAATCACAGATTGTTTATGACTATTCGTCATTGTTAAAATAATCGTTGCCCATTCAACTAGATCAGGGCTAAGACTTGAAGATTGATGCTCGCACGCAATACCCTTTTCTCGTAGTGCCTCAATCGCATTGGGGGATGCGTTATTCCCATCCGTAGCAAAAACTCCCGCTGATTTCACCTCAATTTGTTCAGATGTTTTCAGATGCTTCAATAATGCCTCTGCCATTGGACTTCTACACGTATTTCCTGTACAAACAAATAGTACTTTGGTCATACAAAAACACTCCCTTTTATCATTATAATGGAAATATTATTAAGAAAATAGTCAAGTTTTGAAATTTTTATATAATTCTTTATACCTAGTCATAACCCTTCCACGAAAAGGTTAGTTATCTACATTATTCCTGAATACATAACCTCATGACAAGAAATCAAAAGCTTCCATCTACTATTATTTAACATAGGATACTTTCACAGTTTAAAACAGAGGAATCAAAATCACAATTATTGAATTTTTCTTATTAGCTGTTCTTGCATTCTTTTTATACAATTCGTTTTCATTGTATGTACTTTAGACAATATGTTTGTGCACTTCACCTGGGACATGCACCTCCTCCGTAGAAATTTTATCTTCTAATATCAGTATTTATTGTATTCAGCTAAAAAAACATAACAAAAGGCAATGATGCGCGAACACCATTGCCTCTATCTTCTATTTTACTTTTCACAATTAGAATACGTATATATACGGGTCAGATGGAGCTTCTATTTTTTCAAGCTTGCCGATTTCAATTAAAGGAATGTCTCGGTCATTTTTGTTTGTTTTATTAATGACTCCCGTTACTTTTACCCATTCATCATTTTTCAAATCTTTTGCCGCTTCCCCTGTTGCCATCGTTCCCATTACCTGAAGGTCAGCTACACAGCATGAAACTGTAAATCTAGAAATCGACATTTCATCCTGGGCAAAATCAGGTTCACGATAAACGAAGCCAACAATTTCAATTTCTTTCCCTACGAACTTATCTAAATTAGTTTCAATATACTTTGTTATTTTTGAGTATTCAGCATCGGTTACTGTAATTTTGTCACTATTTAGCAAGCCTTCTAAATACATTTCATCAACACTCTTTGCTTCTGGGGTACTCGTTTCAGCCGTCGTCGTTTTCGTTTCATTGTTGCCTGTCTGTGTTGCTTCAACCTGTGTATTCGCAGTACCAAAATTTATACCACGATTTTTAATGACCGAACTATCTAACACTACTTCAGGAAACATAAACCCTGTTAAAACAGGAAAGAGAAATAGAGAATATACAAATAAGGATTTCACTGGTGATCTCTTCCCTGTATGATCAAGCCCACAATCACAATAAATGTCTAGTTCCTTCTTTGAGTCACTTCGCCAAATTTGGAGAATCCCTAATATCAAAAACGTCCCCGCTGCAAAATAGACGAATGGGAGCATTTTAGGAGCAATGAAGTTTGTAATATCACCTGAAATAATTAATTTAAATAATAGTAAAGTGAACCCTACTAAAATAATGCCTCGAATATATTTTTGAAAGCCTAAGTCATTCGTTTGATCCATCTGCTTTCCTCCGTTCTTCTTTTTATTTCCTTAAATAAACTGTTGATAGATGATGACACCAAAATAGACGATAGCAGTAACAATGATAATGAAGCTAAGAACAAATTTCGTACGGAAATAAGCAAATAATAGAATCGTATTTTTCATATCTAGCATCGGACCATAAACAAGGAATGCTAGTAGAGCACCTGGTGCAAATGTAGTACCAAATGATGCTGCAACAAAGGCGTCTGCTTCTGAGCATAGTGACAGAACAAATGCAAAGCCCATCATCACAAGCGGTGAGCTAAATTCGTTTGATCCTAAGGATAAAAGCACCTCTCTATTTAAGAAGGTTTGGAATAAGCTTGCGATAAATGCACCTAGAATCAAGTACTTCCCCATATCAAAAAACTCGTCACTAGCGTGGTAAAAGGTTGCCTTCCATTTATTCACTTGCAGTGTTTCTTGCTTTTGCGCTTCATTACCTACTAGTTCTTCTGAAGTTAGCTTTAATTGATTACTATTTTTAAAAAATAAAAAGATGACAAGTCCTATAATCATTGATAATACGAAGGCTAAGCCCATGCGCCCGACTAAAATAGATGGATTAGACTGAAACGCAAAGTATGTTGATGCTGCTACAACAGGATTTAAAATTGGCGCACATGCTAAAAAGACAAACGCAACATGAAGGGGCATTCCTTTTTTTATTAGCCTTCTGACAACAGGTACAATTGCACATTCACAAACAGGAAAAATCGCCCCAAGTAAAGCAGCAGGAATAACGGCAATTACTGCATTTTTCGGTATATACTTTTTGACTGTTTCTTCCGTCACAAAGATTTGTATAAGTGAAGAGACAAAAACACCTAGTAAAATAAACGGAATTGCTTCAATAACAATACTTAAAAATATTGTATTCAAATTTAACCATTGCTGAGGGATCGAAAATTCAGACTGAAATTGCTTATAGTCCCAAAAAATAAAAAAGTAGATAAATAGTGCAACTAAAACGAGACCAATTATCTCCTTCGATTGCTTCAGCATTGTTGTTTTCATGATAAAAACCCCTTTATCCAAGTTTCATTACTATTTCTTCATCTCTAGTAAACATTCATCATTGGGATATATCTAATTTAGAGTGTGAGTGGATGAGGATATGGATAAAGAGTAGAAGGTTTTTTACAATAAAACCTTCTACTCTCCCTTTATTTACTTCGCTTTTTCAAATAAATCAAAAATAATTTTTGCTTGGTCCGTATTGTCTAGTAACCCTTTAAAACGTGAGCTTTCTGGTCCATACGCATAGACAGGAACTTCTTCACCGGTATGTCCACCTGTTGTCCAGCCTGTTACAGAATGCTCATTGACAATAGCCTCAATCGCATTATCAATTTCTGTTCCATTGTTTGCAGCTGCTGCATCTTTAACTGCTTGAATTTCTTCAGCTGTTATTCGACTGTAGAAGTCTGCATCAATGTATTTTTTCATAATTGCCTCAACATCTGCCTCTGCACCTGTTGCAAAGATTTCTGCAGAAATATAATCAGGAGTTTTGTTAAACGCTTTGATTGGTCCTACATGGAAATTATAATCACCATTAGCAACTGCCTTCGTATTCGCTCCTAAAGTTAATCCCCCAGTTGCGTGGTCAGCTGTCGTTACAACTAATGTTTCACCATCTTGCTCAGCAAAGTCGATCGCCATTTTAAATGCTCGCTCGAATTCTGCCATTTCGCTCATTGTTGCAACGATATCATTATCATGCTCAGCCCAGTCGATTTGACTTCCTTCGATCATTAAGAAGAAGCCATCTTCATCTTGACTTAAACGATCAAGAGCTGCCTTAGTCATATCTTCTAAGGAAGGAATTGTTTCATCACGGTCAATCGCTTTTGGTAACCCACCATTTGCAAACAATCCTAAAATCTGTCCATTTGTATCGTTTAATAATTCTTCTTTATTTGTAACAAAGCTATAGCCATCATTTACAAATTCTTCTGCTAGGTTACGATTATCCTTCTTACGTCCTGCCTCAGGAATAAAGTTTGAAGCACCGCCACCTAGAAGGACATCAATTTTATGCTCTCCATTAATTAATTCATCATAATAATCATCAGCTAAAGCATCCATATTTTTACGGCTCTCATCATGGGCACCGTATGATGCAGGTGTAGCATGAGTTATTTCAGATGTGGCAACTAATCCTGTTGCTTTTCCGTTCTCTTTCGCTTGTTCAAGGACCGTTTTGTAAATCTTTTTGTCGTTATCCATACCGATTGCATTGTTGTATGTTTTATACCCTGAAGACATCGCTGTAGCAGCAGATGCTGAATCGGTAATATTTTGCGATGGATCATCTGGATATGTTGTTTGCATACCCACTAAATATTTATCAAACTCCGAACCTTCCATTTCTTTTGTTGAAGGATCATCGATCATATAGCGGTGTGCAGCTATTGTTGAAGGTCCCATCCCGTCACCAATAAGGAAGATGACGTTTTTCACTTTAGATGCAGATTCATCCTCAGCCTTTGCTGAATCCTGATTCAGACCTGCAAAGCTACCAACAACAACTGTAGATAACACAGCAGCTGTGACAAGCTTCTTCGTAATCGCTCTATTAAAGACCATTGGTTTACCTCCTGTTTATTTACTTATTAAAAAACAAATAAGGGATTTTAGGAACGCAAGCGTACGTGCGTCCCCGCCTTTCTATTAAAATAAAATTCTATTAAGCATTCATTTTTGCTTTCTTTCTTTGGTAAAGAACAAAGCCCCCACCTGCAAGAAGAATGATGAATCCTACTATTAATAGGTTATAAACATTTGTTGCTGTTTTCGGTAAGTTGAATCCATTATTATCGGTATCTACACTTGGCTTATCAGAGACATTACTTGGATCCTTTGTATTGTCACTCGGTTTATCTGTGCCGTTACCTGGGTCTTTTGTGTCATTGCCTTTGTTATCTGTGCCAGGATCTTGATTATCCGCACCTGGGTCTGGAGTTTCCGTGCCTGGATCTGGGTTATCTGTACCCGGGTCTGGAGTTTCCGTGCCTGGATCTGGGTTATTTGTGCCCGGGTCTGGGTTTTCCGTACCTGGATCTGGGTTATTTGTACCCGGATCTGGGTTTTCCGTGCCCGGGTCTGGGTT
>JAPSLL010000009.1:23003-78435 GCA_031180805.1 Bacillus sp. (in: firmicutes)
TCTGGGTTATTTGTGCCCGGGTCTGGGTTTTCCGTACCTGGATCTGGATTATCTGTGCCCGGATCTTCAGTTACTGGAATTTTATTTTCTTCTAATAATGCAAAGATAATTTTTGCTTGTTCTGTATTGTCAATTAATCCCGCAAAACGTTCTTTTTGTGGGCCATATGCATAAACAGGAACATCTTCACCAGTATGACCACCTGTCGTCCAGCCTGTTACAGAATGCTCATTAACAATTGCTTCAATTGCATTATCGATTTCTGTTAAATTATTAGTTTGGACTGCATCTTTGACAGCTTGAATTTCTTCCGCTGAAATGTGGCTATAAAAATTAGCATCAATATATTTCTTCATAATTGCTTCTACATCAGCATTCGGACCAGCAGCAAAAATTTCTGCCGCAATATAATCAGGAGTTTTGCTAAAGGCTTTGATTGGCCCTACGTGGAAGTTATAATCTCCATTTGGAGTAGCCTTTGTGTTTGCGCCTAGTGATAATCCACCTGTTGCATGGTCAGCTGTTGTTACAACTAATGTGTGACCATCTTGTTCAGCAAAATCAATTGCTGCTTTAAACGCCTTTTCAAAATCATCCATTTCACTCATTGTGCCAACGATATCATTATCATGCTCAGCCCAGTCGATTTGACTTCCTTCTACCATTAAGAAGAAGCCTTGTTCATCACTGCTTAATTTATCGATAGCTACTTTTGTCATATCCTCTAAAGAAGGAATGCTATCTGGGCGATCGATCATTTTAGGAAGACCACCTGTTGCAAATAACCCTAAAACTTGATCATTTTCATCAGCTAATAATTGTTCTTTTGTCGTCACATAGCTATACCCATCTTTTTGAAACTCTTCAACAAGGTTGCGATTATCAATTTTGCGACCGTCCTCTGGAATAAAATTGCTAGATCCGCCACCAAGTAATACATCAATTTTATGATTGCCATTAATCAATTCATCGTAATAGTCGTTAGCAATCGCATCCATATTTTTACGACTTTCATCATGGGCACCATATGACGCAGGTGTTGCATGTGTAATTTCAGACGTTGCAACAAGACCTGTCGCCTTTCCATCCTCTTTCGCTTGCTCTAGAACTGTTTCGTATGGATTTTTATTAGGGTCCATCCCAATGGCATTATTGTATGTTTTGATACCAGATGCCATAGCAGTAGCTGCTGATGCTGAATCTGTAATATTCTGTGCCGGGTCATCAGGATATGTTGTTTGCATACCGACTAAGTGTTTATCAAATTCCGTTAATTCCATTTCTTTTGTCGAAGGATCATCCTTCATATAACGATGTGCTGCAATCGTGGAAGGCCCCATCCCATCACCAATTAAAAAAATGACGTTTCTTATTTCAGGTGTCTCTTCAGTATTCGCCTTTGCCGATTCTTGTCTTAATCCTGCAAAGCTTCCAATGACTAAAGTAGACAAAACGCCAAAGGTGACTAGTTTTTTTGATAATCTACGTTTCACTACCACTACATTTCCTCCTTTGAATATATTTTTCCCATACAAATACAATGGTAGTTTTATATTGTTAAGCTATCTTTTACGTTTTTTGTAGATTTCGTTAAGATTTTGTAAATTTTCGAAAAGAATGTTGTCGAAGTGCGAAGGAAGAAATATGATAGAAAGGATCTAGTCGTAATGCTTCCTATTTGAGGTAAAAAAACGATATTTTCTAGCTACAGAAAAGAACGGGGGGTACTTTTATGAATCAAGTAACCGATGTTTATATCATTAGTGGGTTTTTAGGTAGCGGAAAAACTACTGTATTAAAGAGATTAGTAGAGGATAGTCAGCTTAAAGGAAAAAAGGTTGGCATTATCTTAAATGAACTCGGTGATACAAATGTCGAATCACATCTTTTTAAGACAGAAAAAATGGTTGAATTATTAAATGGCTGCATTTGTTGCTCGATGCAGGAGGATTTAAAATTAACGCTTAATCAATTTATTGACAACTCTGTTGATATTTTGTTCATAGAAGGAACAGGTGTTGCCAATCCATCTGAAATAGTCGAGGCGATAACAGCCCCTCTTTATATTGACCATTTTGCAATCCGCTCCATCATTAGCTTAGTCGATGCGAGTCAATATCTTGAATATCAAAGTATCTTTTCAAGCTCAAGGGAAATTCGAACGCTATTAAAGGAACAAATCATCTGCGCTTCGATCATTGTCTTGAATAAAACCGATTTAGTAACAGAGAAAAAACTAGAAAAGATTCTTGCCTCAATACGTAAAACAACTAGTGTCGAAACGCCAATTATAAAATCTACATTTGGTGATGTAGCAATTAACGATTTGCTGCTATCTAGAGTGCAGACATTAGAACTTACGAAAGAAGCTGAACAGCCTACATGTAGCTGTCATTCAGATGATTGTAATCATAAACACGACCATCAACATGCAACGCTAAAAGCAGTGAAATTAACAGATGTCCCTAGGTTTACTAAAAAGGGATTTGAAGCATGGCTTAAACAGCTTCCAAACGATGTTATTAGAGGAAAGGGAATCATTACGTTTAACGATGATGTGACTGCCTACTCTTTTCAATATTCCTCTGGGCGCCTTTACGTAGAAGAAGTTGAGACATCACAGCCCTCCATCATTATTTTGATAGGCGATCGTCTCGATAGCGAGCGTATTAAAGAGTCATATGGGCTTCTATTACAAAATAAATAATTTAAGGCAAAAAGCCGAGTCTCTTTGATTTATAAAGAGACCCGGCTTTTTCTTGTCATCTTAAGCAATGCAGTTGTTCTCTACCTAGGAACGACAGGGATATGTGACTCTTGGAATTTTCTGTAATAGATTATCTCAAGAGGCAATGGAGAGTTCCGAACTACCCGTAATTTCAGAGCTAATTAAAAGGAAAAAAGTAATTTTACGCCAAATGCAAATAAAATACTGCCGCCAAGAGCTTCACTATATGAGCCAATCCATGATTGAACCCTTTTGCCAATAAGCAGTCCAAACCATGTTAAAATCATACTAATGATTCCAAAAGTGACAACGGTTAAAATTGTTTTCGCCCCATAGATTCCTAAGCTTAAACCAACTGAAAAGCTATCTAAGCTTACGCTAAGAGCAAACACGATGAGACCCATTCCTACAGGTTTTATTAACGGCTTTTCTTCCTTACTAAATGACGCAAAAATCATTTGCACTCCGAGTAATATTAATAGCCCACCGCCAAGCAATGTCGCAATCGTTCCAAAGGTATCACTTAATAGCCTTCCAATTAACATTCCAACTAATGGCATTACTATATGAAATACACCGATTGTGACCCCGATGTAAAAGATTTGTTTCATCCTAAGTCTAATTAAGCCCATACCAAGGCCTACAGAAAATGCGTCCATGCCAAGTGCCAATGCCATAATAATTAATGTAAAAAGTTCACTTATTACCGTTTCTAAGCTCATCATTACCCCCCTCGGACACGCCTAGTTAACTTTATGCTCGTTCGATTAGAATTAGAACTTTTAAGGGGTAGACCGCTTTATTTTTTATTCCTTTATAACTGATGATACTTCTAAAGTGTCAGATGTATTTTTTGATTGCGTTTAAAAACAACACGATGATTTGTTATTTGCTTGAATTTTTGATTTTTTGGATGGGCATGGAAGGAGGTACTAAGTGTGTTTGAGGAAAGCTTACAGGTGGAGGGATCAGGAGGCCCTATTTTACCTGCACTGCCATTCTAGAAAGATAATTATTAATTCATTAAAAAATCCCAAGGCTATCTTTGATTAGCTTGGGACTTTCATTTTTTTATCCTTCTACTATACGGTTACCCGAAGCCTTTAGCAGGCGATTCATGATCGCTTCTCCAACTCCTGACTTCGGAAAGCTCTCGCTGATGATAATATCAATATCCGTCTCATCAAATGTTCTTAACGTATCATAAAGCTCTGTTGCGACCGTACGTAAATCATTTCTGCTTCCACAGGCGATGACTTTATCTGCTTGAAGATAAGGGATTCCTTCAATTGTTGTTAGTACACCTACAAATTTTCCTGCTTGCTGATATTCATTTACTAGCTTTTGGATAAATGTATAATTTCCGTTTACTATGATAATGGGCGCATTTGGTGAATAGTGTGTATATTTCATTCCAGGAGACTTCGGAGCATGTCCCTCTTCAATAAGCGCCTTATCAACAGATACCTTACCAACTATCTCCTCTAGTTGCTCCTTTGTTATTCCACCTGGGCGTAAAATTGCCGGGATGCTTGTTGTACAATCTAACACCGTTGATTCAACGCCCACACCTGTTGGGCCTCCATCAACAATTCCACCAATTTTCCCGTTCAAATCATGATATACATGTGAGGCAAGGGTTGGACTAGGTTTTCCTGAACGATTTGCACTAGGTGCTGCAATTGGAACATTCGCCTCCTTAATTAAAGCAAGGGCGAGCTGATGATCAGGCATTCTTACGCCTACCGTATTAAGTCCAGCTGTGACGAGTGTCGATAACCGCTCACCTTTTTTTGGCAATATAAATGTTAACGGGCCTGGCCAAAATTCATCAATCAGTTTATATACATAGTCAGGAATATTTGTGACGATATCATCTAGACTTTTTTTCGAAGCAATGTGGACGATTAACGGATTATCGGCTGGTCTCCCCTTTGCTGCGAAAATCTTTTGGACCGCTTCATCTGAATAAGCGTTAGCACCTAACCCGTAAACGGTCTCTGTCGGAAAGGCGACTACTTCATTTTCTGTTAATAATCTTGCTGCTTGTGAAATATGTGAATAACTAGTGGATAAGTTTTCCGAGTCATCCACAGTCCATATTTTTGTATTCATTTACTCTAACTCCCTTTTTACCGTTCAATTCTATTACTAATCATAGCATATTCGTCCTTGTAGTATATAAAATGAACGACATGAAAACAAGCCTTATCCACATTTTGTGGATAAGACTGTGGTTATTGTGGAAAACTATGTGGATATATCCACATTATGTGGACTTTACCATTATTTTTGCATTTACGTCATTTGCGGATTCCTTCATATGCTGTAAAGCCATTAGTTTTGAAGGGATTGCCTCCTGGTCAATTTCATCAAAGCCCATTAATGATAAAAATTGGACAGATGCTTCTTTGTTTGTGACTAAATATAAATCTTTTAATCCTTTTTGTTCAGCAAGTGATTGAATGCTTTGAAAAAGAGTTAAGATGTGGGCTTGCTTCAGCTTGTCCGATACGACAAGTGAACGTAATAACCCCGTGTCCTCCATTGGTTCAATCCCGATACAGGCAACGATCTCTCGCTCCTCATTTTCCATTATGACAAAATAATCTATTAAACGTTCAAATCCCTCTGAACTGACCCCAGCCATATCAACAAACGCTACAAGCCTATTTAAATCCTTCTCTTTTGCAACCTTTAACTGATAAAACATACTCTCACCCCATAATTTGTTATTTCTACTTCAACTCTATGAGGCAAAAACTAGATTTATTCTATTTTTTTGGGGACAGTCCCCAATTAAGCGCTTTACAGATTATTTTACTAGTGAAAATGTTGTGTTGATAGGATCTTTTAAGGGTGGGGACTGTCCCCACCCTTTTTTTTAATTCCTACGAAAACAAGCCTTGGAACCATTCTACCAGGAAGAATTTTACTTCTACTTCCTCTTCTTTTTCTTCTTCAACTACTAGTGCCGCTAATTTTTCATCCGTTTTTTCTTTGTCATTTATTTTGCTATCTTCTTGTTCGGCAGCTTGAACTGCTTCACTGTTCGAGAAGTCTAAGAAGCATAGCGGTGGAAATAATACACACCACCAATTAGCACCCTTTGCCTCACCTAGACTAATTAAAATCGCTTCATATTCACCTGCTGGATAGATGAAATTTCCATAGAGCTTTGTTGGAAAGCTAACATTATCAAAATCTACTGAATACGACTGCTGTTTATTTTCCTCATCTAGAACACGCTCAACGATATCTTCAATTTCTGGTAATCTTGATTGAATTAATTTTCTCGCTTCTTCTACTGAAGTTAGCTTGGCAACCCATTGCGTGATTTCTTTATTTACCTCATCACGGATTTTTCTTTTCAACGCTTGATCCTCATCAGAATCACTATTCGCTAGAATCCGTAAACGTATCGCCTCTTCCGGAATAACAACTGGCTCCTCAGCACTTGTTGTGCTTGCTGCTACCGGCTCTTTATAGACATTTGCAACAGCCCCAATAAATAATAGAAATATATATATAAATGCAAGTTTTTGTTTTTTCATCATCTCTCTCCTCCCTTGGTAAACAGTATGGACAGAGAGAGAGATTCCTAAACTAGTTTTTCAAAAATAGTTTGCTAGTTTTTTGGGGACTGTCCCCAAAAAGGGGCAATGACTCAATGTATTAGCGAATAAATCCTTGTGGTATGGAGATTTGTGTGAATTGGGGACAGTCCCCCATTTTGGGTGTTAACCTCATAATATCATGTTGTAAGCTTGGTTGGGGGACTGTCCCCCCAACCAAAAGCTGTCATCAACCAATTATTTTGCTGCGAAGACCATTCGTTCTTTTCCGTTGATGTCGGAGATTATGTCAATTTTAGCTGTTGGGAGGGTTTGTTCGATTAGTTGTTTTACATCTTGGCCTTGTCCTGTTCCGATTTCAAAGGCAATTAGTGCTTTTTCGTTGAGTAGAGGCACCATGTCTTTGATAAGCCTTCTGTAAAAGTTTAATCCGTCCTTTCCACCAGCTAGTGCCCGAATTGGTTCGTGGTCTTTGACAATTGTTGAAAGTGTCTCAATATCAGCGTCAGGTATATATGGTGGGTTTGATACGAGAATGTCCACCTTTTTACGATTATTTTGACTTGATATCGGTTCAAGTAAATCACCGTGAAGCCATTGGACATTTGCCCCAAGCTCATACGCATTTTTTTCTGCGATTTGTAATGATTCTCGTGAAATATCAATTGCCCGCACACGATATCTTGGATTTTCGAGGGCTAGCGTAATGGCAATTGCACCGCTTCCTGTCCCAACGTCTACAACTTCTAACGGTTCATCCTCACCAAAATACTGATTTGTTCGCTGTAAAATTCCTTCTACAAGCTCTTCTGTTTCAGGACGGGGAATAAGCACCTCTTCATTTACGTAAAAACGTCGCCCATAAAATTCCTCATATCCAATCAAATACTGTACAGGTACTCCTGATGCATGCTTCTCAACATCATACTTAAAGGCTTGAAGCTGCTCATCTGAGAGGACCAGTCTCAAATTTGCAAGCATCGATGCCCGACTCATTTGTAAATGATGCTTGAGCAATAGCTCAGCCGCATTTTCATCTCTTCCCGCTTCCTTTAAAAAAGAAGAAGCCCAGTTTAGGGCTTCGAATACATATTTCATCTATTATTAATCTTCCGCAGCTTGAAGACGGCTTGATTGATCCTCGACAATTAATGCATCAATCACTTCATCAAGCTTACCTTCTAAAATTTGGTCTAACTTTTGAATCGTTAAACCAATACGATGGTCCGTTACACGGTTTTGCGGGAAGTTATACGTTCTAATCCGTTCAGAGCGATCACCAGTACCAACCGCTAGCTTACGGTTTTGGTCATACTCTGCTTGTGCTTCTTGTTGGAATTTATCATAAACACGGGCACGAAGAACCTTCATAGCCTTCTCTTTATTTTTAATTTGTGATTTTTCGTCCTGACAGGATACAACTGTCCCTGTTGGAATATGTGTTAAACGGACAGCAGACATTGTCGTATTAACACTTTGTCCACCTGGTCCACTTGATGCAAACGTATCAACACGAATATCCTTCTCGTGAATCTCAACCTCTACCTCTTCTGCCTCAGGGAGAACTGCAACTGTAGCGGTTGATGTATGAATACGTCCGCCTGATTCTGTTTCAGGAACACGTTGAACTCGGTGAGCACCATTTTCAAATTTTAATTTTGAATAGGCTCCCTTTCCATTAATCATAAAGATAATTTCCTTATATCCGCCCGTACCTGTCGCATTTACTTCCATTACATCAATTTTCCAGCCCTGTGTTTCAGCATAACGGGTATACATACGATATAAGTTTGCGGCAAATAATGCAGCCTCTTCACCACCAGCTGCACCACGAATTTCCATAATAACGTTTTTATCGTCATTCGGATCCTTTGGAACTAGAAGTAGTTTTAAACGATTTGTTAGTTCCTCTTCCCGTTCTTCTAGTTCAGAAAGCTCTTCCTTTGCCATTTCTCGCATTTCAGCATCGAGCTTCTCCTCAAGCATTGATTTCGTGTCAGCAATCTGCTCACGAACCTCTTTATATTCACGATAAGCCTCTACTGTTTCTTGTAAATCTGATTGTTCTTTAGAATATTCACGTAGCTTTTTTGAATCATTGATAATATCCGGATCCATTAAAAGTTGATTTAGTTTTTCATAACGGTCTTCAACCGATTGTAAACGATCTAACATACATGTTCACCTCAATTTTCATGCATAACGTTTTAATTATAGTATAGGTCAGATAAAGCGTCAAAAGCAAATTGACATCCATATACAGTCAGAGGTAAATTTTGATGGTAAACTATGGGTATACGAATGCACTTATAGGAAAAGAGGTAGAAAGATGAATCTAAACAAAATCCATCATATTGCGATTATTTGCTCAAACTATGAGATATCTAAAGCGTTTTATACAGAAATACTTGGGCTTCGTGTCCTTAATGAGGCTTACCGTGAAGAGCGACATTCCTATAAATTAGATTTAATGGTGAATGATGTTTATCAAATCGAATTATTTTCATTTCCAAATCCACCTAAGCGACCTACACAGCCTGAAGCTGTTGGATTACGGCATCTTGCCTTTGAGGTTTCAGCAATTGAAGAGGCTGTTAAAGAGCTTGCAAGTAAAGGTGTTGAAGTAGAACCGATTCGAATTGACCCACTTACAGATAAGAAATTCACCTTTTTCCAGGATCCTGATGGACTTCCTATCGAGCTATATGAAGCTTAAGCAATCATCGACAGGCTCTATTCATATTATGTAAAACTTCCACTTTCTTTGCCGAATATAAACTTGTTTTGTCTAACGTGAAGGGAACTAGCGAAAAGAATAGAAAAGGTACATATACAGGTTGCTAATTCTGGGGCGAAGGAATAGTCAATGGGATTCGAAGGAGGAATTCTTTTCCTTCATAACTACTCAATTTCAGGGAGGAATACGGATGAATACAGCTACAGTCGTAAAAGAGCTCGGGGTTTCAAGACGGACATTAATGAGATGGGTAAATCAGTTGGACATGCAATTAGAAAAAAATGAGCTTGGCCATTATCAATTTACAGAAGAGGATGTCGAGCGTTTAAAGCAGGTTCAACAGCAGACGGCTTCAACAGAAAATCAGCCATCTACTCAAAAACCTAGCAAAATCGAACAACGAACAGGTACTGCCAAAATTACTCCAACTTATGACTCTTCCAAAATGAAAGGATTAAATGACCGGATCGATGAGCTAGAGAGAAAAATAAGAAGTAAAGCAGATGATGTTGTATCATACCAAGTTCTTCAGCATCGTAAAGAGATGGAGGAATTACTAGCAAAAATCTCATCCTTAGAAGAGAAGGTTGCTGAGCTTGAACAAAACCAACAAAAACGTGAGCATGTAAAAGATAATGTTTTAGTTTTCGACCAATCTCCTGCACCTAAAAAGACGAAGCGTAAAAACTTGATCAGCTCGATTTTTAGTTTTTAATAGGATAAGCCATCCTGTTCTTTATCTTCATTTGTTCTCTCAAAATCTCACAGTAAGCCAGACATTAAGATGTTGACTAAATATTGCATATAGAAAAAGGCTGTCTTCTAAGAGGTTCTTAGAAACAGCCTTTTGTTTTGATTAAATACTTTTTTCTCTTTTACGGATGATCATAAATGCTACACCAGCCGCAAAAATGATTATACCAATAAGCAAGAAAGTAAAGTTGCTTGTTGCCGTATTAGGTAAAATATTTAAACCATTTTGACCCTGCCCAATAGATGGACGCTCCTTCTCACCTGAGTTACCTTTAGGTGTCTTATCATCGTTGCCTCGGGTGTCTCCATCTTTGTCTGGAGTGTTTCCACCGTTATTTGGATTTTCCACTCCATTGCCTGGCGGGTTATCCCCATTGCCTGGCTTCTCTTCATCTTTTCCTGGTGGATTCTCCCCATTGCCTGGCTTCTCTTCACCATTTCCTGGTGGATTCTCTCCATTGCCCGGCTTTTCTTCACCATTTCCTGGTGGGTTCTCTCCATTGCCTGGCTTTTCTTCACCATTTCCTGGTGGGTTCTCTCCATTACCTGGCTTTTCTTCACCATTTCCTGGTGGATTCTCTCCATTGCCCGGCTTCTCTTCACCATCACCTGGATTTGGTTGTTCATTTTTACCCTTTGTAAATGACCATATCGGTGATTCAGATGTGCCCGTATAGTCATCCTCTGCTATCACATACCAGGAATAGGTTTGTTTCTCAGTAAGTCCTTCCCATGTGACTTCAGCGGTTGAACCACTTGCAACATTTTCTTGTTTACCAATTACCTCATCTGTTTTTACATTGACAGTAAAATAATCAGTTGCTACTTGCTTTTTATCTACTTGTAAATCAAGGTTGATAATCATTTCATCTTTTCCAGGGAATTCTGCAGGATCATAGAAATTATAGTCATCTAAGTATGGTGAATATGTGTTGACGATAATTCGATTATTATCCTGGTCAAAATGTAATAGTTTCATATAGCCTTGACCGCCTTCAGGACCACCTTGGTAGTCGCCAAGCATTTGATAGACTTCACGGTCCGCTACGCCGTCACCATTATCATCAATTTCACTTACTAAAGTTTCAGAATCATGGTAGTGACCACTAAGAACTGCGATTACGTTAGGATTTTTTTCTACAACTTCCTTATAAATCGTTTCACCAATTGGGCTTCTGTTCCCTGAAACTAGTAAATATTCATGGAAGTTTAAAATCGCCTTTCTGTCAGGGTATTCACTTAATACCTGATTCATCCATTGTAAATCCTCAGCTTCAACTCCCCAGCCCATGTAGACCATGATAAAGTCATTGCCATTTGCTGAGATGAGATCATAATGGCCTCGATTGTTTTTATATGAATCACCATAGTAGTCTTTTTCTGCAAATCTGTCTTCACCAAACCATTTATAGTATTCCGTATAATCATTTGATAATTGATCAACATCATGGTTACCAGCTAGAACGCCGTACGGAATATTATTATCATCAAGCACCTTCATATATTGGTCAGCATATTGCCATTGTTCTGGCTTATCAGATTCATCAACTAAATCTCCTGTGTGGAAGACATATTTGATTTTCATTTCTTCTTGCTTTTCGGCAATCCAATTTGTTTGCTTTTCAAAGATATATGGGTAGGATTCTGAATAATATTGTGTATCAGACATCCATACGAATGTGTAATCATACTCATCTGGACTGCTTGGAATTTCATCTTGAACGAGTACATTTATTTTTGAATCCTTTACATATTCATTTACCGTAACATTGCCCTTTAGTTCGAAATCTGCCTTACCAGCGATGTTATACGTAATTAAATCCCATTTATTCGTTTGATGGTTCCATGCATACATTGAAACCTTTCTACCCTCTAGGGAATGACCAATCCATGAGAGTTCAATCTTATCATTTTCATCAACTGACTCATCTACAGTTACATCAAAGCGATGGTATGGGAACTGTGTATCAGAATTTGTCGTTAAATATTCCCCATCCTTTTCCGCAACTAACGAAATATCGTCTGATGTAAAGCCTTCCTCTCCATCTGGTACCATAACAGATGGTGGCTCAATATCATTGGCATTTTTGAAGGCTTTTACATGATTCGTATCAGCAACGTCATATTGATATCCTTTATAGAACGTTACATCTAACTCATCATTTGTTGGGTCTGTTACTTTTACCTTTAATTTCGCATTACCTTCTACTGGTGTCGTTAGGCTATCTGCTGGTGAGATAAGCTCTGGTAGACTAGGATTTTCATTGTTTACAGAGAATTTGACAACTTCCTCTGTTACATTACCAACTTTATCCTCTGCAACAACTGTTAACGTATGCTCCCCTGGCGTTAACTGAGATGATGCTGTTTCGTACGGAACAGTAATTTGCTCGTTATCAAGCAGCACTTGAACAGTGTTCACGCCAGCAATTTCATCTGTAACATCTGTATCGATTGTGAATACACCTTTGTATTCCTTGCCTTCTTCAACAGTTGTCTTCACCTGTGGTGCTGTATTATCAACGAAGATTGTTGATGTAACTTCATTGTCACGATCTTGAGCTTTTACGATATGCTTTCCATCAGCAACCTTTGTCGTATCCCATGCATATGTTTTTGCATGTGTATGCTCCTCTGAAATCGTAAAGGTGAAATCCTCAAATGGGCGATATGTACCATCATCCCCCATATCATAAACCTTAGTTGGATCACTCTTAGCAGGATCCCTTAGAACCGTACCATCCGCTAGAATTAAACGGACATTTCTTATCGTATAATCATCACGATTTTCTTCACTTTCCTCTAACTGGAATGGTGAAGCTTTATTTCCAGCACGAACAGTTAAAGTGTTTTCACCTAGTTGTAAACGGTCAGCATCCACAGGAATCGTAAAGGTTTTCCAATGTGATAGCCAATCCTTATCCATTAGATATAGAACATCCTCACCCATTGTTACAGCATTTTTAAAGTACGTATTTAAACCGTTCACTTCTAGTGCAAAATAAGCTTGCGTTTCTAATGACTTATAAGCACCCGCTTGTACTTCTGCTTCATCAATAAATAGCTTTACATCATCAGGAGTTTCTTCCTTTGACGTTCCTTTGATGATTTTTGTACCAGATAATATATCATTGTCTTTTACATTCAATCGAATATCTGAATCATCATTATTGCTCTTAATGTCGATTTTATAAGTATCACTTTTTGTTTCATTTACCCCATCTGATACGACAAAATAATACTCAACAGATAGTTTAGCAATTAAATCAGAGGCGTAAATCATATTTTTATACAGTTGTGTTTCAGAATCTAAGCTTAGTAATGTTTGAGTAAACTGTTCTTGGTCATTTGTTCGGTAATATAAAGTTACAGATTTAACACCAACATTATCATTTGCCTCAGCTGCAATCTCAATATCTTCAGTTTCCTCAACTTCGGTTACTTTTGTTTTATTGACTACAGTTGGTGCTACTGAATCATCCTCAATATGAATTGGTTGTTTTGGAACTTGGAACGATTCTACCGCACCTGGTGTTGCTGCTTCCGTTCCTGCGCTCACTTTTATAGATTGAGTCGAGCCATCTTCAGGATATTTATAGACTATCCCTTTATTTGGAACAGTATCATCAACGTTTACTACATCATTGTAATAGGAAACAGATATTTCCTCCTTCGTATTTGTAGCAACAACTAGACCTCTTGTACTGCCGTTAGCCATTCCGTCGCTATAAATTCGAACGATATCTTCATTTTCAACTAAATTCGTGCCATAGTTTGCGTTAAAATCAGCAACAGTTTGTTCTGTGTTTTGTGAGTTTATAATCCAAAAAACAAGCGTGTCTTGTGCCGGAATGACAACATCATCTGGAATTGAAGGCCACACAACATCACTTGCCGGATCTGTTCCATAACGATATTGAATCTTGTAATCTTTAAAGCTTATATCCTTATCAGTGTTATTATAGATTTCAATAAATTCATAGCCATCTGCTGACCCGACATTTTCTGAATCTGGAACTACTTCTGTTACTAGGAATTTCGGAATTTTAGTATAATCTACTTCCTCTTTTTTCACTTCGACTACATATTCATCTGTTTTTGCAGAATTTGTTCCGTCAGAAGCTTCGATATAGTAGGTAATTGATTCATCTACTTTTGTTCCCGGGATAACAGCTGAATAGCTTCCTGTATCCGTACTTACACTCATTGAAAGAGCTGTAAATGAGTCATCACTTGCCTTTTTATAATGCAATGTAACAAACGGTACTGCCTTATCATCTGTTACAGCTGCTTCAACTACTATCGGAGCGTACGCCTCACCTGTTTTAATTGGTGTATGAGTAATAACAGGTGCTTCTACGTCTTTAGGTTGTTCATCAATTTCAATCGGCTTTGTCGGTACTTGTACGGAATCAATTACACCTGGTGTTGGTGGCGAAAGGACTCGGTATTTAACCATTTCTGTCCCTTCTGTTGAAAATAAATAATGAATATCTGCTCCAGTATTATCATTTTCATTACCTAAATAAGCTGCAGAGACTAGCTCTGTTCCATTGTTATCTTTAATAACGATTGCGCGGTTTCCACCGTTCGCGAAGCCTGGAAAAGCTGTATCTGTAAATTCCATTACTTGTTCAGCTGAAAGGTTTGTACCAAAGTTTTCATTAAATTGCTGTAACGTGCGATTCCCGTTATTAAACCAAAATACAAGGGTTTCTTGTGGCTCAATCGTAGTCGCAGGCACTTGGAAGGCAACCTCTCTACCAGTATCCGTATATTTGTATACAAATGAATAATTTGTTAATGCTAATGGCTGATTTGTATTATTATAGAGTTCAAAAAATTCATAGTAGTCTGTTCCTCCACCGGCAGAGTTCGGTGAAAGCTCAGTAATTAATAATGGTTGATTACTATATGTTTCCTGTGGTGTTTCGATTTTGACAATGTACTCATCCGTTTTAGAGACATTCGTACCATCTGATGCTTCAATAAAGTACACAACATTTCCTTTGACTTCTGTTCCTGGTATTTCAACAGTAAAGGTTGACTCATTTTCAGTGCTTTTAGTCATTGGAATTTGTATAAACTCATTTTCACCCTCACCCTTAATATGAAGGGTTACATTATGAACGAATTGATTATCAGTTACGTTAGCCTCAATCTTTAACGGTTGTAACGCCTTACCTTCTGCTATAGCGTTATGTGAAATAACTGGTGACTCTGTATCAGCAGGTATTTCAGGTAGCTCGACAGTCTTTGCCGGCACTTGAGTGTTTTCAATTGTCCCTGGACTTGGAGCTGCTAAAACTTGAAGCTTTTCCATTTCCGTTTTAGCTGGAGCATATTTATATTGAACGACAAGCCCGGTATTATCTGTTTCATTAGGTAAATAGGTTGCAGCTGTTATCTCATTTCCATCCTTATCTTTAATAACTGCTGCGCGGTTTCCACCGTTGGCAAACCCCGGGAATACATCTTTGTATTCGACAACCTGCTCGCTTGTTAATTGTGTTCCAAAATGATTGTTAAAGTCCTCTAGTGAAAGTCCCGCATTATTAAACCAAAATACAAGTGTTTCCTGTGGGTCAATTGTTGTTGCAGGTACTTGGAATACCTTTTCTTCACCAGAATCTGTATAACGGTATATAAATGTATAATTTGCTAGAGATAAGGGCTGATTTGTATTATTGTACACTTCAAAGTACTCAAAGTTATCAGTGCCTTTACTATTTGGGGAAATTTCTGTTATTAAGAGATGAGCATTTTTGTTAAAGTCTTCAGCTTCTTCATTTATAACCACTTCTTGCTGTACTTCATTACTTGAGGATTCTGTTGTTTCTTGAGTAGATGAGTCATTTTTCGGATCTTGTTCAGCCGATTGTTGGTCTTCTTGAGTTGAATCTACCGGCTGCTCAGGTTCTACTACTTCTTGCATTGGCTGCTCTATTACTTCTGCCGGTTGTTCTTCTTGTGTTGGTTGCTCAACCTCTTGTGATGGCTGTTCTGCTTGTTGTTCATTTGGGTCACCCGCTGCTGGTTGTGTACCAACAGCTTCTTCCTCCACATTTCCCTCTTGCACTGTATTAGCGCTTTCAGTTTGTCCGCTCATTGTTGTTGAAGGAGTTGTTGCTTCTCCACTAATTTCCTCTGCATAAATTATCTTTGTAGGAATAAATGATAAAAAGTTCGAAAGGATAATTGTTACCATACAAACTAGGATAAACAATCTTTTACTCTGACGTCTTACTCCATGTTTAAACATATGTACCTCCTTAAAATTTCCTATTATGTCAATACTAATCGAATTTTGTAAAAAGAATTTTAAGGGGATGTTAAGAATTTTAAAGTTTATGTAAATATATTCACAATAAAAATATAAAGAGCTGCCTCATAATAAAGACTTTTTTCCTATGAGACAGCCCTTGTCATATTTGCAAAGTTTCCTTAAATAATGAAAGAAGGTTTGTGACAACATAATCTGGATTTATACCTGTATCCTCAATATCCTTTAAGGTTGAGGCTCCTGTTAATACTAAACAGGTCTGGATATTCATCGATTTCCCTAGTAAAATATCTGTCTCAAGACGATCTCCAATAATTAAGCAGTTTTCTTTCGACATGTTGAGCTTTTCTAAGATATGTTCTCCATAAAATAATGAGGGTTTTCCGATAATGTCAGAAATCGGCTGATCAGAAGCAACTTCAATTGCTCTAGCTATTGAAAAAGTATCCGCAACGAATCCTCCAGGTATAGGACAAACCTGATCTGGATTTGTTACAATTAGTTTTGCACCATTTCTAACTGCTTTCATTGCTAAATTTAATTTGTCATATGTAAATTCCCGATCTAATCCAACTAAGACGTGTGATGCATGTAATGGATTTTTCGTAAGTTTTAATTGATAATTTTTGAACTCTTCCTCTACTGATTTTTCCCCAACGATATATATAGTTGCATTAGAAGCATACTTCATAAAGTATAGAGCTGATACATAAGGTGCTGTCAATATCTCCTCAATATCAGTACATATTCCAAGCTCGTGAAGCCTCTGTTTACACTCTTTTCGGCTTTGAGTTGGAGAATTTGTTATAAAAAGAAGCTTCTTTTGCTCATTTCTAATTTTATTCAGTGTTTCTTTTACCCCAGGCAATAGCTCATTTCCGACGTATATCGTTCCATCTAAATCGAAACAATATGCATCAAAATCTTCTATACGAATCAACCAACAATTCCACCTTCGATTAGTTGAAGCTCTTTCTTTAAAAGCTCTTTACCTTCACGTAACATTTCTAACGGTGTACCTGGTGCGTATTCTAAAATAAGCTGGCAGTCTGGGGCAAATTTGCTAAGAGCTACATAAATATTTTTCCATTTAATTGTACCTTTACCGATTGGCAAATGATCATCACCAACTCCAGTATTATCGTGAAGATGTACAGCTAGTAAGCGACCTTTTGTTGATTTAATTACGTCAGGAATATCCCAATTATTTAAATATGCATGGCCAACATCAAGTAGATATCCTGCCGTTTCATCAATTGAATCTAGAAAACTAGTGAATTCCTCTTGAGTAAATAGTGAGCTTCCGTTATATCCGACATTTTCAACCGCAAGCTTAACATTCAATGGTTTGGCAACTTTACACAATTGCTGAATAGCCTCTGCCGCACGATGTTTAGCAAGCTCGCGATTAAAAACAGATGAAAAGCAAAAACCCGGGTGGATAACAACATGGCTCGCATGAATCATACCAGCAAACTCAATTGCCTTTTTGTATTCAGAAAAGGAAGCATTTCTAATTGCTTTATTCTCACTAGTAAGATTCGTATCCCATGCTGGTGGATGAATCGTATATCCAACAGGGTATTGCTTAAGTTTTGGAGCTAGAATTGAAAATAGCTGTTCCATTTCATCCCATCTATCACCATCCATTAACAATTCTATTTTATCTGCTCCATGATCCATTAATTGTTGAATATTCTCCTCTAAATCATTCGTTAATAATAACAAATCTGAGTAGCAAATTTCCTTTTCCATCATAGCTCACCCTACCCCTATCGTATTTTTTATCAAATTCGTGTCATTTTCTTTATCCAATTGATCTGGATAGCCTATTGAATTCTTTGTTTCGCCATTAAAAAAGTGCAAATGCTTCATAAGCGGCTGAACGTATACTTGTTCATATGGAATCCAACGATTCTCTTCACTCATTACAATTACTTCATTTCCCTCGATCTCGATGTAGAGCGCATAGCTTGATCCTTGATTTTCTATATATTTAACCGTACCTTTTAGCGTATTTTCTAGAGGGGTTTTGCCGAGAATAAGGTGCTCAGGTCTAATACCTAGCACTAGCTTTTTGGCTTGACTGAGCTTTATTTGCCTCACCCATATCAAATCAAGCATTAATACTTGTCCCCCAATATAAGCCTTGCCTTCATCGATTGTTACATTTAACAAATTCGTTGGAGGTGAACCGATAAACTTAGCTGTAAAAATGTTCGCTGGACGGTGATAAACATTTTCGGGTGTATCAATCATCTGTAGCCTTCCTTCATTTAATATTGCAATTCGATCTCCAAAGGTCATTGCTTCTACCTGATCATGGGTGACATACACCATCGTTTGCTTATATATCTCATGAATTTTTAATAACTCTTTTCGGGCGGATATACGTAGCTGGGCGTCTAGGTTAGATAACGGCTCATCAAGTAGAAAATAATCAGCATTTTTTACTACTGCTCTTGCTAATGCAACACGTTGTCTTTGACCACCAGATAAATCCTTTGGCAAGCGATTTTCATATTCTTTTAGCTGTAACATATCAAGTACTGCAGCTAATCTTTGTTTTATCTCATCCATCGATAACTTCTGCACCTTTAATGCGTAGATGATATTTTGCTTAACCGTCATGTGTGGATATAACGCATAGTTTTGAAAGACCATTGCAACATTTCGATTCCCACTTGGTACATCATTTACTCTTTTACCATCCATATAAAGATTTCCAGACGTAATCTCCTCAAGACCGGCAATCATTCGCAATGTTGTTGATTTCCCACAACCAGATGGACCTAAAAGAATGAGCCGTTCTCCTTCACGGATTTTGAAATCTAAATCTTTAACTACTTGAGTTTTACCATATGCCTTTTCAACATGCTCAAAGCGTATCTCCTTCACCTTGCCACCTCCGTTATTTTATTCCTGAAGAAGTAAATGTACCGATAATATATTTTTGGAACAATAAATACAAAGATAACGGAATTATCATTGTAATAACAGATACAGCCATTGCCACAGTGAAATTCGTACCGCCTTCTGTACTAATGTACATTTGTAATGCTAATGGCAGCGTGTACTGGTCTGTGCTTTTCAAAATGAGCACTGGCCATACATATTCATTCCAGGCACTAATGAAAAACCAAATACCAGAAGCCGTTACTGCTGGTCTAACAAGAGGAAGAACAATATCTTTCATAATTAGCCAATGGCCAACTTTATCAATTTTCGCCACCTCAATAAGCGAATAAGGAATGCTTCTCATCTGTTGTCTTATTAAAAAAATTCCTACAGCATCCGCTAGTTGAGGCAGGATAACTCCCCATACACTGTTTACTAATCCTAATTGAGAGACAACCAAATAGTTAGGAATCATTGTGACTGTAAATGGAATAAAAATAGTACTTAACAACACAAAATATACGATTTCTTTTCCTTTAAAATAGAAGTATACAAAGGCATATGCAGCTAAAAATGATGTGATCACTTTAAATAATGTGACAACCGATGCAATGATAAATGTATTCAAAGTAATTTTTATTACTGGTAAACTCTCAAAAAATGTGGAATAGTTCTCAAATGTCGGTTGAAGCGGGATAATCTTTAATACTTCATTATAGGCATCCTCTAACGGTCTAAATGAATTACCTAACGCAAAAATAATTGGGAAAATAAGGAAAAATACCGTTAGTATAAATAACAGATGCCACGGAATGGAGATGAACCGGTTAATTTTCATAATAGATTCCTCTTTCAACAAACCTAAATTCTAAAATCAATAGCACTAAAAAAATTGCCATTGTTAAAATTGATAGAGCAGCTGAATGACCTGTTCTGTATAACACGAACGCTTCATGGTAGGCATGGTAGATTGCATTTGAGCTTGCATAATTAGGGCCACCTTGAGTAATTACTTTAATCGGTGTAAAAACATACTGAAGCCCTTGAACAATCGTCATAATGAAAATATAGATTCCAGTTGAACTGCTCATTGGCAAGACAATTGTAAAAAAAATCTTCCACAACGGGACATTGTCCACCCGTGCCGCTTCTATCACTTCCCGAGAAATTCCATTAATAGATGCATATAATAGGATAAAGTTATACCCAAATATTTTCCATGATGTAATTAAACTTAAGACTAGAATGACCCATCCATCTGTCTTGCTCCATATCGGCATTTCTAATCCTAAACATCCAAATATTATTGCAAGTGGACCGGAAACAGGGTTTAACATCCAAGTAAATAATATCGAGCCAACAACTAAGGATATAAACGCAGGCAAAAACATTGCACTTTTGTACAATCCTTTAAACCTAGTTATGACAAGATCAAGTACAAATGCAAAAATATATGGAACTGAACAATTAATGACTAGTAAAATCACAATATAAATAATCGTATTGCCAAACACTTTATAAGTGATCGGATCCGTTAACACATCCATGTAATTTTTAAAGCCAACAAATTCCTTCGTTGGACTTATCATATTCCAATCGAAAAAACTTAAATAAACCGTATATAAAAAGGGCCAAAACATAAATAAAGCAAAAACAATAAGAGAAGGGATTAACAATCCATAAGCAAGCCATGTTTGTTTATAACTTCTAACCCTTTCATAAAGCATTCTTTTTGTTCCTGTTTCAACAACACTCATTTCCTATCCCCCATCTATAATTTGAAACCAAGAGGCCATGAAATGACCCCTTTTTTAGTTTAATCAATCTCTTATTCTAGCAATTGATTTATTTCAGCCTCAGTTTTCTTTAAGCCCTCTTCAACAGAAATACTTCCACCTAATATTTCATCACGAACATCCAATAATGCCTGCTCAGCTTGTAGTCCTGAATCCCCTGGGAATGATGTCCAAGGAACTACTGCATCCATTTGTTCAATTGCGGCCTGCATCATTTCATTTTCTTCTAAATAACTTTTCAATCCGTTCTCCGCTTCTGCTACATCAGATCGAGGTGGCACATATCCAGTTCCCTCCGTCCACTTAGCCATTGACTCGACACTATATAAAAACTTCATAAATTCCCACGCTGCCTTTTGCTGCTCCTCTTCCTTAGCTGTAATGGCTAACATCGCACCACCAGCAGGTAATCTCACTTCTTTACCTTCCCATGCAGGTGATTTAATTGCTGCTACATTAAATTTGGCATTGTTTTGAATATTAGATCTTTGCGCAATTGTTGTATATGCCATTGCAACATTTCCATCAATGAAGCTTTGAATCCCTTGGTCCCATGAAATATGCAATGCCTCTTCTTCTAATACCATTTCTGTCCATAACTTATAAGCCTCGATACCTTCCTTAGAGGCAAAACTCGCTTTCCCATCTGTTAACATTCTTGCCCCATTACTTTCAAGTATTGCTTGTGTCGCCCAGTTATCTGCTGGTTCTTGAAGATAAAATCCGTACTTACCTGTTTTTTCTTTTACCTTTTGTGAAAAATCTTTTAGCTCTTCCCATGTTTGTGGGCCATTTTCATCCACTCCTGCTTCCTTTAATAAATCTCTATTAATATATAAAACTGGATTACTTAAGGAATAAGGAATCCCTACTTGCTCTCCCTCTGAATTTTTCGCTAAGCTCATAACGTTCTCTAAAAAATGATCCTTTAGAAAGTTTTTATCTTCAGGAAAATGCTTATCGATGACCTCCTGGGGTGAAACATACTCAAAGTTATTTGAAAAATAATCTAAAAATGACCATCCAACCTGTACAACTGCTGGTGTATTACCAGCTGCTGCCTCAGCCTGTAAATTTTGCATTAACCCTTTATACATATCAGGATTAAATTTAGCAACAACCTCAACTGCGTCACTTTGTTTATTAAATTCCTCTACTAATTCATTTACTGTTTGTCCACCTTGTGTCTCTGCATTTACATGCCAATATTCAATGACTGTTTTCTGCTCTTTCCCAGATGAAACAACACTTGAATTATCATTAGTTGCATATCCACATGCAACTAATGAAAACCCCAATCCGAAAACAGTTAACAATTTTAATAATTTCATTTATCTTTCCTCCTCATTTCACATTGGTTTGGAATGATGTAGCAGTATATATAGCAAAATGTAGTAGACACCCCTCCTTTTCGAATGACAAAAAGACCTCAAATAAAATGTATATATTCTATACATCTATTTGAGGTCTCTCTATTCGCACCTATAATATATTCACTTGATAGTTTTAGTATAAAAGCAAATTATTAATTAAATATTAATTGGTTGTAAAATTACTATTTACAAACGAACTTATAGCAGATACCTATTTTTCAAGTAAGCCTATAAACTTGATAAACCGTATAAATAAGTAATCACATTAATTTTAAGGAATTTTTATATGTAAAAAAGATGCAGCCTTATAAACTACATCTTTTCTTTTCAATATTATAGCTGTTTAGCCTCACTATTGACTTTATTTACATTTACAACAGGCTTCCCCGGCACCTCATGATGATGACGGCATCTTGGCTCATACGACTCAGATGCACCGACTAAAATGATTGGGTCATCGTATGATGCTGGTTTTCCATTAATTAGTCGTTGTGTACGGCTAGCAGGTGAACCGCAAACAGAGCATACTGCTTGTAGCTTTGTAACAAGCTCTGCTACGGCCATTAATTGTGGCACAACACTAAATGGTTCACCTCTAAAGTCTTGATCAAGTCCCGCTGCAATTACTCGGTAGCCTTGGTTTGCTAGCAATGTGAGAACATTACAAATGTCTTCGTCAAAAAATTGGACTTCATCAACAGCGATTAGATCGGTATTTTCTGAAATGTGGTCAAAAATCTCTTTTGAAGATTTAATTGGTTTGGAAATAATCGCCGTTCCGTTATGTGATACGACCTCTTCTTCACTGTAGCGGTTATCAATAGCTGGTTTAAATACCTTTACTTCTTGTTTTGCAAATTGTGCTCGGCGAACGCGGCGAATCAATTCCTCAGACTTCCCTGAGAACATGCTGCCACAGATCACTTCAAGCCAGCCACTTTGCTTCATTACATACATTAAAACGGCCTCTCCCTTCGCTACATCGTTTCATTTTAAGAAAAGCACAAGCGCCTACAATTCTCAAAATAAGAGGTCTTTATCTTAATATGAGAATTTGCTTGTGACCTCGATGGTCTAGGTGCTCGCTAGACTCTAAAAAAGCACATAATTTCCACTTTCTTATCTGTCAATTTCTATACTGTGCCTTCCGTATAGGCACTCATTTATTTAGCACAGATGTACTGTATTCCCTCTTAATAGGGTGGCTTTATACTGCCTGAACATACAATATTAGGCAAGAAACTATTGGTTTCATTTAAAAATAGACGTGAAAAAACAGGCAAGAGCCATTTCGTCTTGCCTGTTGTAAGTTACCATTATTACTTTTGTGTAATGCCGTATTTTTTGTTGAATTTGTCTACACGTCCACCTGCATCTGCAAATTTTTGACGTCCTGTGTAGAATGGATGGCACTCAGAACAAACCTCAACTTTGATTTCGTTTAAAACAGAACCAGTTTCGAATTCGTTACCACAAGCGCATTTCACCATAACTTTATTATAGTTTGGATGAATTCCTGTTTTCATTCTTTTCATCTCCTTCCGCCCTGAATCATCTGAAACAGAGTTATCATCTAGAATGACTCGTCCGATTGACAACTCAATTCTAGAAAAGCACATGATGAAATTATAACAAGGACACGGTCTAAAAGCAAGCCGAAGTTCTAGGGTAGTATATGGAAATTAAAGGGGACACATTTTAAACATGTTCCCTTCAAATTTGAACCGTGTTGCTCAAAGATTTATCGATTTCTAGCTGTTTTCATTTCAGCATCTAAATTACTGAAAAATTCCTCATTTGATTTCGTTTGACGCAGCTTTCTTAGGAATTTTTCAATGAAGTCAGGTGTATCAGACATCGATTTTCGAATTGCCCATAATTTTTCAAGATGATCTTTTGGAATAAGAAGCTCTTCTTTTCTTGTTCCTGAACGACGAATATCAATCGCAGGGAAAATCCGTTTTTCAGCAAGTGAGCGATCTAAGTGAAGCTCCATATTACCTGTCCCTTTGAATTCCTCGTAAATAACGTCATCCATCCGTGAGCCTGTATCAACTAATGCTGTTGCAAGAATTGTTAAGCTTCCACCTTCTTCGATATTACGGGCAGCACCGAAGAAACGTTTTGGACGGTGGAACGCAGCTGGGTCAATACCACCGGATAATGTTCTTCCACTTGGCGGAATAACAAGATTGTACGCTCTTGCTAAACGAGTAATACTATCCATTAAAATAATAACATCTTTCTTATGTTCAACAAGACGCATAGCACGCTCTAATACAAGCTCAGCAACTTTAATATGATTTTCCGGAACCTCGTCAAAGGTTGAGCTAACGACATCACCCGCAACTGAACGTTCAATATCTGTTACCTCTTCAGGTCTCTCATCAATTAATAAAACGATAAGCTCAGCTTCTGGATTATTCGTCGTAATGCTATTAGCAATTTCCTTCAAAAGCATCGTTTTCCCTGCTTTCGGCGGAGCAACAATTAAACCACGCTGTCCGAAGCCAACAGGTGCAATTAAATCCATGATTCTTGTTGATAAATAGCTAGGTTTTGTTTCAAGGTAAATTTGTCTGTCTGGATAGAGAGGAGTTAATGCTGGGAAGTGAACACGTTCCTTTGCCGTTTCTGGGTCTTCACCATTTACCGCTTCTACATGCAGCAAACCATAGTATCGCTCATTTTCTTTTGGTGGACGAACTTTACCTGATACTTTATCTCCATTTCGTAAATCAAAACGTCTTATTTGTGAAGCCGAAATATAAATATCCTCCGAGCTCGGTGAATAGTTAATCGGTCTTAAGAAACCAAAGCCCTCAGACTGAATTATTTCTAAAACACCTTCCATAAATAATAAGTCTTCTTGTTCTGCATTCGCCTTTAAGATTGCAAAAATTAATTCCTTTTTCGTTAGCTTGCTGTAATAAGATACTTTATATTGACGGGCAAGCTCGTACAACTCTTTCAGTTTCATATGTTCCAATGAAGAAATTGAAACTTGACTCATAAAAACACCACTCTTTTTATTTTTCAATTCATGTATTGATGTTCAATTCATTCGTAAACATTACTGTTGAGCGTTCCCCTTCACCATCTCAACTTGTTTTGTCCACATTTGAACATGCATTTAACCGTTTTCCATCTATCATTCATTTAAGGTAGTTCATTCGATAAATAATGAAGTCTAGTCAGATAACAAATATATGTTATAAGAGATTTACCATCGATTGTACTTTAAGAAGAAACTAGTACATTGGGATTAGAAGGAAAATGAAGGTGAGCTTGAAGTAGATTATGCAGTAATTGCATTCTATGCAGCACTCTTTATTTTTACCCTATTTTTCGAATTTAATCAATCTTTTTCGGAAAATCTATTAGAAGTTTGGGGATATTTGAAAAGCTTTCGTCGACCTTAAACGGCTTTGGGTAAACAAGATGCAAGGAAATAGTGTCTTTTTGTCTTAAATTTACTTTTAGCTCGCTACAGTTAGGAGCTAAACACAAAACTAACCTTTGTTACTAGAATACAATGTTGCTTTAAGAACACGCATGATAACATAGAAGAAAGCAGGATACCCCTACTTTCTCCTTGCATCTATTATTTATGAATTTTGCATCTGTTCTATTTCTTTATCTGATAATTTCTCCCGCCAGATCGTTGCACCAAGACCTGTTAATTTATCTTCAAGTTGACTATACCCTCTATCGATATGTTCTAAACCTGTTATTTCTGTAACTCCATCTGCCATCAATCCTGCACATACTAGCGCAGCACCTGCACGGAGATCACTTGCCTTCACTCTTGCACCTTGTAGCTTTGTCGGTCCTGTTACAATCGCGGAACGACCTTCTACTTTAATCGTTGCACCCATTCTTCTAAGCTCATCAATGTGTTTAAAGCGTGCGGAATAAATTGTATCTGTCACAACACTTGTGCCTGTTGCTTTCGTTAAAAACGAAGTAAAGGGCTGTTGCAAATCTGTAGGAAACCCTGGATATACAAGGGTTTTAATATCAACAGGCTTCAATTCCTTTTGACCACCAATGATGAGAATTTGATCATTACTTGTTTCAATATGAAGACCCATTTCTCTTAGCTTCGCAATAAGTGATTCAAGGTGAAGAGGAATTACATTATCGAGCATAACTTCTTTCCCCATAGCAGCGCCGATAATCATATAAGTCCCTGCTTCAATTCTGTCAGGGATAATCGAGTGACGACAGCCGTGTAGCTTTTCGACGCCGTCAATTCTTATCACATCGGTACCTGCCCCTTTAATTTTAGCACCCATGCTTGTAAGCAATGTCGCAACATCAATAATTTCCGGCTCTTTTGCTGCGTTTTCAATGATTGTTCTTCCTTTAGCTAAGACGGCTGCTAACATGATATTTATAGTTGCGCCAACACTGACAACATCCAAATAAATTCTTGCTCCACGCAATTCATCAGCACGTAAATAAATCGCTCCTTGCTCATTCGTTACTTGAGCACCTAATGCTTCAAACCCTTTTATATGCTGATCGATCGGTCGAGGGCCAAGGTGACATCCTCCTGGCAAACCAATAACCGCCTTTTTAAATCTTCCTAACATTGCACCCATTAAGTAATAGGATGCTCTTAGCTTTTTCACCTTGCCATTTGGAAGTGGCATCGAAATCATTGTTGAAGGATCAACATACATTTCATTGTTTTTTAATTCAACTCGACCACCTATCTCCTCTAGAAGGTCACCAAGGATAGCTACATCTGAAATATTCGGTAACCCTTCAATTGTGACTGGTGATTCTGCTAATATTGTTGCTGGTATGAGGGCAACAGCACTATTTTTTGCCCCACTAATATTGACTGTACCATTTAAAAAATCTCCACCGGCTACTTTTAATTTTTCCATGATAGTCTCCCTTCTTATGAAGTTGACTTTCCGGAAAGAACATGGAGGTGAGTTTGCGCCCATTTCGCACAAATATGCATTCACTCACACGAAACACGCCTTTTATTCATTAGCCATCATGTTTTCCGAATTAGATGCAAATCTTGTCAACACAATTATCAATACATAGGAAAAGCACTGGGCATCTTGGCAAATAAACCGTTATTTCTTTTATTTCCTTATTAGCCTTAGTAAATACCTGTTTACAACTAGTTATGTAAAAAATCCTCTCGTATGAAAAATATCACTCCATTTTTGGTAGAGTACACTACTTATAATATCGGACAACATCTACATAAAATTTAGAACTCTTACATATTATTATTGATTCTATTATATTAAACCATCTATTATGAAGGACAACAACATTTACGCTAGAAATTTACGTTTAATTACATTTGATTAGAAGTATATCGACTGATTATTCTTTGTTTAATTTTATCTGGAATTAACCAGGCAGTAGGTGTTTTTGACATCGTGGATTGAGAAGAGTTTTATCGAATCTTTATGTGCGATTTTCTTAAACGGCAAATTCACTTATACAATCGCTCCATACAGTACTATTTGTATATAAGTTATGAAAGATTATTAGTTAATGGACTAGATGCTTGAGCTTACTATTAAAGCTAAAAAAACAAATCAAAACGAACAAACATTTGCTTGTCCGTTTCATCTATTACATTTGGTCAGCTAGGTATTATGTTAGCGCTTTCCTTACCTTCGGAATAGAACCGCCTATAAAAGGCGGCTAAATTCTTTATTTTATGATTAAGCTTTGTTTGAAGAACCGAATTCACGCATTTTTCCGATTACTGTTTCTTTAATCGCGTCACGAGCAGGTCCTAAATATTTACGTGGATCATATTCGTTTGGTTTTGCTGCTAACACTTCACGAACTACTTTTGCAGATGCAATTTGGTTTTCAGTGTTAACGTTAATTTTAGCAGTTCCGAAAGAGATTGCTTTTTGGATATCCTTTGTAGGAATTCCAGTACCACCGTGAAGTACTAATGGCATGTTAGTTAAGCCTGCAATTTCTTCCATTTCTTTGTAACCTAAGTTTGGCTCACCTTTGTATGGTCCGTGAACTGAACCAAGTGCTGGTGCTAAGCAATCAATACCAGTACGTTTTACAAGTTCATTACATTCTTGTGGGTCAGCATAGATTACTCCTTCAGCAACTACGTCATCCTCTTGTCCACCAACAGTACCAAGCTCAGCTTCTACAGAAACACCTTTTGAATGAGCATACTCAACAACCTTTTTAGTTGTTTCTACGTTTTCTTCAAATGGGTGATGTGAAGCGTCAATCATTACAGAAGTAAATCCTGCATCGATTGCTTCTTTACATTTTTCGTAGCTTGAACCGTGGTCAAGGTGAATAGCCACTGGTACAGTAATATTGTAGTCTTCTAATAGACCTTCAACCATTTTTACAACGGTTTTAAATCCTCCGATGTAGCGTCCAGCACCTTCAGAAACACCAAGAATAACTGGTGAATTTTCTTCTTGTGCTGCTTGTAGGATAGCTTGAGTGAACTCAAGGTTATTAATGTTAAATTGACCTACTGCATATCCTCCGTCTTTCGCTTTATTTAGCATATCTGTCATTGAAACTAAAGGCATACCGAAAAACCCTCCTAATGAACCTTATTTTCTGAAACAGAAAAGTATATCATACCTAGCTTGACCAGAATATTCACGATTATGTAGTATCCGCATGATCACTTTTCACTTACTAAGCATACCAATTTCTTCGAAAATCGGCAACAATTCGACAGCTCTTTTCAAAATATAAATTCAATATTATGCTTTTAGCGGCAAATATTTTTTTACTGCTTCGCGAATTTCGTCGATATCAAAAGGCTTAGCAAAATGCGTAAGCGCACCTAAATCCTTTGCCTCCTGAATCATATCTAACTCTCCATAAGCAGTCATAATGATAACACGAATATCCTTGTCAACAACCTTCATTCGCTTTAGAATTTCAATTCCATCCATACCAGGGATTTTCATATCTAAAAGAACTAAATCTGGTGAGTGCTTATCAACAATTTCCAGCGCTTGAAAGCCGTTAGCTGCTTGAAAGGTTTGATAGCCCTCTTTCTGAAACACTTCATTTAGCAAAATTCGAATTCCATACTGATCATCAACAATTAGTATTTTTTCCTTTAACATGATTCCTACACACCTCTTCGTTGGTTTCTAAGAAAAGCGCAAGTACTTTTTAGCCCTGACATGTGGATAAGACGGTTATGATATAAAAGGATACTTACCCTTCGCATCATTAGCATATACAAGAAAGGGTTTAGTACTTAGCTAGACATTAAACTTCATACAAAAATTGCTACCTTCTTTTTGCAAAATAAATCGAATCCACTCAAGAATCCACATCCAGTGATTTCACCTAAATAAAAGTCTTTACTATCGCCTTGTGCTACTTATCATACACACATAAAATCCAGTAATTCATACTGGATATGGCTTAGAATTAAATATAATGATGAAAGGAATTTTCTAATTATGGAAGTAAGCTTTTAATTGAAGGAGCACCTTCATAAGGATTTTTTCACAACTTACATAATTCTTTCTTTTAATGCTAACTCCTGCTTGAATATCAACTTGTTTATCGACAATTTTTTCATTTGTTTGTCAATTTCCTCTTATAACCATACCATCGTTTTATAAAGGATGATAGCAATATTTACACATATCATACCTGTTCCTTTTCCCTGCCGGCTTGTTTCGTTATAATAGCTATACAAGGATAATAAGAAAAACGAAGAGTTGACAGCATTTATTGCCAATTGCCGTTTAAAAGGAGAACCTATATACAATGATGAAAATTTTTACTACACAATTAACTGGGCATTTTAACCGGATCGTTGATCAGGAAACATTGGATATTGAGGACAGCTCAAGACTTCTTGCCCAGGCGCTAGTCGGGGAAGGAAATCTTTATTTATATGGCCATAAAGAGCTTCATGGTATCGTCTTAGAGGCTATTTCAAGTAATGAGCCGTTACAAAGAGCAAAACCCTTGCTTAATCATGACGGGCAAATTACTGAGGTTTCATCTGCTGATAGAGTTCTGTTATTTACACATTTTTCAACAGATGAAGAAGCCATTCAAATCGCTGAATCCCTAGCAGAAAAGGGAATTCAGACAGTCGGTGTTTCTGCCATTGCCAAAGATGCACCAAAGGGACTCGAATCGATAACTGATTTTCATATCGATTCCAAGCTACGGCAGCCGCTTATTCCTGGAGACGACGGGAATCGCTACGGATTTCCAGCTCTTATGACATCGTTATATGTGTATTATGCGATTCATTTTACTATTCAGGAAATATTAAGTGAATATGATGAAGAGTTGTAAGCAATTAGCCAATGCTAGTTGCTTTTATTTTACTTTAGGATATTTTCAGTATTATCTATTTCCGGACGTCTGAGAAGCCTGTCTGCATTGACCCCAATATTCGTTACAATTAGCATCCGCTAGCCTAACGAAAAAAAGCTAACATATCTCAATGCCTATTGAAAAGGCTTGTCCAAGATACATTAGCTTTCTCCTATTAGTTTTTGCTAGTTAGTGAAGCGTGAACGAAGTCACGGAATAACGGTTGTGGTCTTGTTGGTCTTGATGTAAATTCTGGATGGAATTGTGATGCGACAAACCATGGATGATCCTTCACTTCAACAATTTCAACTAACCGTCCATCTGGTGTAGTACCAGAGAAGACAAATCCTGCATCTTCCATCGCTTGACGGTACTCATTGTTAAATTCATAACGATGACGATGGCGCTCATATACGACCTCTTCTTTATACGCTTCAAACGCAAGTGAGCCAGATTTTAACTTACTTGGAGATAATCCTAAACGTAAGGTTCCTCCGAGGTCTTCAATATCTTTTTGTTCAGGTAATAGATCAATTACTGGGTATGGAGTTGACGGATCAATTTCAGATGAGTTTGCTCCTTTTAATCCTAAAACATTACGAGCAAATTCAATTGAAGCAACTTGCATACCTAAGCAGATTCCTAAGAATGGAACTTTGTTCACACGAGCATACGTAGTTGCAAGAATTTTCCCTTCAACACCACGATCACCAAAGCCACCAGGAACTAAAATTCCATCAACATCAGAAAGCTGCTCTTCGATGTTTTCCTCTGTTAGCGTTTCAGCATTGATCCATTTGATTTCAATATCTGAATCATATTCATAGCCAGCATGACGCAATGCTTCAACAACTGAAATATAGGCGTCTTGTAATTGAACATATTTTCCAACAAGGCCGATTTTTGTTGTTTTTGATAAATTTGTTACTTTATCAACTAGCTGTTTCCATTCCGTCATATCCGCTTCTTTACAATCAAGCTTTAAATGCTTGCAAACAATTGTGTCTAAGTTTTGTTCTTGTAAATCTAATGGGATAGAATACAATGTTTCCGCATCACGACATTCAATAACTGATTCTTTATCGATATCACAGAATAAAGCAATCTTATCCTTCATATCTTGAGAAATCGGTTTTTCTGTACGAACAACGATTACGTTCGGTTGAATTCCTAAGCTACGAAGCTCTTTTACACTATGCTGTGTTGGTTTTGTTTTCATTTCACCAGCAGCTTTAATATAAGGAACAAGTGTACAGTGAATATACATGACATTATCGCGACCGATATCACTTTTTATTTGGCGAATTGCTTCTAGGAATGGCAATGATTCGATATCCCCAACTGTTCCACCAATTTCAGTAATAACGACATCAGCACCTGTTTCTTTTCCTGCGCGGAAAACACGTTCTTTAATTTCATTTGTAATATGTGGAATAACCTGTACTGTTCCACCTAAATAATCCCCACGGCGCTCTTTCTTTAAAACCGTAGAATAGATTTTCCCTGTAGTGACATTATTGAATTTTGTTAGATTGATATCAATGAAACGCTCATAATGACCTAAATCAAGATCTGTTTCAGCTCCATCGCCAGTAACAAAAACCTCCCCGTGCTGGTATGGACTCATCGTTCCAGGGTCCACATTGATATAAGGATCGAATTTTTGGATCGTTACACTCATGCCACGATTTTTTAATAATCTTCCTAGTGATGCGGCTGTAATCCCTTTTCCTAGAGATGATACAACGCCACCTGTTACAAAAATATACTTTGTCATAGTTATCCCCCTAAAGAAGCTTTATATGTTTATTTTGTACTAAATGCACTTTGGCATACTCACACCATCGTCATTTGGGAACTTTACTTAAAGAGCCTTCAACTTCCTTAAAAAAATCAACTTAGATAAGAAAAATCCAAACGCCTTGAACAGCTTAAGGCAAACAAAACGCAAGGACGGACATCAAATCCCTTTTGCTTGTGACCTAAAAGGAGCTAGACGCAGATCCTACACCCAAATCTAAGGATAAAATAATATACTTTATTACCCGTTAAAAATAGAAAGCCCCCTTCCAAACAAGTTGAAAGGGAGCGTTAAATGTATAATGTATACAACGATTGCTTTTTTAAGAGCCCAAAATAGATTCTACCTAGTTAGATAAGGAAAGTCAAGATGATTCATATTAATTTTCTTCCTCATCATCATCAAATTCTTCATCATCTTCTTCATCTAAATCAAACTCATCATCATCGTCGATAAGATCATCGTCGTCATCTAAATCGACATCATCTAAATCATCGAAGTCTTCATCATCTTCTTCATCATCTGTATCGTCAAAGTCGTCTAAATCATCAAAGTCTAAATCGTCTTCAATGTCATCGAAGTCTTCATCCAAATCATCAACAAGAGCTTTTTTCGCTTTTTTCTTCTTCGGCTTCGTTGTTGTTGGAACAATTTCTTCTTCTATTTGTTCATATGGGTACCATGTGCGTAGGCCCCACATGTTTTCTCCTACACAAATGAAGCGACCATCAATATTTATATCTGTATAAAATTGTGCAATACGGTCTTCAACCTGTTCTTTAGTTAAACCAAGAAGGGCTGCAACCTCTTCTACTAATTCGCTAAAAATATAAGGTTTTCTGTTTTCTTTAAACAGTTCATAGGCAACTTCAACCATTGCCATTTCTTTAATTTGCTCTTCTGTTAATTCCTTAAGACTCAAGTACGGCACTCCCTTTCTAGGTATCTCATCTATTTATCCGATGTAACTAGCAATTATCTTACCTTTATAGAATATTGCTTTATCGTACAGTCGGATAAGTTTCACTAATCTTAGCGAGGGTTAAAGCCCACGCTTATTGAAAATCTCATTAGATAGAAAAGCTCCTTGTACTCATTGCTATGTCAAAATAGAAGCATTTATTTCATTGCTTCTCATAGAATGAATGCATGAAACAAACATCGAATTTTTACTTATGTGAACTTAAATACGATGTTTAGCTTGGCCTTCTATTCCATTATGTACTAGGTAAGTCTGCAAATCATACCATTCATTATAAACAAATTCTAGCAGTTTATGCCACAATAATCACGTAAAAATATGCAAAATCTAAGGGGACCGTAAAATTCCAGTAAAAAACGGGAAATTCTGCTCTAGAAGGGTCGTTCAATTTCTATCAATTAGAAGGAAATGGAACGTTTTGATTCCTTTGCATTTTTCCCGCTACCTTTATTTTTAAAACGCATGTACTTTTTTCTCAAATTGATTCAATCTTTTCTATGCGCATAAATATGACATCAGTTCAGCTTTACCATTCCGTGAGTGATAAAATCAGTTTGGAATTCAATGTATTGTTCTAACGTATAATGCTTTTGCAATGTCCATCTTCTGAATGCCCACATCTCACCTTGAACTACAATGTTATTGGCAAGAAGCTCACACTGCTGCTCGGTTAGCTTGAGCTCACCTGTATTAACACAAGTTTTAATCATCTGTTTGAATAAGTTTGTCATTTCAAGTTCTTTTTTCAACACATATGGAAGGGCATCCTTTGATAATGATTTTGCCTCCTGATACATGACAAGTACTTCATCCTGCATGTCATGGACAACATAAAAATATGTTTTAATGGCTTTTATCAGGCTTTCAACCGTCCCCTCCTTCGTATCGATATCTTCTTTTAATCTTGAATACACTTGGTCATAAATCGTATCACATACTAAATAAAGAACATCTTCCTTTTGGCGAATGTACTCATACAATGTTCCAATGCTAAAGCCTGCCTCACGGGCGATTTCTCTTGTCGTTGTTCGATGGAAGCCCTTTTCTTTAAATAGAGATACAGCCCCTTTGATCATTTGATCCCGTCGTTTTTCTATTAACTGTTCATCTTTTACATATGCTTGGACCTGACGTTTTTTCATTTATACCTCCCTTTAGTCGAAAAAATGAATTTGCTTAAAATAGAAGCCTAACTATTTTGTTAGCATTCTTGAAATAACAAGACGTTGGATTTCTTGGGTGCCCTCATAAATTTGCGTAATTTTTGCATCCCGCATATATCTTTCTACTGGATAGTCCTTCGTGTACCCATAGCCGCCAAATATTTGTACAGCCTCTGTTGTAACCTTCATCGCCGTATCACCAGCAAAAAGCTTTGACATAGCCGACTCCATCCCATAGGATAGTCCTTCTGATTCCCGCCAAGCAGCTTGATAGGTTAAAAGCCTGGCAGCCTCAATGCTTGTTGCCATATCAGCTAATTTAAAGCTAATCCCTTGCTGAGCAGCTATCGGTTTTCCAAACTGCTCACGTGTTTTTGCATAGTCGATTGCAGCATCCAATGCACCTTGGGCAATTCCAACTGCTTGGGCAGCTATACCATTTCTCCCTCCATCTAATGTCATCATCGCAATTTTAAAGCCTTCACCAGGCTGACCAAGTACGTTCTCCTTTGGTACTTTGCAATCTTCAAAAATAATCTCAGTCGTTGGTGATGAACGGATTCCTAATTTACGTTCTTTTTTCCCGATCGAAAAGCCCGCAAAATCCTTTTCTATAATAAAGGCAGTTGTTTTTTTGCCTTTACTCGTTGTGTCCGTTACAGCAAACACGATATAAATATCAGCAATGCCCCCGTTTGTAATAAAAATTTTTGAGCCGTTTAATACATAATGATCCCCAACTAATCTCGCATTTGTTTTCATACTCCCTGCATCTGATCCAGATCCGGGCTCTGTTAAACCATAAGCTCCGATTTTTTCACCTAATGCAAGAGGCTTTAAATACATTTGCTTCTGTGCCTCTGTTCCGAACTTATAGAGGGGCCAGCAGGCTAAGGATGTATGAGCTGATAACGTTACACCTGTTGAAGCACAAACTCTTGATAATTCTTCGACTGCAATACAATAAGCTAAATAGTCACTGCCAATTCCACCGTATTGCTCAGGCCATGGGATACCTGTTAGTCCAAGCTCCGCCATCTTCGTAAAGATATCTCGGTAAAAAAGCTCCTGCTCATCACGTTCTGCTGCAGTTGGTTCCACTTCCTTTTTAGCAAAATCCCTTACTGTTTTTCGAAGCATTTCATGTTCTTCCGAAAGCATAAACTGCATCACCAATCCCCCTAACTTTTTAGTAGCTGCTTACTAATTACAATTCGTTGAATTTCACTCGTTCCTTCATAGATTTCACAAACCTTTGCATCACGAAAATATCGTTCAGCAGGAAACTTATCTGTATATCCTTCTTCACCGAGAAGCTGTACGGCTTCAGTTGTATTTTCCATCGCTGTTTTTGAGGTGAATAGCTTCGCAATTGCTGCTTGTTTTCCGCAAGAAAGGCCGTTTCCCTTTAAATATGCAGCTTGATAGACTAGTAGCTCTGCCGCTTTCACCTTTGTCGCCATATCTGCAAGCTTAAACGCCAAGCCTTGTTCAATCGGACGTTGCGATTCAATGCTTCGTTTTTTTAAAAAGTTTGTTGCGACATGTAAAGCAGCTTCCGCAATGCCAAGCGCTTGAGCGGCAATGCCGATTCGTCCACCATCAAGTACTGACATCGCCATTTTAAAACCCTCTCCTTCTTTTCCTAGGAGGTTTTCTAGCGGTACCTTTGCCTCATCGAAGAGAAGCTGTACAGTTCTTGAACCGTGTAACCCCATCTTCTGTTCATCATGTCCAATGCTAAAGCCATCTGTTTCCTTATCTACGATAAAAGCTGATATTCCCCTGTTACCTTTAGCCTGATTTGTTTTTGCAAAGACAATATACGTATCTGCTTCCCCTCCATTTGTTATAAACTGCTTTGCACCGGTTATTTCATAGCATGTTTCTTTACGTATCGCACGAGTCGCCATTTTAGCCACATCTGAGCCAGCATTTGCCTCAGTTAAACAAAAGGCTGCTAAGCTTTTACCTGTCGCTAATTTTTTTAGAAACTTTTCCTTTTGCTGCTCTGTTCCGAACATGAATATCGGAAGCGTACCAACAGACGTATGAACAGATAAAATGACGCCAAGTGCTGCACTAATTTTAGAAATCTCATGAATGGCAATAATATAGGATATAAAATCCTTTCCCGCCCCACCAAAACATGTTGGGATTGGTATCCCCATCAAGCCAAGATCTCCCATTTTTTGTAGAAGGGATCTTGGGAATTCACCGTTTTCCATTTTTTCCACAAAGGGCTCTACCTCATTTTCAGCAAAGTCACGAACCATTTTCTGCATAGCCTTTTGTTCCTCTGTTAGCTTAAAATTCACTTGATGTCACTCCTTTTTAGAAAAGCATAGTAGCTTTCTTTAGCAACGTAAAAATAAGAGCAACCCGATGATGTTAATCTGGGAACAACCTGATTGATAGTTATTCATATTGATAAAAGCCTCTGCCTACCTTTTTCCCTAGCCACCCGGCTTTTACATAGTTTTTCAGCAATGGACAAGGACGATATTTATCATCACCATGTCCATTGTGGAGAGTTTCCATAATATATAAGCATGTATCAAGACCGATAAAATCTGCCAGTCTAAGTGGTCCCATTGGGTGATTCATTCCAAGCTTCATTACCTCATCAACCGCCTCCTTTGTCGCAACACCTTCATAGACAGTGTAAATCGCTTCATTTATCATCGGCATTAAAATACGATTAGAGGCAAAGCCAGGATAATCATTGACCTCGATCGGTGTTTTGTTTAGAGCTTCAGCAAGACTTTTTGTTTGCTCAAAGACATTATCACTAGTCGCTAAGCCGCGAATAATTTCAACAAGCCTCATAACAGGTACAGGGTTCATAAAATGCATGCCTATTACGTTTTCGGGGCGATTTGTTACCGCAGCAATTTCAGTTATCGAGCATGATGATGTGTTTGTCGCAAGAATCGTATGGGGGGGAGCTAATTTATCAAGCTGATGAAATACGTCTTTTTTTACCTTGATTTTTTCAACTACAGCTTCAATGACGAAATCGACTGTTTGAATATGCTCAAGCTTCGTAGTTGTTGTGATTCTTTTGCAAATTTCCATCATTTCTTGTTTAGCAAGCTTTCCCTTTTCAACTTGCTTTCCAAGCTGATCCTGAATCAACTTTTTCCCTGTTGAAACAACAGCTTGCTCCAAATCATGAAGAATGACAGGAAATCCTGCCATTGCACATACGTGGGCAATTCCTCTACCCATTTGCCCAGCACCAACAACCATGATCTTTAAGCTCCTCATCATTCATCCTCCTCCCAGTTACACTTCAAGCATAATCGCATCACCTTGGCCCCCACCGCTGCATATAGCTGCAATCCCTATACCTCCGCCTCTTCGCTTTAACTCATACATAAGGGTAAGGATAATTCTCGCACCACTTGCACCGATCGGATGCCCTAACGCAATCGCACCTCCATTGACATTGACTTTATTCGGGTCAAGATTGGCGATTTGGTTTGCTGCTAATGCAACAGAGGCGAACGCTTCATTTATTTCAAACAAGTCGATGTCATCGATTGTTTTACCAGTCTTTTTAAGAAGATCTTTTATGACGATTCCCGGTGTTTTTGGGAAATTCTCCGCTTCAACGGCTATAGCTGTATGAGCAAGAATTTTTGCAAGCGGCTTACGGTTTTCTCGAATAGCCCGCTCTTCATTCATTAGGACTAAAGCTGCTGCCCCATCGTTAATACCTGGGGCATTTCCTGCAGTTATTGTTCCGTCATAATCAAAAACAGGAGTTAGTTTCGCAAGCTGTTCAATTGATGTATCCCTTCTCGGTGCTTCATCCTTTTCCACAACAATTGGTTCCCCTCTTCTTTGCGATACCGTTATTGGGATGATTTCCTCAGCAAATCGCCCAGCGTTCTGTGCAGAAACGGCGCGCTGATGACTTTGTAATGCCCATTCATCCTGTTGCTCTCGCGTTATGTTTAATTTTTTTGCTGTCCGATTACCGTAAGTACCCATATGGACTCCTGTAAAGCTGCAGGTTAAGCCATCATGGATCATTAAATCCTTTACAGGGGTATCACCCATTTTGATTCCGAAGCGTGCTTTAGGTAAGAGATAAGGTGCATTACTCATTGATTCCATCCCACCAGCTACAATTACCTCTTCATCTCCAGCACGAATGATTTGATCCGCTAAGGTGACAGCTCTTAATCCAGATGCACAAACTTTATTAATTGTTTCTGTTTTCACATCCCAAGCAAGACCCGCCGCCCGTGCAGCCTGGCGCGACGGAATCTGTCCTTGCCCACCTTGGAGCACGTGACCAAATAACACCTCTTGAACTTCATTTCCAATAATATTTGCTCTTTTTACAGCTTCCTTAATAGCGATACCACCAAGTTCAATCGCGGTAAAGGACGCCAATGCCCCACCGAATTTACCAAATGGTGTCCGTGCCCCACTTAAAATCACTGTCGTTGTCATCCTTATCTCCCCTTTATCAGCTACCAAATATCGATTTTTCTAATAGTTCTGCGACATCATATGTGCTTACTGTTGCCTCAACCTCCTTAGCTTTCGTGCCATCGCTTAGCATTGTTAAACAATACGGACAGCCCGAGCTAATAATCGTCGGTTTTACAGCAAGAGCTTGTTCTGTTCTTGCTACATTAATGCGGCTACCTGTATCCTCTTCCATCCACATTAATCCGCCACCTGCACCACAGCACATTCCTGTTTCACGGTTTCGTTTCATTTCCACTAGAGTGACTCCGGGAATTGCTTTAATAATCAGGCGTGGGGCATCGTAAACATCGTTGTAGCGCCCAAGATAGCAGGAATCATGAAAGGTAATCGTCTCATTTACTGCATAAATTGGTTTTAACCTGCCTTCTTCAACTAATTTAGCTAGCAGTTCTGTATGGTGATACACCTCTGCTTCAAGTCCAAAGTCCGGGTATTCATTTTTAAATGTGTTATAGGCATGAGGATCAATCGTAACGATTTTTTTCACATCATGCTTGGTAAATTCCTCGATATTCTTTGTTGCAAAATCCTGGAACAAAAATTCATTCCCAAGTCGACGTGGAGTGTCGCCTGAGTTTTTCTCTCGATTTCCAAGAATCGCAAACTTCACCCCTGCCTTATTTAAAAGTCTAGCAAAGGAGAGAGCGATTTTTTGACTACGGTTGTCAAATGAGCCCATTGAGCCGACCCAAAATAAATATTCAAACTCTTCACCGGCTTTTTTCATTTCCTTTACTGTAGGGATGGAAATTTCCTCATTAAGTTCCCGCCATGACTCCTTTTCTTTTCGATTTAATCCCCATGGATTTCCTTGTCTCTCGATATTTGTCATCGCCCGCTGTGCATCGGCATCTAATTTCCCCTCTGTTAAGACAAGGTAACGGCGCAAATCAATAATCTTATCGACATGCTCATTCATAACTGGACATTGGTCTTCACAATTGCGGCATGTTGTACACGCCCAAATTTCTTCTTCGGTAATGACATCTCCAATTAACGATGGATTGTATTCAAATGCAGTTGCAGCAGACTCGTTTGCACTAGCACCTGCTGCCATCAGCGCAATTTGGTTTCCCTTCGTCTTACTAAAGGCTGCAGCAGGAACCCATGGCTGCCTTTGAGTAACTGCAGCACCTGTTAGTGTTAAATGGTCACGTAGCTTGATAATCAGATCCATTGGTGAGAGAAGCTTCCCTGTTCCTGTTGCTGGGCACATACTTGTGCATCGTCCACATTCCACACATGCATATAGGTCAATTAATTGCTTTTGGGTAAAATCTTGAATATTCCCAACACCAAATGTTTCTTGTGATTCATCTTCAAAATCAATTTTTTCAAGCTTTCCCGGATTTGTTAGTCGATTAAAAAACACATTTGCAGGTCCAGCGATTAAATGAGCATGTTTAGATTGAGGTACATAAACTAAAAATGATAATAAGAAGAGTAAGTGTATCCACCATGCAAAATAGAATAGGACAGCGGCGCCAGTTTCACCGACAAAGCTTAAAATTGCCGCAAAACATGAGGCAATCGGCTCAGACCACGTCAGTCCTTCCTCGTGCCAAATAAGTGCCATTCCATTCCCTAAAAGGACAGATAGCATTAATCCCCCGATAAACAATAGGACTAATCCAGATTTAAATCCCCGCTTTAGTCGGACAAGCTTTTCTATATAGCGACGATGGAATGCCCAAGCAACGGCAACTAAAATCATAAACGTGACAATTTCCTGAAAAAATGTAAAAGCCGGATATAGCGGTCCTAACGGTAGATGTCCTCCTGGAATAAGTCCCTTGATAATAAAATCAATCGCTCCAAATTGAACGAGAATAAATCCATAAAAAAACATGACATGAATAATTCCGCTTTTTTTATCCTTTAAAAGCTTCTTTTGACCAAAGACATTAATCCAAATGTTATGGAATCGCTCTTTCATTCGATGCTCAAATTCAACCTTTTTTCCAAGTCGAATATAAGCGAGCCTCGTTTTTATTAAGTAAACAAACAAATGAATTGCGTAAGCGGTTACAATAATAAACGCCACAAAATTTGCCACAAGTAGCCAAGTCATTTCTTCTCCCCCTTTTCCCGATTACATGTTGTCAAACAAAGGTCTTATTCCCCTTAATGCTGTTGTCTAGCTTTTTCACAATTCTCATAACATCCACAATGATTTGTTCCTACTTACATCTTATGAATGATATCTATACGTTTATGATAAATAATGAATGAGCATTCAGTCAATATTTATTTCCTTGTTCCCACATAAAATAAAAAGTCGTGTAAATACTATAAAAAATATGCTACTAGGAGGAATGACATTGACTCAGTTCCTTTTGATCGGCTTTATTATAGTGGCAATTGTATGTTGGCTTCGAATAGATTATCACTTTGGAAGAAAAAATCATCTTGCAAAATCTAAATATGAGGTATTTCCGTTAAGAAAGAGTGATTTTGAGCTAATCGTTGATGGAAATCACTTATTTCAAGACTTGATGGATTGCATCCGTAAAAGTACGAAAAGTGTACATGTTCTTTTTTATATTGTCCGAAATGACAAAATAAGTGAAGACTTCCTAGCTTTACTTGGAGAAAAGGCTCAACAAGGAGTAGAAGTCCGACTATTGCTCGATTACATCGGCAGCAAGCGTCTAAAAAAACAGACCATTAAAGGATTAAAGGAAAAGGGTGTTCTTTATGCATATACGCATAAACCAAGGCTTCCTTTTCTATTTTATTCAAGCCAGGCAAGAAACCATCGGAAAATCACTGTCATTGATAGCAAAACAGCCTATTTAGGTGGGTTCAATGTCGGAAAAGAATACCTTGGACATGATTTAAAGTTTGGTTTATGGCGCGATTATCATCTAAAAGTAACTGGTGAAGGTGTTAATGATCTTCAAAAGCAATTTTTAAAAGATTGGTTTGACTCAACCGGGGAAAACGATGTAGAAAATCCACGCTATTATCCTGTTCAGCCAGCTGGTGGAAGTGAGCAACGATTTATCGCGACATATGGTGAGCATTTAAAGAAGCATGTCATTGAATTTATTCAGATGGCTAAGGAGGAAATTTTTATTTGCTCACCTTATTTTATTCCTGGAGAACAGGTGCTTAAAGAGCTGCTTCTTGCATTAAAACGAGGTGTTAGAGTTAGATTGATGGTGCCGATGAAATCTGATCACCCACTTGTAAAAGAGGCATCCTTTCCTTACCTCGGCAAGCTTCTACCTGCTGGCTGTGAAGTTTATCGTTTTTATCAAGGCTTTTATCACGCTAAAGGAATTGTTATAGATGACAGGCTATGTGATATCGGAACGGCTAACTTTGATAAGCGAAGCCAATATTTAAATGATGAAATGAACTGTTTAATTTACGACAAAACGTTTATTCATGAATTCAAAGAATATATTGATGAAGATCTTACTCATTCTGAACAGTTAACCTATGAGGATTATCAGAAACGTCCGATTCAGCAAAGGATTATTGAAGGAATCGCAACATGTCTTTCCCATTTTTTATAAGGTTTATGGAGGAATTGGATGATTATTCGATTTGGATATGTATCACATGCTCTTTCTCTTTGGGATTGTTCACCCGCTAAAGCATTAACCTTTACAAGGTGGAAGAAGCTTACTGAGGATGAAAGAATCGCTCAGCTTCATTATGTAACAGAGCAAAATCTCAAGCATACTCTTAGGATGATCCATTATAATATCGCTCATGAAATCTTTCTCTATCGATTTTCATCATCAATGGTTCCATTAGCAACACATCCCGAGGTACGATGGGATTATAAAGCCCCATTTCAACACCTCTTTTCAGAGATCGGTACACTTGTGAAAAAACATCAAATCCGTACAAGCTTCCATCCAAATCAGTTTACTCTGTTTACAAGTGATAAGCCGCAAATTACGGAAAATGCAGTCTTAGATATGACATATCACTATGATGTTTTAGAAGCAATGGGTCTTTCTAATGAGGCAATTATAAACATTCACGTTGGTGGGGCATATGGAAATAAACAAGCGGCAATGGAACGATTCCACATGAACTTAAGATTATTACCTCTTCATATAAAGCGAAGAATGACACTAGAAAATGATGATAAGACATATACAACAACGGAAACATTAACAATATGTGAAAAGGAGAACATCCCGCTCATGTTTGATTACCATCATTACATGGCAAACAACGAAAGCGATGAAAAATTAGAAAATTTACTACCGAAAATTTTTCAAACATGGGAGACAATTGGGCTGAAACCAAAGATTCATGTCTCCTCCCCTAAATCCGAAAAAGAATTTCGCAGCCACGCTGATTATGTTGATTTAGAATTTTTGCTCCCCCTTATAAACCACCTTAAGAAATTTGATGTAGACATCGACGTTATGGTTGAGGCAAAACGTAAGGACTTTGCTGCTCTTAAGCTATGTGAGGACATTTCTAGAATAAGAGGTATTAAGCGGATTGGTGAAGCAACAATTGAAATGTAATAATCAGTATGGCAATTTTGTGAAATAACAACAAAATATAAAAAAAGTACATTGGAACTAATTGTTTCCAATGTATTTTTATGGTACTTTTTATTTAAGTAAACTTAACATTTAATTAAACTTAAATAAAGGAGGTTCCATATGGATTCAATGGCTTTACTGTTTGAAGCGGAGCAATTTTCACAGGATATTAAGCTTGTTTTCATTAAAGAATACCAAAAAATATTAGAAAAGCATGAATTATCTTCTAAACAGTCGATCATTGTTAGCCTTGTTAAGCAAAAAGGGAAGCCAACAATGGGAGAGATTGCTGCAGCTATCGAGGCTACACCAAGTGCAGCAAGTCAATTTGTAAAAAAATTAGAGACAAGTAACTATGTAAAACGAGAAATCAATGTTGATAATCGACGGGAAACCTTTGTTGTTCTTGCAGAAAAGGGTGAGAATTTCTTCTCCGAAATGGAACATGTCCATAAAAAAGTGTTTGAAATGTACTTTATGAAGTTACCTACTGAGGATATTGTCGAGTATCACAGAATATTGAAAACGCTACATACTATTGTTACCTCATCCGTTATAGAGGGTTAGGAGGAAATCTTATGGCATTGACTATTTTTTACGCACTATTTTTGTGCTATCTACTAACCTATGAGCCTATTTGGGGATATATATCGCACCAACGATTTAAGAAGGATATGCATCATGCTCCTGAAAGCAAAACTCGGAGAATAGCCTATTATAAGGAAACGATGCTAGCATTGTGGATCCCCACACTTATAATTGTTATTGTTACAATGGTTTCTCCAATTACATTTTCATCACTTGGGTTTTCTTGGCCATCCCTTAACACATCTACGTTCGGTAATTGGGTTTCATATATCTTACTAGCTTTATTTGCTTGCTACATTTTAGCCATCGTCTACCATTTTGTCGCAATGAAAACAAGTCAAGCGTTTAGAGACAAGGTTACGAATGAGCTAGAGAAAATACCGTACCAGGAGCTACTCCCTAAGTCACATCAAGAGAAAAAGCTATGGAGCTATGTTTCGTTAACAGCAGGTGTCACAGAGGAAATCATTTATAGAGGGTTCCTTCTCTTTGTTTTAATGACTTTGTTACCAGATGTATCAGTGTGGCTCAATTGTATTATCGCTGGAATTATTTTTGGCTTAGCTCACACCTATCAAGGCCTTAGTGGTTTTATTCGAACCTCTTTAATTGGGATATGCTTCAGTATGCTTTATCTCATTTTAGGAAGCCTATTTCCGCTCATGATCTTCCATTTCTTAATTGACTTTGTTGCAAAGGTCAGTAACTTAGAAGTTCAAGAGAATAAGGTATAATCGATGAAAATGATAATTTGTCTACTCTTAGTCCCTATCACAATCATTGTTTATAGAGGATTAAGGCTTTTTCACTACTATTCTACATTGCATAACGAAATGCATATTGAAGATAAAATTAAAAAGAGCGTTCTTTATATTATTTAATGGCATCCTTCCTATCTAAGGTTATGGTGATGATTTATTACCTCTTTGTAAGCTGGAAGCCTCAAGAGTCGAATAATGCTTTTACCTACCATAAAAACACAAGCTATAAAATTTTCCTCGGAGCCATTCTATTTTCATCAGTACTTGAATGTGTAGGCTTTTTCTTCCTGCTTCATCGTTGGAGCCCGCTTATTTCTTGGATCCATACAATCGTTGTCGTTATATGTATCCTTTTCTTAATTAGTGACTACAAAGCAGTCAAGTTAAAGCCAATAACAATTAACGGGAAAAAACTTCATCTTCATCTCGGCTTAAAAATGAGTGAAGATATAGAGCTTTCATCTATTAAGACAATTCAAAATGCACAAATTAGTTTAGAAGAAACAAAGAATGATAAGTCTATACTAAAGATGATGCTAATAGAGCTCGAAGATCCTAATATTGAAATCCATCTAAATACACCTTTAACACAAAAGGGTCTTCTTGGAAGAAATAGAGAGATTTCCACCGTTCTTTTAGCTGTGGATGAACGTGACTCTTTTATTAGAGAAGTGAAAAAGGCCCAATCTCAGGCAAATGAAACATTAGCTCAAAATTATTAAGCCTACACTTCATCTGCTAGCAATGAGTCCCTTCTTTATATTGTGTTTGTAGGACCTGCTCCTTTTTTTTAAGGTAGGTCCTTTTTTCCTCTTTTGGAAAAAACTACAAGATTACCTTGTTATTTTAAGTAATCTGTTATACTATAGCTATGTACTTAATATTATTAAGTAATTGGATCGTTGGGGGGCATCTTTTTGAATAAGGAAATGCTTAAAGGAAATATCGATCTACTTATTCTGTCAGTCTTAAAAGAAAAAGATAATTACGGCTACGAAATCTCCAGAACAATTAAAGAGAAAACTGGAGGTACATTCGAAATTCAGGAGGCAACTCTGTATTTATCATTAAAGAGGTTAGAGAAACACGGGGCGATATCCTCCTACTGGGGCACAGAAAGCCATGGAGGCAGACGCAAATATTATGCCATTACAGAGGAAGGCATAGAGCTATTTGAGACATATGTTCACGATTGGAAAATGATAACCGAAATGGTAAAACGATTTATCTAAGGGAGGAGGATTTCATGAGTCATTTTTTAAAGAAAGCATTAATGTTATCTGAGATAAAATATCCTTGGCTAATCATATTATCTTCACTATGTTTCGGTAGCTTTTTTTATGTTGACCGAATGTATACAACTGATCCGTTTTGGTTATTTCTCTGTTATTGGTTCTCATTTGGACTTGCTGTTATCTGGGGAGCTTTAAATTATATAAGCCATATCAATTTAAATGCTATGTATCAAAAGCAAAATGATATTCATGCATATGTAAACCAGTTGGCCATGAGTGCGGACGAAAAATTAGAATTACTGACCTATTTAGAAGACTATGTTCAGGATTTAATACAGCAAGGTATGGCTAAACAAGAGGCAACATACGAAGCGATTAATCAATTTAAGGTGAAGGAATTTTTATCATTGTCGAAAAATACATCGTTTTTCAATCTTCATGCCCATTATTATTTATTAGGCTTGGCCGTTATAACCGGTATTGTCGGTTTTATCATTTGGGTAGTTACAGCAGCAATGAACGAAAACACCCTCATTACCTTAATGATTGAAGTGACATTGTTTGCCTATTGCATCGGCCTTGTTGGTTTATTTTTTGTCTATAAAATTCTCGACTCTGTTCTTTATCAAAAGGTGAATAAGTTGTTTTCATAAAAAGTTGGCTCTGCTAAACTTGATTGTAGATTTTTGCTATAGGCATTCACTTTTCTTTGCAGAAGTCTTATGCCTTTTTCAACAATCATCAAAGGAACAAAAATTTACAGCACGTTTTAACATACCTAAAAATTAAAAATTGGAGTGAAGTTATTTTGGAAGCTTGGATAACAGAGATAACGGAAAAGTTCGGATACTTTGGTATTGTTCTTTTGATCGCATTAGAAAACGTATTTCCCCCAATACCATCAGAGGTCATTTTAACCTTTGGCGGATATTTAACGACGACAACAAATTTAACCGTAACAGGCGTTGTCATATACTCTACGTTAGGTTCTGTGCTTGGAGCAGTTATTCTTTATGGCATCGGCTTGATTATTGATATACAAAAGATCGAAAAAATTGTCAAACGCTGGGGACATATTTTACGGCTAACAACAGATGACATTCATAAAGCAAATGGATGGTTTGAGAAATATGGTGTATGGACAATCTTCTTTTGCCGGCTTGTCCCTTTAATCCGAAGCTTAATCTCCTTACCTGCAGGGATGTCCCATATGAATTTTGGAGTATTTCTGTTATTCACAACACTCGGAACATTAATTTGGAATATCATTTTAGTCAATATCGGAGCAGCTGTTGGTGGCTCTTGGGAAACAATTGTACACTATATGGATATTTACTCAAATATCGTTTATGCGATATTAGCATTACTAATTATTCTGTTTGTTGTCATCTTTATACGAAAAAGAGTACGCAAGAAAAATAGCAACTAAAAAAGGCTGTTACATCAGGGTTTTTCCCCGATTGTAACAGCCTCTTCTTATTACATCTTTTCAGGTGCTGATACACCGATTAATGTTAAAGCATTTTTCAATGTCGTTTGGGTTGCTTTCATTAGCGCTAATCTTGCACGGCTTTTTTCTGCGTTATCAGGGTCAAGTACCTTTTCAGCATTGTAAAAGCTATGCAGTGCAGATGCGACATCATAAATATAGTTTGTAATTCGATGTGGAATTCGTTTTTGAGCTGCTTCCGCAACGGCTTGTGGGAATTCCCCAAGCTTTTTCAATAGGTCATATTCCTTTTCAGACGAGATTTCATCAAGCTTTAACTGACCATCAAAGGATAATCCTTGTTCCTCACCTTGACGAAGCATGCTGCAAATACGTGCATGAGCATATTGCGCATAGTACACAGGGTTTTCATTTGAGGTTGAAACAGCTAAGTCTAAATCAAAATCCATATGAGTATCCGCACTTCTCATCGCGAAGAAATAACGAACAGCATCAAGACCTACTTCTTCAATTAAATCTCTCATTGTAACAGCTTTACCTGTTCTTTTACTCATTTTCATTTTTTCGCCATTTTTATAAAGATGAACGAGCTGAATGATTTCAACTTCAAGTGTATCCTTGCTGTAACCAAGCGCTTCAATAGCAGCCTTCATACGTGGAATGTATCCATGATGATCTGCTCCCCATACGTTAATAAGCTTTGAAAAGCCACGATCAAGCTTATCTTTATGGTAAGCAATATCTGGTGTTAAATATGTGTAAGAGCCATCGTTTTTAATTAAAACACGATCCTTGTCATCACCAAATGTTGTCGAACGGAACCATGTTGCTCCACCCTCTTCATAGATATGTCCTTTTTCCTTAAGCTTAGCAAGTGCTTCATCAATTTTTCCATTATGATATAAAGAAGTTTCAGAATACCAAACATCAAAGGAAACGCGGAATTCCTCTAAATCTGCCTTTAGCTTACCCATTTCATATTTAAGACCATACTCTCTAAAGAAGCTTAAACGCTCCTCACTTGATTGGTTCGCATATTTATCGCCAAATTCCTCAGCTAATTTTTTACCGATTTCAATGATATCCTCACCGTGATAACCATCCTCAGGCATTTCTGCAGCATTTCCTAACGCTTGCAAATAACGTGCTTCGACAGAGCGTGCTAAATTATTAATTTGATTACCTGCATCATTAATGTAATACTCACGAGAAACATCATAGCCAGCTTTCTCTAAAACATTACATAAAGAATCACCAACAGCTGCTCCACGTGCATGTCCTAGATGTAAGTCACCTGTAGGGTTTGCAGAAACAAACTCCACTTGTACCTTTTCATTGTTTCCGATATTTGTTTCACCATAGCTTTCGCCAGCATCTAATATCGCTGGAATTAGCTCTGTTAAATAGTGATTATTCATATAAAAATTAATAAAACCTGGTCCAGCTATTTCGATTTTATCGATGGATCCCTTTTCTTTATCAAAATGCTCGACAATGCCTTCTGCAATCATCCGAGGTGCCTTTTTCGCCACTCTTGCAAGCTGCATTGCCATATTTGTTGAATAATCACCATGTGTTTTTTCTTTTGGAATTTCTAATAACACGTCCGGGATTTGCGCTTCTTCAGCTAAGCCAGCCTTTATGACAGCTGCTTTAATCTCATCCTTTAAGCGTTCCTTCACTTGCTCCACGATATTCATGATTGTTCCTCCTTATATGTCATCACTAATGTATGTACATGCTTTTCCTTTTCATCTATTTGCAAATCATAATGAAGAACGAGCTTGCCTTGACGATTTTCTATTACGTGGGATAAAGAGTGGGTATTTGTTTCAAGTTGAAGCCTGCCATAAGGTGTTGTGTATTCTGTTGCAGTCATCATACCTTTAATAAAACGCTGCTTCATCACAACAGCTCCCGTTCGCATCACTACAACCTTATTCTCTGCAATCTTTACCGTCGTTTTTACAGAACCGAGCTCATGTTCCTCTTCATATCGGATATAAGATGTCTTTCCTTTTAAAATAAATTCGCCCTTCGTCCTAACCTCGATTTGTTCTTTATCAAGGTCTTTTTCATTGCGAATTTCCGATAATACATGGATTTGGATAGGTGTGCTTTTTGACATATAGACACTCCCTTTTCTCATACTCCTTTAACTTTAATAGTATAAAGAACGATTTGCAACTGTGCAAGGGGAAGGTAGCTGATAATTTCTGTCCTGCAATTATTTAGAAAATAGATATTATACCGATATAAGGTATAGAGTATTGAATAACGGAGGGATAACATGGCTTTATTTAGCAAAAAGACAAGCTCACACCAATCACTGGTAGAACTCGCTGAACAACAACAGGATGTTTCAATTAACAGCAATGGTCACTCTGAATTAGAACAACAATTAGAACTTCTCAACATTACACTTCAGGATTTAGCTGTGGCAAAGGCATTAAAACCGATAATCGAAGAAAAGTTCGATAAAGTATACGATGCTTTATATAACCATCCTTTTGATGGAATTAGAAAAATCGTTGATATGAAATCACTAGGAATTGAAAAAAGCGGTTCAAAACAATATATCATTGACTTCTTTTCTGGAGTTATTAGTGCCGATTTTATGGAAAAGAGAAATAATTTAGCCAGATACTACTTAGCAATTGGTGTTGAAATGAAATGGTATTTATGTACAAACCAAATTTTAACGGAAGCTGTTATCGAAATTGTTGGTGAAGCCTATAAAACGGATCCCGAAAGCTTAACTTTAGCCTATCGAGTCGTTTCTAAAATCTTTAGTCTTGAAGCACAAATATGTTTAGCTGCCCTGCAAAGGCTGCAAAATCAACTACTTTTAGACAAAGAGGATGAAGCGAAGCAAAATGTGAAAAAGACAATTGGCGATATTACTGAGGATTTAGCCGCAATGTCAGAAGAAACAGGGGCAACAGTTGAAGATGTTTTAAACAAGTCGGAGAAAATTAAAGAAAACATTGAAGAAGGTCTGCAATCCGCAATTTCAACTGAAGAGCGTTCACTTATAGGAAAGGAACAGCTAGACGCTGTTATCGTCCAAACGACCTCATTAAAGGAAAGTGTAAATCATATAAAAAGCAGCATATCTTCATTAGCCTCTACGTCAAAGGAAATAGGGGAAATTGTTGCGGTCATTACATCAATTGCTGAGCAAACAAATCTTTTAGCCTTAAATGCTGCCATTGAAGCTGCCCGGGCAGGTGAGCAAGGTAAAGGATTCTCGGTTGTTGCAGCAGAGGTTAGAAAACTAGCAGAACAAACAAAGGATTCTTCAAATAATATTACAGATTTAGTACGTTCAACCATTACTCAAATTGAAGGTGTTGTTGAGCAAATAAACGATGTAGATTCAAAGGCAATTCATACAAACCAACATGTGAACGACACGCTAACTAGCTTTGAGGAAATCCTAACAGTTAGTAACTCAAACAAAAAACAAAGTGAACGGAATAATTTAGACATTCAAAGCTTTACACATCTATTAACGGATATTCGAGAATCATCCTTAAAGCTTTCAACATTAGCTGATGAACTTAATCAAACAATCCAAAATTTTTAATTTGCTATAACAAGAGGTGTGGGAGTATCAAACACTAAGCTTAAAACAAACAAAAAGCTTCCAAATACAGGTATTTCTATCCTGCATAGGAAGCTTTTTAACTATTATTTAAAAATACTTACCCTTTTTTCTGTACCCAGCCTAAAATCATTTCCCGAATGATTTTGCTTGCTGTATTTGCTGTTTGCTCTGAATGATCATAGATTGGCGCTACTTCAACTAAGTCGGAACCAACTACCCGGATATCAGATTTTGCAATTTCATGAATAGATGCTAATAGTTCTTTAGACGTAATTCCACCTGCATCCACTGTTCCTGTACCTGGTGCATGAGCAGGGTCTAAGACATCAATATCGATCGTGACATATACTGGTCGACCTGCAAGTGTTGGCAGCACTTCCTTCAGTGGCTCAAGCACATCAAATTTCGAAATGTGCATTCCGTTTTCCTTCGCCCATTGGAATTCTTCCTTCATTCCGGAGCGAATCCCGAAGGAGTACACATTTTTTGGACCAATTAAATCCGCAATTTTTTTAATCGGTGTAGAATGTGACAATGGCTCCCCTTCATAATGATCACGCAAATCTGTATGGGCATCCATATGAATGATCGCTAAGTCTGGATATTTCTTGTACATCGCCTTCATAACCGGCCAAGAAACTAGATGTTCTCCACCCATTCCTAACGGATATTTCCCATCTGCTAAAAGTCCGTCAATATATTCCTCAATCATCTCGATGCTTCGTTGTGGGTTACCGAACGGAAGTGGAATATCCCCTGCATCAAAATATTTCACTTCTTCCAATTCACGATCTAAATATGCACTGTATTCTTCAAGTCCAATGGAAACCTCCCGAATACGCGCTGGGCCAAATCGAGAACCTGGACGATAGCTGACCGTCCAATCCATCGGCATTCCATAAATAACCGCTTCACTTTCTTCATAGCTTGGATGACTTTTTATAAATACATTACCTGAATATGCTTCATCAAATTTCATTGTTTTACCCTCCGATCTCATAAACAACTCGAGCACCGTTAAACCTGTTGATGCAAAAGCGAAAGACTTTCTTTAAAAAAAGTGAGAGAAATGCCCTCACTCTCATTTAATTTATTTAATTAAATCACTAACAAATTTCGGTAATACGAAGCATGCCTTATGCAATTCTTTTGTATAATATTTCGTTTCAATGTCGTGGAAACGGTCTTCACTTACTTCTAGTGGGTCATATTTCTTTGAGCCGATTGTAAATGTCCATAAACCACTTGGGTATGTCGGGATATTGGCTGTATATAGACGTGTTATTGGGAAAATTTCCTTCACATCACGTTGCACTGTAGAAATAAGCTCAGGCGTGAACCAAGGATTGTCTGTTTGGGCAACAAAAATCCCGTCCTCTTTAAGAGCCTTTGAAATACCTGCATAAAAGCCTTTAGTAAAAAGGTTAACAGCAGGTCCAACCGGTTCAGTCGAGTCAACCATAATGACATCATACTCATTTTCGCTTTCAGCAATATGCATAAAGCCATCTCCGACCTTCACCTCAACACGTGGATCATCTAATTTCCCTGCAATTTCAGGAAGGAATTTCTTTGAATACTCAATGACCTTTCCATCAATGTCAACAAGTGTCGCCTTTTTCACTTGTGGGTGCTTTAAGACTTCACGGATAACTCCGCCGTCTCCCCCACCAACAACTAGGATATTTTCTGGGTTAGGGTGTGTAAATAACGGTACATGTGCCACCATTTCATGGTAAACAAATTCATCCTTTTGTGATGTCATGACCATTCCATCAAGGAAAAGCATGTTACCGAACTCTTCTGTTTCCACCATCTCTAAGTATTGAAAATCAGTTTGTTCTGTATGTAACGTTTGTTTTATTTTTAAAGTGATGCCAAAATTCTTCGTTTGCTTCTCTGTATACCATAATTCACTCATTTATTTAAATCATCCTTTCAACCCTTCAAATCCTACCTGCCTGTTCTAAGCAAAATAGAAAAATCCGTTGTATTTTCAAGCGGCGATTGTACGAAAAGTAAGAATTCATTGATAAAGCGAGACTTCAATAAAACCTAAAAAAAGTATAGATGAAACTAGCAAAAATGCAAGAAAAAAATACATAGTTTCCCCTCGTATGTTTAAAAACTGATAAAAACACTTATAATGACTAACAGTGTATTTGTGCGGATAAATCATACAGTCTGGAGGTGAAAAACGATGGATGTGATCACACCTAAACGTTTACGAATAACGTTAAAAACAATGCGAGCCCTTTTATTTATCGGCCTTTTAGTTTTAGTCTTTTTATCTACGATTATTCTTAGCATTGTTTTATATGCTAAATGGCAAGGTCCTCCTTCCTTAACAGTGCCACAATCAACAATTATTTATGCAAGTGATGGGACAAAAATTGGCGAGCTGCACAATGGGCAAAAGCGGTATTGGGTTCCATTAGATGACATCTCGGATTATGTCCTACAAGCAACTGTTGCGATTGAGGATCAAAGCTTTTTTGAGCATAATGGCTTCGACTATAAACGAATTGCCGGCGCGGCTTTAGCTGACTTAAAAGCGATGGCAAAAGTACAAGGCGCTAGTACGATCACCCAACAGTATGCACGAAATCTTTTTTTACATCATGGTAAGACGTGGGAAAGAAAGGCTAAGGAAGCCTTTTATACGATCCGCCTTGAGCAAAATTACAGCAAGGAACAAATATTAGAAGGATATATAAATACGATATATTACGGTCATGGCGTTTACGGTATTGAAGCAGCAGCTAATTATTACTTTGGCAAAAGCGCAAAGGATTTATCACTTGCAGAAGCGGCATTATTAGTAGGAATTCCAAAAGGTCCAGGTACTTATTCACCTTATGTTAATCAGGAAAAAGCCGAGGCTAGACAGGAAATCATTTTAAAAACGATGAAAAATGAAGGCTATATTACGGCAAACCAATTAGATGCCGCTTTACGTGAAGAGCTTGTCTATACTAAAAAAGAAAGCAAACCTCAGAAGGGCATTGCCCCTTATTTCCAAGATGCTGTTATGGAATCAGTCGCTGAATTGCTGCAAATCGATGAAGAGGCTATCCAAACGCAAGGTTTAAAAATTTATACTACACTAGACATCTCAATGCAGGAAACAGCAGAAAAACTAATGAACAGTTCTATCGATAAATCATCAGATATTCAGGCAGGCTTTGTTGCATTAGAGCCTTCAACAGGTCATGTGAAGGCATTAATTGGTGGTCGTGAATATGATAAAAGTCCGTTCAATCGGGCTACTCAAGCAGTTAGACAGCCTGGTTCAGCGATAAAGCCATTATTATATTATACGGCGATCGAAAACGGCTTCACCCCATCCACAGAAATGAAAAGTGAGCCAACAACATTCACATATGATAATGGTAAAGCAACATATAAACCGAGCAACTATAATGGCTATTATGCAAATGACTTTATAACGATGCTTCAAGCAATTGCTTTATCCGACAATATTTATGCTGTTAAAACACATATGTTTATCGGAATGGATAAGCTTGTAAAATCCGGTGAACAGTTTGGATTAAAGACGAAAATGAAACAAATCCCATCGACTGCCTTAGGTACCTCACCTGTACGGCTAATTGACTTAGTCAATGCGTACGGTATTTTAGGAAACGGTGGAAAAAAAATTGAACCAACCTTTGTCACAAAAATTGAGGATGCAGGCGGCAAACTAATTTATAAAAGTAGTAAGGAAAAAGAGCAAATATTAGATGAGCAAGCTGCCTTTGTAACAACACATATGATGACAGGGATGTTTGATCCGAAGTTAAATGATTACACATCGATAACCGGGCAGACGATTGCATCAACATTAACAAGAGAATATGCTGGTAAATCTGGTACAACATCAACTGATAGCTGGATGGTCGGCTTCTCCACACAAATTGTCGCAGGCGTTTGGACAGGCTATGATAAAGGGAAATCGATCAATTTAGTTCAGGAAAGAGGCTACGCAAAAAAAATCTGGGCAAATTTCATGGAGGAATCATTAGAAGACGAATCCGTCAAAGCATTTCGCCCTCCTGATGGCGTTGTTGGCGTATACATTAACCCAGCAAGCGGCAAGCTGGCAACAAAAGATTGCCCCGTTCGCAGATTTACCTACTTTGTGGAAGGCACTGAACCAACAGAATACTGTAAAGAGCACAAATCAAACAAAAAATCCGAAGGCAAAGCAAAGAAAGAGAAAAACGATAAAGAAGAAGGACTTTTCGAAAAACTGTTTAAATGGTGGTAACTAGAAAAGCGAAAGCGCCTTGTTCAGCCCCGACAAGCACAAGACGCATAGGAAATGAAGGTG
>JAPSLL010000009.1:78535-114304 GCA_031180805.1 Bacillus sp. (in: firmicutes)
AGCAAAGAAAGAGAAAAACGATAAAGAAGAAGGACTTTTCGAAAAACTGTTTAAATGGTGGTAACTAGAAAAGCGAAAGCGCCTTGTTCAGCCCCGACAAGCACAAGACGCATAGGAAATGAAGGTGTTCTTGACCTTCAATTCCTATGTGGCTTGTGACCTTGAGGGGCTTGGCGCTGGAGCTAGACAAATAGAAAAGCGGAAGAGCCTTACTCAGCCCCGACAAGCACAAGACGCATAGGAAATGAAGGTGCTCTTTACCTTCAATTCCTATGCTTGTAGCTTCGAGGACTTAGAGCCGGAGTTAGATGTCGTGCGCTTCACCACTTTTATATTTTCCTAAACGATAAAAAACCCCGAACAAATATGCTCGGGGTTTTTTATGTCCTAGTTTTATAAACTTAACCTTAGTCTACTAACTTTAAGGGAAATTCACAAGATATTACCAATTTGTTCACGAAAGTGTCACACTTTTGACATATTTTCAGTTTACGTTTAAATCATCCTTCAGCTTCTGCTCAGAGCGTTCCCACATGCCTTGATCATGATTTTTTAAATAATTTGCGAGAATTTCCTTAGAGCGGTCATCCATATGGTCAACAATAATATGTCTTTTCATTGATTTATCCATTCGGTTTACATGCTCAGGAAGAGATTTATACCCTCTTCTAATCGAGCGATCCACGGTCATTTCACATGCTGTAACACCAGCATAATATGGACCTTCCGCTTTTCGATCAATTGTTACCCAAACGAGCCAATATGGCTTACCATTTGGTACTTCCTCTTTATTTTTTAGAAACTTAATGCCCTTCTCAACAGCACTTCTAGCATGCATTGCACCAATATCAACAAAGGCCTCACCCTCTTCAATATCAATAAATACCGGAGACACATTATCAAGGCTTAAGGCACCTACACCGAACCCTCCGTGACCATCCGTTGGGTCATTTTTGATGATATTAAAGCCAATACTTTTCTTCTTTTTCTTTTCCTCCATAAGTAATCCTCCTTCTTTATAACCATTTATTTCTTTAAACTATTTTATGTAGTTAAATAATCGGGCTTAATAAGAAATGGAACATCTCCATCACTAATGGTCGACCGACAGCAAAAATTGGTTGAATAATGTACTGATCAAGCGGTGTAATGACAAGAATGAGAAAGATAATAATCCCATAGCTTTCATATTGTGTCATTTTAGCACGAATATGTGCTGGTGCTAAATCTTCAATAATTCGATACCCATCTAACGGTGGAAACGGTAATAGATTGAAAATAAATAGCATGACATTAAGTGATACAAATATATTAAAAAAGTCCTCTAGACCGTACATCATCGATTCTGGCAGAGCCATTAATATATTCGTTGATATAAGAATATACCAAATAGCTGTTCCAAGAAAAGCGATCACTAAATTGCTTAATGGACCTGCTACAGATACTAAAACACCTGCAAGTCGAGGTCTTTTAAAAAAGTAGCGATTAACCGGTACCGGCCTTGCCCAACCGAAGCCTGCAATAAAAATAAGAATCGTACCAAACGGATCCAAATGAGCTAACGGTGATAGCGTTAGTCTCCCCTGCCTTTTAGCAGTAGGATCTCCAAATTTATAGGCAACATATGCATGGGCAAACTCATGAAATGTGAAGGCTACAACTAACGTAATGACAACATACGGAATCATTTGTAATGGAAACGCCAAAAACTGTCCTATCGTTTCTTCTAATCTTTCCATCTCATTCTCCTTTATGTGAGGTTATGCAAACGTACTCGCTTAAAGTATACTATATTTACAGGCTGAATACATTTTCCAAGCAAAATGTTCACCAGCGATACATATTTTTGAAAGGATGAGACATATGCCATATGTAACTGTTAAAATGCTAGAAGGCCGTACAGAGGAGCAAAAGAAGGCATTAGTGGAAAAAGTAACTGCTGCCGTCTCTGAAACAACAGGAGCACCTGATGAAAAAATTGTCGTCTTCATTGAAGAAATGTCAAAAAATCATTATGCTGTTGGCGGAAAAAGACTAAGTGATGAATAGAAATACTGCAAAGTAACAAAAGGCTGACTCAATAAGGTAAATCATTTGAGCAGCCTTTTTAAACACCTTATATATACTCCCAAACTAAAAAAAATAGGAAAGAAAATTCTTTCCACCCGTACACTCTTTAATGTTTCGCATGCTCTTTCGTTACTAAATCTCTAATCTTTTCAATATACTGATAAGCCTCGTCGATTTCCTCTTCTGTATAACGCTGTTTGCTTTTTAACGTAAACACCTTATCCTTCACTTCATCTTTTTCAAGTCCTTCAAAGTATAAAACCGTTGATACTAACTCTAAAAATCTTGAATTTTGTTCATTTAAATCTAGCATAAAATCATTTAATGGCGGCAAATCAAGCTCATAATGGCCTAAAAATTCTTGTCCAGCGTCTGTTAATGAATAACGATATTGAAAGTAGCCACCCTTTTTTTCATGAACCTCATTTATAAATCCTAAATTACAAAGCTCTTCAATTCGAAGTGTTAACTCCTCTGAATAAGGTCCATAAAAATGAAAGTTGTATTTTTCATAAAAAGGAAGATTTACCTTCTTTGCAATATAAATCATCTTTTGCAGCTTTTTACGACCAATAATTTCACCAGCTGATGAAATAACCTTCATCAGCTTAGCATGTTCTTTCATCAAAGCCCCGTCATCTCCTAACTCTTTCTATGTTCAACGTTATTTCTCTCTCGATTTAGTTAGCTAATCCTAATAATCCTAATAATTCTAATATTTTTTTCTTCGCCGTTCGTTTCGTCGATAAATCCTCTAATAAATCCAAAGGAAAATATAGCTTATGGTCTGTCCTTCTTTTTCCCGATATGGCATCAACAATTTCTGATTCGCGTGATAGCTCTCGAATATCTCCATTCGTCATTTGCAGATGAATTGGTAAACGTTCCTCCTCTTCACCAGGGCGATAAAAATCATACGGCAAATCTGATGACGAATCGACAACTAAATAATATTCGGGATCAATTCCAGCCTTTTTAAATAACGCCGTGAGCTCCATCAGTGTCATCATTTGTACATTTGGGTTAAACTCAACATATTTAAACAGCTTGCGGTCCATAAATCGCGTACATAAATCACTTAAAATCGCATCATCTTCATCCTGCCAAGCCTGAAAATAGTATAAAATAATAGACTCATCTAATTTTAAATAGTCCGCTAATGTCATTTCATCCTCAAATAAAGAGTAAAAATGTAGCGGTTCATGTTTAAATGAATAAAATTCCTGATGAAGCTGTTTAGCACGATGAAGAATCTTTGTTAATATCACTTCCGCACTACGTGTAACAGGATGAAAATATACCTGCCAATACATTTGGTAACGGCTCATAATATAATCCTCAACCGCATGCATCCCGCTGCTCTTAATTACGACCTGATCTTCTCGAGGACGCATCACACGTAAAATCCGTTCCATATCAAAATGTCCATAGCTTACACCCGTATAATAGGCATCCCGCTGAAGATAATCCATCCTATCAGCATCAATCTGGCTTGATATTAAACTTACAACCTGTTTATTTTCGTATGTTTTAGCAATCACTTCGGCAACCTTTTTCGGAAAATCCTTCCCATTCTCACAGAGAACTGCATGAACCTCTGTATCTCCCAAAATGATCGCCTGAGTATAATCCTCGTGATCGAGATGGAATACCTTTTCGAATGAATGTGAAAAAGGGCCATGTCCTAAATCATGTAATAACGCAGCACAAAGACATAGCATTCTTTCTTCATCATTCCATTGAGGTCTCCCTTTAAAAACATCATCAACAATTCGTCTAACAATTTCATAAACACCTAATGAATGATTAAATCGGCTATGCTCCGCACCATGAAAGGTGAAAAATGTCGTCCCAAGCTGACGAATCCTTCGTAACCGTTGAAATTCCTTTGTCCCGATCAGATCCCAAATCAATTTATCTCGAACATGTATATAGCGGTGAACGGGATCTTTAAAAACCTTCTCCTCAGACAATTTTGTATTTGCCATTGTCTTCCCACTTCCGTTCCGACTTAATAAAAAAGAGAAAAACGCCTTGTTAGTGACCCTGTGAGGATAAGACAACTCATCAAGAAAGTCTCTATATCTTCAGGGTTCTTAGCTGACTCATGCCCTCATGAGGCTAGGCGTTGTAGCTCAACATTTAAGAAATGCAAAAGTGCCTATATAGACACTAACACTAATCAATAACACTTGTTTTTATTATAGCTACTTCAACTAGACATTAACACCTACAATTTTACAATTTTCTTCTTTTAAAACTTGAAAACATTCATAAAAAAATCACCGTTGTAGAGACTTTACAAAGGTGATGTTATTTTTTTAGCTTGTTTTCAATTTTTTCAATTAATTCGTCTTCCGTTGGTGCTGCCACAGGACGATTATTGACAAAAGCAAAGGCTTTTTTTCTACCTGGTCCACAATATGATTGGCAAGCAATATCAATTGTTGCTTCTGCATCAATTTCTTTTAAACGTGGTACTAAAGTTTTTATGTTTGTTGCTTGGCAATCATCACAAATTCGAAATTCGTTTGCCATAATTTTGTACAACCCTTTCTAACTAACCGAATATGATGGAAAACCCACCATCTATTAATTGAGGAGTTTATCCTACATCAATCTCTTTTTTCGCTAAAAAATATTTTACCGCTATTCAATTAGCAATGCAAGTATGATAAAGCACTTCTATTTTTAGGAGGAAATTCCATTTGTAGTAGATTCTAAAGCTAAAAGATATATTGTCAAAACATCCCAAACAAATATAATCCTTAAGGTTTTACAAAAAAATCTACTATCCTCGTAACAAAAATGAATAAAATTGCGATAACTTGTCCATGCTTATTAACAGTTATTTGGAAAAACATTTATTTATTTTAGGGAGTTGGAAAAATTATGAAACAAAGACAAGACGCATGGTCTCAAGAGAATGATTTATTACTAGCAGAAACTGTCCTCAGACATGTTCGCGAAGGGAGTACCCAGCTAAACGCTTTTGAAGAGGTAGGCGATAAGCTTAACCGCACATCAGCTGCATGTGGCTTCCGCTGGAATGCTGTCGTTCGACACGATTATGAAAAAGCATTACAACTAGCAAAAAAACAACGCAAACAACGAATGAGAGCTCTCGGAAAAGGACAGCCTGTTAAAAAGCAGCTTCTTTATTCACCAGAGGTTCCTTCTATTGATTTAGATGAACAAGAAGAGCTTACGATGATGTCAGCTTTAGAGAATCATATGGCAGAGGTAATGCCTGCAGATGAGGATGTAAAAGCAAATCTACCAGGAAGTGCAACTGCTCAAGCTTCAAAAACAGTTGCTAGACCTATGCAGCCTACAGCAACGAATAAGTTAACGATGGACCAGGTCATCGCATTCTTACAGTCTTATAAATCAACGAGTGACCATTCCGAAGCTTTAATGAGTGAAAACACTCGTCTTAAGCGCGAAAACCAAGAATTGTCCACAGAAAATGAGGAATTGAAGAAAAAGGTAGCAAAGCTTGAACAAGATACCGTTACAGTCCAAGAAGACTATGAAACATTAATGAAAATTATGAATCGAGCAAGAAAGCTTGTATTATTTGATGAAGAGGATCGCACGTCTCCTACTACATTTAAAATGGACCGAAATGGAAATTTAGAAAAGCTTGCTGAATAATAATAGAATGCTGGAAATAACGCCTTGATGCCTTGGTTACATGGGATCAAGGCGTTTTTTAGTCCGTATCACCCTTCTATTTTTAGCTAATATTATGTATAAAATGGATGTTTTATCTTATAATTACTTTTGCAGCGTTATGTTCGTTAGAGAGGATATTTGAGCCTCTTTGGGAGAATTGTATTAAATATCCCATCATAGAAAAATGGATACTAGTAAGGATTTTAATTTTACAGAGCCAAAAATTATTTTTGAAACTAAATAAACGGAAATAACGTAATATGTTCTATAACTTTAATAGTAAAGGTTGGATCATAGTGGAAACGAAAGAATGGTTACAGGCTGAATTAAAAACGATTGAGGAATGGGAGCAGGATCAAAAGGGATTATGGTTCTGGGAAAAGATAGGAAGGCTTCCATTTAAATTACTAGATAAATTAACTCCTGCCTTCATTCAAAAGAAAATTGGAGTTTTACTAGATGAAATTGGGCAATATGTCCAAACAGGTGGGCAATATTTAACGAAGGAACATACGATATTAAAAAAACTACAACACTATTCAAAAAATGATTCCTTAACAGTAGATGAAATAGCTTCACTTCCATTATCAACGATGGATGCTGTTAGCAAGGATCTCAAAACAAATCGCAGCCAGTTTGCAACGATTCAAGGTGCGACAACAGGCTTTGGAGGAATCTTCACACTTGCTGTTGATATACCAGTTATTCTTGGACTTTCACTAAAAACGCTTCAGGATATTGCGATTGCCTATGGCTATGACCCTAACGAACGAGAAGAGCGCATATTCATCATTAAATGCTTGCAATTCTCATCGGCCGATGTCGTCGGGAAGGAAGCAATTTTAAATGAATTAGCAAACTTTTATAAAAATGAACAGTCCAAAAGTGAAGTGATTTCACAGCTTCAAGGCTGGCGCGAGGTTGTTTACACATACCGCGACCAATTTGGCTGGAAAAAGCTTTTGCAAATGGTTCCAATTGCTGGAATGGTATTTGGTGCCCTTACAAACCGCTCGATGATCAATGATTTAGCTGAAACGGGCATGATGCTATATCGAAAAAGAAGAATACTCGAGAGATTAGAAGATAACAAAGAAGTCATAGAAACTGAATAGAGGCTGCCTTAAAACGAAAGGGTCTGGCCCCAGGTCTGGCCCTACCTAAGACAGCCTCCTATTTTTATTCAATTTTTGAGAATACCTTTTCGTTCCGTTCAATCATTCTCACTAGGTTTTGCTCATATATTTGCTGCTCATCTACTGTCAATGATGATGAAAGTAATTGCCCGCTATGTTCCTTTAATGTTGTGAATAAATCAAATAAAATCGTTTCATTTGTTACGTTCTCTTGTAACAAATCACTTAGTGAGGACATTGTTTCTGGTTTGATAGTTGGAAAAGTGAGTTTCGTTTGCTCACCTTTAAGAGATATGTCATAAAATTGACGAATCAAATCTGCTCGCTCCTCACCACTTCCAGACACACATAAATAAATTTGAACAGCGATACCGTTGCGCAATCTCCGCTGTGAAATCCCTGCAAATTTCTTTCCATTTATGCTAAGATCATAACTTCCAGGACAATAGGAGCCGATAATTTCCCGCGCCTCTACCTTGCTGCCATGCTCCTTTAACATAGATTTAATCAATTCGAACATCGCTTCATAGCCCCGATTGATATCAATTCCTTTTTCAAGGTCCGGGAAAATTAGTGAAATGTTCATAACATCCTTATCTAACACAACCGCAAGACCGCCTGAATTCCTTACGATTACGTGGTAGCCTCTCTCTTTTAAAAAATGAATCCCATCTTTTAAGTATGGTAGCTTTGTATCTTGAATCCCGAGGACTATTGTATTGTGATGCACCCATGTGCGAGCTGTTGGCGGTGATTCAAGCTTTCCGACAGTTGTACATAATGTATCATCTATTGCAAATGATTGTTTAGCCTCGAATTGCGGACCTAAGCTAGATTGATCAACTATTCTCCATTGCGGCTGTTCAATTAATGAGTTCATACGAATTCTTCACCCTTATGCTAGTTATACCGTTATTATATCAAATATACTTATTAGCTTGGTTATTATCCAGAATATACAAAAAGAGCCCACCCATTGACCCAGGTGAGCTCGAACAATTGTTAAATTACGCTTGAGCCGCTGTAATTAACGCTAACTTATAAACATCCTCTGCATTACAGCCACGTGATAAATCATTTACAGGTTTATTTAACCCTTGTAAAATTGGTCCAACTGCTTCAAAGTTTCCTAAACGTTGAGCAATTTTATAGCCAATATTTCCTGCTTCAAGGCTTGGGAATACAAAAACATTTGCATCACCTTTTAGAACAGAGCCTGGAGCTTTCTTTTCTGCAACAGATGGTACAAATGCTGCATCAAATTGGAACTCTCCGTCTAAAACTAAATCTGGAGCTAATTCCTTCGCTATATTAACTGCTTCTGCTACCTTTTCTGTTTCTGGTGATTTTGCAGATCCTTTTGTCGAGAAGCTCAAGAGTGCAACTCGTGGATCGATATCAAACATTTTTGCTGTTTCAGCACTTGCAACAGCAATTTCCGCTAGATCCTGGCTGTCAGGAGCAATATTGATTGCACAGTCTGCAAATACGTACTTCTCCTCTTCACGTACCATAATGAATACACCTGAAGTCTTTTTAATTCCTGGCTTTGTTTTAATAATTTGTAGAGCAGGACGCACTGTATCAGCTGTTGAATGTGCCGCTCCACTAACAAGACCTTGTGCTTTTCCAAGATGAACAAGCATTGTTCCAAAATAGTTTTCGTCTAATAGAATTTTACGTGCATCCTCTTCCGTTGCTTTCCCTTTACGTCTTTCAACAAAAGCTGCCACTAGCTCTTCCATTGCATCGTATTGCTTCGGATCGTACACTTCGATACCATCTAAAGAAACGTTAAGCTCACTTGCCTTTTTCGAAATTTCATCTTGATTTCCAATTAGGATTGGCTGTAAAATATTTTCACTAGCTAGACGATGAACAGCTGTTAAAATACGCTCATCCGTTCCTTCTGGGAAAACAATTTTAATTTGTTGTCCGCTCACTTTTTCCTTTAATGTCGCAAATAAATCTGACACGTTAAAAACCTCCTTGATATGTAAAGAAAAACCTCTTTCTTAAGAATACTCCACTTATTTTTAAATTCAAACAAATCCTTATGATAATAACGCTTACACCTAAAAGTCTTTACTTTCTAAATTTTCACTTATTTTATTTCCACTTTCTCATAAGAAATGATGCCCCACAATTGTCAAACTTACTCATTTGTTCAAGTTTTATTCATACTGTCGGATGGACAAACTATGATATAGTTAAGATATAAGCATTTTCTATCAATCTTTAGGAGTGAATATATATGAGTGAAGCGGCACAAACGTTAGACGGCTGGTATTGTTTACATGATTTCCGTTCAATTGATTGGCCATCATGGAAGCTGTTAACAAACGATGAGCGCCAGGCTGCCATCGATGAATTTTTAGGTTTACTTGAGAAATGGGGTACTGCTGAAAATGCAGACAAAGGCAGTCATGCTCTTTATTCAATAGTTGGTCAAAAAGCTGACTTTATGATCATGATTCTCCGCCCTACAATGGATGAGCTAAATGAAATCGAGCTTGATTTTAATAAAACAAAGCTTGCAGAATTTACGATTCCTACATATTCTTATGTGTCTGTTGTGGAACTAAGTAATTACTTAGCAGGTCAAAGCAATGAAGACCCATATGAAAACCCACATGTTCGTGCAAGATTGTATCCAAAGCTTCCACAATCTAAATACGCATGCTTCTATCCAATGGATAAGCGCCGTCAAGGAAATGATAACTGGTATTCTTTATCTATGGAAGAACGCCGTGAATTAATGAAAAGCCATGGCTTAATCGGTCGTTCCTATGCTGGAAAGGTGAAGCAAATCATTACTGGCTCTGTTGGTTTTGATGATTATGAATGGGGTGTGACATTATTCTCAGATGATGTTCTCCAATTCAAAAAGCTCGTTTATGAAATGCGTTTTGATGAAGTAAGCGCACGTTACGGTGAATTTGGTTCCTTCTTTGTTGGAAACCTATTAAACGCAGAAAAAATCCAACCGTTTTTTGCTATTCAATAAAAATCAATGCGAGGCTGTCTTAGGAAGGGTCTGACCCTTACGTTTTGAGATAGCCTCTTTTTTTTGCTGTTTTCAAGTTAATCGATTTCCGCAGGATTTCGCAATTACCTCTTATCATCCTTAAAATTTTTTTTAATAACAAAACAACTATCTCCTATTTTTATAGGTATCCTTTCTATCCCCTAAATTGATAAATGAAAAGTCATAAGAGCTTCTCCTTTTACATACATATGAATGAGCAAAGATTGAATCATGCTCCCTTTTCGCATGACTGCTATCAAAAGTAGATTAAGAAAATGGGGTTATTCCTTATACGTAAAGCGGATGTTTAATTGCTTACACGTTTCCTTCGAACAGAAGCAGAAGCTGTAGGTAATCCTTGAATGGGTGAGTAACACAGTATCAACCATGTCGTTCCAAATGTCGAGTCTTCAAAAACTTATCAACGAATCAAAATATCGTCCATCAAAGTCCAGAAGGCTTTGATGGCAACACAGAGGGTGACCTCACCCGAAAAGGTATTCAAGTTTAAAAAGCTTATCAAGCAAAATTCTCACTATAGTTAACCATCTAAGAGAATAACTTGTACATTTGTTTAATCAATGGCATATAGGTCATTACAAGCCACACTGCTTCTATTTTCCATCACAATCCGCTTGTTCAGTTTTTTATTTATTAAGGAGGGTTACAAATGGCAAATGAAAAAAGACAATCAACACAATCACCACCTTATAGCTTTAATCAGCAAGGTGCAGGAGGAGGAACTGGAATGCAAATGCAACCAATGATTATGCCAGGTGCAGGAAGTCAACCATATGGTACATATCCATATCCTGCTCAATATGGAGGTCAACAAGGTTTCCCACAGGTGCAATCATTTCCATTGCCAGCGCAGCAACAAGGTGTCGCTCAAAACATCCCTGGTATGCTTCCATTAGAGCAATCCTATATAGAAAATATTTTACGATTAAACCGCGGGAAAGTCGCAACTGTCTATATGACTTTTGAAAACAATCGAGAATGGAATGCGAAAATCTTTAAAGGGGTTATTGAAGCAGCTGGTCGCGATCATTTAATCCTTAGCGACCCGCAAACAGGCATGCGTTATTTATTACTAATGGTATACTTAGATTATGTAACATTTGATGAAGAGCTAGTATACGATCCACAATATACCCTAGCTACCTTTCAGCCTAGAAAATAAAATAAACCAAAATGGCCTATTCCACAATAACTGAGAATAGGCCTCTTTAGTTTAGACTATTAATAAAAAGCATCAATGTTTACGAAAACAGCTTTATTTTACAGAAAGCGAATTGCGACATATCCGAGAAGAATCCAGCCAGCTAAAAAGGCAAGCCCACCTAACGGAGTAATAGCTCCCAACACACTAATTTGTGTCACACTTAACACATAAAGACTACCGGAAAATAATATAATACCAATGAAAAACAACCAACCAGCAGCAGTTAGCAGCCCGACATTCGTTAGCTTATCCACTAAAAACGCAATGACAAACAGCCCGCCAGCGTGAAACATTTGATACGTAACACCTGTTTGCCACGTTTTTATGTATTTTTCGGGAATCTTCCCTTCTAACCCATGTGCCCCAAATGCTCCTAACGCAACAGCTAAAAATCCATTAATTGCACCTAAAATAAGAAACAGCTTCATTCAACCAACCTCCTCTTTTATCATCTTACCCTAGAATTCGCTCATTTCAACTTATGAAATTGTGAAAGATTTTTGAGAACTTCTGTTTTTTTTAAAACTACTCTCCTACATAAAAAAAATAAGAGCCTACTTAAAGGCTCTAGCGATTTTGCAAATAAACTTTTAACACATTTGATATGCTTTGTTCATTTGTTTGAGTTCGAATATAGTAATGATCACCATCTAAGTAGGAATGGAAATCCTTTTGTCCTTCGTTCATGAGAAATTCATCAATGTCATGAACGGATTCCTGTGCAGTAAGCAAGTATTTTTGACCGACGAAATCGTCGTTTACATATACATCATAACGGTCATGTGAAACTTGTGCTTGGGAAGCAGGACTGAACATATCTAAACCAAATCTCCCTCTCCCCATTTCAAATAAATCATCGTAAGCCATATTATAAACCTCCAATTGGATTTACTATCAGTGTGTCCTGATAAGGTTATAATATGATGAATTTGTTTGGGGAGTTTCTTCTTCCAATGGAATTAAAAATCGAATAGGGAATCTCCGTTCGCATCATCTTCCTTGTAAAGATTTGACGATGTCTGCTGCGGCTTAGGTGTAGATGAAAGATTTCCCATCATTTTTTGAAGCTCTGCAGGATTAATTTGATTTGGTTGTGGTGAAGGTATGTGTAACGAATTCTTTTGCTCATCGAGAATGACGTCACATAGCGATTGAATAACAATCAATCTTTCCCTTATTTCTTTATCTGAAGCACTTTGCTTTGCTTTTGTCAGCTCTTCCTCCATTTTTTGCAGGAGCTTTGAAACATGAATATTCATCATTTTTGTTACCCCTTTGGTTTAAATTTAAGACATGCTGTTCCTGATGATTGCTTCACCATTACAGCAGGTCTGGTGGCTGACTTAAAGCCATATGCACGACAGCCATTTGGGAAACTCTTATCCCATGTTATATAAAAATATTTGCATTTCAAACAATTTATTTGCTCGTCTTTCATTATTGTTTACTCCTTTTCAGGAAACTAAAAACACTTATAAGCTCCAGTCAATTTCACGAATGTGATGCTGTTGTAAATAAGCGTTTGTTTTAGAAAAAGGTTTGCTTCCAAAAAAGCCTTTTCTTGCTGAAAATGGACTAGGGTGTGGGCTTTCAATGATATGATGCTGTGGCGAAGTAATAAGTTTCTTTTTTTCGCCAGCATGCTTCCCCCACAAAATAAAAACAATCGGTTCCTCGCGCCTATTTAAAATGGAGATTACTTCATCTGTTAATCGTTCCCAACCTTTACCCTTATGTGAATTTGGACTGCCTTTTCTCACTGTTAAGACTGTGTTTAATAACAGCACTCCCTCTTTTGCCCATTTCATAAGCGAACCATTTGCAGGTTGTTCACATCCAATATCGTCTTGTAATTCGATAAAAATATTTCGTAAAGATGGTGGAAGCTTCACTTCAGGCTGTACTGAAAAGCTAAGACCTTCCGCTTGTCCTTCACCATGGTACGGGTCCTGTCCGAGAATAACCGCTTTTACAGAATCATATGATGTTTCATTTAAGGCAGTAAAAACCTTATCTTTAGCTGGAAAAACAACGTTGTTTTTATAATCATCCTCTAAAAATTCAAGAAGCTCTTGATAATATGACTGTTCAAACTGGGAGCTTAATCGCGTTGCCCAATCATTTTTTATTGAATGGTGCATAGTCTTCCCTCCCGAATCTTGTATAAATTGGTTTACCATCCCAAACAATTTTCGTTTCTGCCTCCCGCTTTTTCATCGCTGGCTCCTCTAATAAAACGAAAAAGTTTTTTTGTGGTAGATTGCCGAGTTGATGCTTCTCACATAGCTTGTCTAAATAATGTTTTCTTCTATCAGTAAATTCTGATGATTGATTGTCTCCTGATTCAGAAAAAGCATAAATAACACTAGCAATAGGTAATCTTTTTACTTCACATACTATAGCTGCTCGGAGGAAAAAGTCCCAATCCCAATAATTATGAACATCGGGATCGAATAACCCAATTTTGTCATGTAACGCTTTTTTATACGCACTTCCTGAAGGGATATAGGTTGAAAACTTTCTCATTTCTTCAAGACTATAGTGATAGGCAAATGTCCGTCTTGATAATGGTATGCGTGTGTTTCCCTTTTTTTCATAGCTAACGATTTCTGCGTCTGAATAAATGAAATCTGCATCCTCAAGTTCATTTCTTACAAATTCAATATGCTGCTCTGTAAGGAAATCATCATCATCACAAATCATGATCACATCTCCTGTTACATAGCTTACACCAATATTTCTTGCATGAACATGCTTAACATTTTCCTTTAAATTTATTGCCCTTATCGGCAATTCTGGATATAACTCCACTAACGGTGTGACACTTTCCCCGGCATCATTCACGATAATAATTTCATATGGAGCTACTGTTTGTCTTAAGATTGATTCGAGAAGTTCAGCAAGTTCTGGGAGCCTATTATATGTAACAATCACGATAGAAAGTTTCATCATTTATCACCTTTTCTTACAATCTATTATTTATCTTATCATAGGTAAAACAAAAAATAGAATGTCGTTGACTGAATAAGAAAAGCGTAAGCCCCTTGAACAGTTCCGACAAGCTTATGACCTCGAGGGGCTAGTCGCTGGAGCTGGGTATTGTGTACTTATCCTCAGTTTCAAAATTTCATCTTTTTCCTAGACAATAAAAAAAGCCCTAGTCTAAACACTAGAGCAAACTCGGAAATACAAATTCCGAAAACAATATATTAAAAATAAAGGGGGGGATTAAGATCAGTATGTCCGCTATATCATTATCTTATACTAGCATCTCTGATTTATTTTATATTGTTTTGCATTTCTTTTATAAAACGTTGAAACGCTTGCTTACCTGCTTCGTCACGCTTAAACACTCCTGCATGACCTAGGATAGTAGCAAATATATTACCAACATCCTCTAGCAATAATTGATAGCTTGACTGTTCTCGTTCAGGTGTAAGCCTATTTTTTAGCTTAACGACCCAATCATAATGCTTTGTAAGCTCACTGTTTTCTAAAATTAAAGATAGATCATCATTGCTGTCTAAAATCTCAGCTATTGCTTTTAATTCCTCAAGTAATCTACCTGGTAGAACCGCTAATCCCATGACCTCTATAAGCCCGATATTTTCCTTTTTAATATGATGAACCTCTTCGTGAGGGTGAAAAATGCCGAATGGGTGCGCATCACTTGTTCGGTTATTGCGGAGGACTAAATCTAATTCGAAAAGCTCTCCTCTTCTTCGAGCAATCGGTGTAATCGTATTATGTGGAGTATCACCTGTGAAAGCAATAATTTCAACAGATTCATCACTATACGTCTTCCATTCATGTAAAATATCATCCGCAGCACCGATTAAATCCTGTTGATTTAATCCTTGAAGTCGTAGGACAGACATTGGCCATTTAACTGTTCCAAGTTGAACGGTTGGATATTTATCGAGCGTAAAGCTATACTCAATTTCAGCTACTTCCATTGGAAAGGTATGATATCCACCTTGGAAATGATCATGGCTTAATATCGAGCCACCAACGATTGGTAAGTCTGCATTTGAGCCTAAGAAATAATGTGGATATTGCTCAACAAATTGCAGCAGCTTTGTGAAAGTCTGCTTTGATATTTTCATTGGTTTATGCTCACTCGATAGGACAATTGCATGCTCGTTATAATAAACATATGGAGAAAATTGTAGAAACCATTGTTCATCTTCGAGCGTAACAGGAATAATTCGATGGTTTTGTCTTGCCGGGTGATTAAGTCTACCTGCATAGCCTACATTTTCTTTGCAAAGCAAGCATGTTGGATAATCGCTTTTTTGCAAATTTCTCGCAGCAGCAATTGCTACCGGGTCTTTTTCAGGCTTAGAAAGATTAATCGTCATTTGCAGGTCGCCATATTCTGTTGGAGCTAGCCATTTTTCATTTTTAGCAATTCGATCCGTCCGAATATAATGAACGTCCTGGGAGAACTGATAAAACGAAGCTGTTGCCTCCTTAGGACCATACTTTCGAACATTCTCTTCGAAGTGTCGGATGACTTCGCTCTGTGAAGGAACGAGACATCCCATTATTTTTGTATCAAGCAAGTCACGGTAGGTCACAGTATTTTCCGGTAATTGTCCGTTTTCAAAGGCCCAATCCAACATCCGCTCTAAAATCGGAACTGGTGAGGCAAGATCCTCATTTGGTGCTGTAACCTGCTTAAAATCTGTCAGCTGTAAAACATCTAATATTTTATTGCGCGCTAAATCAAGGTCCCATTTGGAAATAAGTTGTTTTTTTATTGCAAATTGTAATAGTCGTTCAATTTCATAATCGATTAGAATAGACATGACATCATCCCCCAACAAGGCATATATAACTGGAAGTAATTTTTAGTAAAAAACGAAAGAGATGAGAGGGGATAACCCCTCGCTAATTCATTAACTTTTATTTTGTATATCCGTTTGGATTCGCTTGGAACCATTTCCATGCGCTTTCAATAATTGTATGAAGGTCGGCATATTTTGGCTTCCAGCCCAGCTCTTTCATTGCCTTTTCTGATGAGGCAATTAAAATAGCTGGATCTCCTGCACGTCTCGGTGCAACCTCTGCTGGAATAGTGTGACCTGTTACTTTTCTTGCTGTTTCAATTACTTCTTTTACAGAGAAGCCATTTCCATTTCCAAGATTATAGGTAGCACTTTCGTTTTCTTTTCGAAGCTTCTCAATTGCTAAAATATGTGCATCTGCTAGGTCTGTCACATGAATATAATCACGAATACATGTGCCATCTTCTGTATTGTAGTCGTCTCCAAAAATCATAATTTTTTCGCGCTGACCAAGTGCAACCTGTAGTATGATTGGGATTAAATGAGACTCTGGTTGATGATCCTCACCTAATTTCCCTTCCATATGGGCTCCAGCAACATTAAAGTAACGTAAAACGACATAGTTTAAACCATATGCTTGCTTACTCCATTTCAGCATTTTTTCTACCGCAAGCTTCGTTTCTCCATATGGATTTGTTGGCACAGTCGGGTCTGTTTCTAAAATTGGAATATTTTCCGCTTCACCATAAGTTGCTGCAGTTGATGAAAAGACAATTTTATCAACACCAAACTCTGTCATAACCTTTAATAAACACATCGTTCCGTATACATTGTTTTCATAGTATTGAAGTGGCTTTTCAACACTTTCACCAACAAGAGAGTCTGCTGCAAAATGAATGACTGCTTCAATTTTATTTTCCGCAAATACTTGTTTTAAAAATGCTTCATCACGTAAGTCACCTGTATAAAGCTTTGCACCTTCTAATACTGCTGGTTTATGACCCTTCTGCAAATTATCAACGACGATAACCTCTTCATTTCGATCTAATAGCTCAGAAACAGCATGGCTACCGATATAACCTGCTCCACCACATACTAATACTGCCATGTAAATCCCTCCAAAATTAAATTATTTCTCTCGCGCCATCCCCAACATTTGCAACGTAGAAATCAGCTGTTAACCCTGTTTTTTCCTTGTAGGCCTTGCCTACCTCTTCAATAAATTGATCAATTTTTTCATTCTCTACAATGGATACTGTACAGCCGCCAAATCCTGCACCAGTCATTCTCGAGCCTATGACCCCTTGTTGATTTAACGCTGCCTCAACTAAAGTATCTAATTCAAATCCTGTCACTTCATAGTCATCTCGTAATGATGTATGTGAATCACACATTAATTGGCCAAAGCTTTTGATATCACCTTGTTGTAATTTCTCAACTGCTAGAATTGTCCGAGCATTTTCATAGACTGCATGTTTCGCTCGTTTTTGGTCAATTTCATTCGCGATAAGATGACAGTAGTTTTCAAATTGTTCTGGCGTTAGCTCTCCTAGTGATTGAATATCAAGCTCCTTTTGCAAATCCTTTAGTGCACGTTCACATTCTGAGCGTCTTTCGTTATATTTTGAATCCGCTAATGCTCTGCGTTTATTTGTATTTGCAATAACAAGTGATGCATCCTTAAGGATAATTGGACTGTATTTATACTGCAGGCTTTGACAATCTAAGAGAATTGCGTGATTTTCCTTGCCCATTCCAATCGCAAATTGATCCATAATTCCACAGCTTACGCCGATAAATTCATTTTCAGCATGCTGACTCATCTTAACTAATTCAACTTTTGAAAAGCTTGTTTCAAACAATCCTTGAAGAATAACTGATGTTGCAAGTTCAATTGAAGCAGAAGAGGATAAGCCTGCTCCATTTGGAATATCTCCATAATACAAGACATCAAATCCACGCCCGAACTCGATTCCTCTATCAAGAAATTCCTTTAAAACACCCTTTGGATAATTTGCCCAATCATGCTCCTCCATAAAGCTCACCGGTTCATCAAGTGAAATGGAGATTACACCTACGTCAGGAAAGTTCATTGAATACATTTGAATCGTTTTGTCTGTTCGTAAAGCGGCCAATGCATATGTTCCAAATGTTAGCGCACACGGAAAGACATGCCCTCCATTGTAATCGGTATGTTCTCCGATTAAATTCACCCGACCTGGTGCAAAAAAGCTACGAATACCTTCAGTCTTACCATACAGCTTCTTAAATTGCTCGATCATTTGTTCCTTCATCTAAATCACCCTTCATTATATCGAATTTCACTAAAAATTTCCTTTAGATTATTTCTCTTTTGTTAGCTTCATTTTAATTTTCATTTCTACCTGTTACAATGGTAAAATCATTTTATAAATGAGTACTTTTTTGCTCATGCTTAAATTAATAAAACAGTTTTTACTTGTGTAATAAATACATTTCCGGAAATGGTTTTTCATACAAAACAACCCTTATTTTGCTTCATTTATAAAAAAAGGGTAGAAAAGGGGGAATATTTTGCTATGGATAAAAGTACAGGAGCGATCGTCTTTCGTTTTACCGATCACGAGGTCAATCATGTCGCACAAATTTGGTCTGTCGGGTGGGATGAACAGCACTCAACGATTTACAATTGGAGCGGAATTGAACGTAAAGATCAGGGAAAATACATTTTTCAATATACATTATCAGGTCATGGTGAAATATCGATTGATGGGCGCACTTTTAAGGTGGGTGCTGGACAAGCATTTATTGTTAGTAGTCCTGGTAACTATCATTATTATTTTCCAAAGGATGCTGAGAAATGGGAATTCCTATATTTGACCTTATATGGCAATGAAGCAAAGCGCTGCTGGGATTATGTGAAGGAGACGGATAATCAAATCGTCCGTTTTCATCCTGAGTCAACACCAATTAAGCTTCTAAAAAAAATATATGATGATGCAAAGGAACGCAAAATTACAAATGCGTACGAAGGATCAAGCATCGCCTATCATTTTATTATGGAGTTATATGTATACCTCTCAAATCTCGATAAATTAATGGAGGATTGGTCAGAGGGGATTATTCGCGCAGCATTATTTGCTAGAAATTATTATCAAGAGGACATTAGCTCTGATGAAATGGCGGAAGCATCTCAATTATCAAAATACCATTTTAGCCGCTTATTTAAAAAGGAAACTGGCGTAACTCCTGTTCAATATTTAACAAACATCCGTTTACAAAAGGCAACGGAATTATTGCAGCATACAAAGTATACGGTTGATGAAATCGCCCAGCTAGTAGGGTATAAAAACGCTAATTACCTAAGCAAAGTAACCCGAAAACAGCTTGGAAAATCCCCTGGTCAAATTAGACAGGATCGAGAAAAGTAATAAGCATCAGCTTTCCCCCGATAAAGATGTTCTTTAGCATGATATATATAGGCTTGTAAACTCGAGGGACTGAAGCTAACGCTAAACATAACTTAAAAAAGCAATTGGCTTTTATCCTCCAATTGCTTTTACTTATTTATATTAATTTGAATCGATCCCTTTTCATGCATAATTGTCATCGTTGTACCTGGTGTCATCATATTTTCTAATATATCCTTTGCAGCTTGAAGAGAGAATTCTATTCTTTCTAATTTTTCTGTTTCCTCTTCTCGTTGTTCAAAAGGGATTTGCTTTAGTTGTTTCGCATATTCATGTGTTGTTGAATGATAGCTGGCAATCTTTTCATATACTTCATCATACAATGCTTCTATTTCCTTCTTCATTGCTTCCGTCTCCCTTACTTGTCTTCTCTCTATGATACAAAACTTACAGGTCTAGGTAAAATACGAATGTAATATTTGAGGCTCTTTATTAAGTTTTATTGTTTTCAAATAATCGTTAATTGGGCTTAGCTACCACACCGCTTAGGATAAAACAACAATGTTACGAATGCAGCTCAGTATTTTAACTATTGTGTAATAAACGTTTATGGATCCAAATAGCAGCCTGGCACCCATCAGCCATTGCTATCGTCACTTGTTCCGAATGCGCAACAGCGTCACCTGCAGCCCATACATTTGTTATATTTGTCTCCTTCGTCCGCGGGTCAACGAGGATATGTTTATTTTCAAGCAATTCTACACCTAGTTGACTTGCCAGCTCCGAGTGCACCTTATTCCCACCAAAGCCAATAAACGCCTTATCTCCTTGAATGATCTTACCGCTTTTCAATTTAACTCCTTTAAATATTTCATCTGCAACTATGGAATCTATTTCTCCATCAATGATTGTTATTTGCTTTTGCTTAAGTTTGTTTAATAGCTCTTCTTCTATCGTTTTTCCCTCATGATTAATAAACGTAATCTGATTTGTAAAATATGTTAAAGTCAATGCCATATTTGCTCCGGTCCTACCAGATCCTAAGATTAATACATGTTTATTTTTCCCTTCATACCCATCACAATCAGGACAAACATATATTGAAAGACCTAACCATTTTTCTATATTTTTAATCGGGGGAATATAATCCTTTACACCTGTTGAAATAAGCAGTGTTTTTGATTGGAATCGTTCGCCCTGTTTCGTACGAACCTTCATCAGCTTATCCTCTTTTTGCGCCTCGAGTACGTGATCATTTATAAATTGAATCCCCAATGCTTCCGCCTGTTTCCTTCCAAGCTCTCTAAGTGTTTGTCCACTAACACCATCAGGCCATCCAAGTAAATTATGATAACCACGGCAAAGATTTGAGCGACCATTTTCACTATCAATTACTAGAACCTGTCGCATATATCTCCCTAGCTGGATTGCTGCCTGTAACCCTGCAATCCCTCCACCAATTATAATGCAATCAAATGTGTCCTGCCCCATTTTCCACACGTCCTTTATTGTATTGTTTATATGTAGACTGTGTAAAAGTGGATTGGAACATTCTAAAAATGTAAAAATCGATTAATTGTTTATATGTTGTGGATAACCCTCCCTCATTAAAGTAATCATCCGCTGTGTAAGGAATAAAACTAAGCAAGTGCCTTTTTTATAAAGTAAATCGTCCTCTATTCAAGGCACTTGCTAAGAAAAACCGCATATTTTTCTCATATTAGACAAACAGATACAAGCATTTCAATATTATCCAGTACATAGCTTTCCATTAACATTTTAAAAATTAAGATATTAACAAGGTAGGTATTGGTTAACAACAAGTTATACACAGAAGTTATCAACATATCCACAATTGATATCCACATTTTGTGTGGGTACATCTGTTCGCCACAATATCTATCAGAACTTATCCCTGTTATCAACAGGTTATACACAGCAATGTCAGTTGTTCTTCATACTTATTGCCTATAAATTTTATTATTCTATTTTATTCGACATGTTCACTAAAAATCTGATTCTATGATGTTCGGTATCGTCCTCCATTTACATGAAGAACTTGACCAGTAACATAGCGAGAATCATCTGAAGCTAAATACACATAGGTTGGGGCAAGCTCGAATGGTTGACCAGCACGCTTCATTTCTGTATCCAAGCCAAATATTGAAACTTCCTTTGCAGAAAAGCTCGATGGAATAAGCGGTGTCCAAATTGGCCCAGGTGCTACTCCATTCACCCGAATTCCTTTGTCAACTAACGAAAGTGATAGTGATCTCGTAAATGTCGTAATTGCTCCTTTCGTTGCTGAATAATCAATTAACGTTTTATGACCTTCATATGCAGTAATCGAGGTTGTATTTATAATCGAGCTTCCATTTTTCAGATAAGGAAGACTTGCCTTCACCATATAAAAGAAGGCAAAGATATTCGTTCGAAAGGTTGCTTCAAGCTGCTGTGCAGAAATATCTAAAATACTTTTCTGGACAATTTGAATCCCGTGATTATTTACAACGATATCTAATTTTCCAAAGGCAGCAATCGTTTGCTGAACAACATGATAACTTGTTTGCTCTTGGCTTAAATCACCGGGAAGTAATAAACAACGACCACCTAATTCTTCAATTCGCTGCTTTGTCTCCTGAGCATCCCTGTGTTCATTTAAATATGGGATGGCCACAGCTGCCCCTTCTTTTACAAACGCATAGGCAATCGCTCTACCAATTCCACTATCACCACCTGTTATAATGGCAACTTTATTCTTTAATTTCCCACTGCCCTTGTATCCTTTTCTATCAGAAATAGGCCTTGGTACCATTTCATATTCAAATCCCGGATGGCGATTTTGGTGTTGAGGTGGAAACGTAAGTGGCTGTTCTTCACATTTTTGCTGTACGGAATAGTAAGGATATAACGGATATTTCCCCATGAGTAACCTCCTTTTCTTTCCTCTCAAATTAAGCCTATTCCAAGGAAGCTTGGGAACATCACTATTTTTTTGACTCTTTTTACAAAGATTGTTTATCTCAAGGAACAAAATTGAGGTGGTTTGGAGTGGAGATACGAGATATGTATATGTGCAAACGACGAGCGCGACTTAAAGAACAGCAAATCAACTTAAGTGCCTGCAATAGCATCCTGCTTTTAGCAAGAAAAAAGGAGGTTGCTCATTATCTGAACACCTCCTAGTAGATTCCATTATCTTTTATTAAACCCTTGTTGTTCAACAAACTTTTTCATATACATCCTTGCTGGCTTCGCTAACAATCCTGCCATTTGTCCTGTCCACGTATCCTTTCGCTTTCCGTTCGTTCGCTTTTGGTAGTAAGCAGAGATATCTTCATCATAATCATTTAACTGCTGATAATACGCCACTTTATCTTGATTGTATTCATCCTCATGATAAATATGTTGTAACGGAAGACGTTGCTTTTTATCTGGCTGCTGTGCAGGATACCCGACTGCAACTCCAAAAAGCGGGATGACATATGGTGGAATTTTTAATAACTTACATACCTCTGTTAGCTGATTCCGTAGCCCACCGATATAGACTGCACCGAGCCCCATCGATTCAGCAGCAAGGACCGCATTTTGTGCTGCAAGTGTTGCATCAATGATCGCTACCATAAACTTTTCTGTGCTTTCTAAAACTTCACTCGCATCTTGTGAGTAATTCTCTGCAATTAACTGATGACGATAAAGATCTGCACAGAATACGAAAAAATGTCCATTTTCTGCAACATAGTCTTGTCCACCTGCTAACTCAGCTAGCCTTTCCTTTTTCTGCTTATCCTTTACACCAATAATTGAATAGGCCTGGACAAAGCTTGAAGTCGATGCAGCTTGGGCGCTTTCAACTATCGTCTTTATTTGTTCATCTGATAATAATTTGTTCTCAAATTTACGAATTGAACGGTGATTTTGGATTAATTCAATCATCTTATTCAAAGATAGCCCCTCCTCCTTTTAAAAAAGGAATTAGAATCTCTAATCCCCTAAGTTCTACTATTATTGTAACTCTCTTTGCTTCGTTTCCTCTCCTAGAAGCAATACCGCGAGCGCCCCAACTAGAATGGAAATGGCAAAAATAAAGAATATTGTATGGATCGAAACATTTGCTGCAACTAAATATCCTACTAATAACGGACCAAAAATTCCACCAATTCGACCGAACGATGCCGCCAAACCTGTTCCTGTGCCACGGATTTCTGTTGGGTAATGCTCAGGTGAATATGCGTATACTGCTCCCCATGCCCCAAGATTAAAGAAAGATAAGAAAATACCAGATGTTAACAGTAATCCTAGGCTTTCTGCATTTCCAAAAAAATATGCACTGATAGCAGTTCCAATTAAAAATGTAACTAAAACAAATTTTCGGCCAACACGTTCTATTAAAAAAGCGGCACTAAAATAACCAGGTAATTGTGCCAATGTCATGATGAGAACATATTGAAAGCTTTGTATTAAATCAAAGCCCTTCATTACCATCACACTTGGCAGCCATAAAAACATTCCATAATAAGAAAAAACAACACTGAACCATAATATCCAAAGCATTGCCGTCTGTTTAACATAAGGCTTTGCCCAAACCTTGATTATTTTACTAAAGGATGATTCCTTTTTTGCCCCTGTTGCTTGGAATGCAGGTGAATCAGGTAATTTCACTCTTAAATATAGTGCATAAAATGCCGGTAATGCCGTTAAAATTAAAGCCGTTTGCCACCCAAAATGCGGAATGACAAAATAAGAAATAAGCGCTGCAATTAACCAACCGCCAGCCCAGAAGCTTTCTAATAAGACAACAACTTTTCCCCTTTCCTTAGCTGGTACACTTTCAGACACGAGCGTTGAAGCAACAGGAAGCTCCCCACCTAGGCCCATACCAATGAAAAACCTTAAAATTAAAAACAACGCTAAAGATGTAACTAGAGCTGAAAGCCCACTACCTATTGAAAATAATAACAATGTAATAATGAAGACATTTTTTCTGCCAATTCGATCTGCCATCACACCAAATACTAACGCACCAACAGCCATTCCAATTGAATTGACACTTCCTATCCACCCCATTTCTGAAGAGGAAAGATTCCAGTCTACCTTTAATGCTGCAATGATGAAGGAAAGGATTCCAACATCCATTGCATCAAACATCCAGCCTAAACCGGCAACACCAAGCAGTTTCTTTCTAGATATAGCTTGAGTATTCTCCATCTTGACCACCTTTCACTTCTTAACTCCCTCATTATTTCTAGAAGATATTTATTATGTTTGAAGAAGGAGAATTAAATAGTCGAAAAATTATAACTCCATCTACACTTATACTTCAATTAAATTAAGATCGTCAATGTTTATTGCTTAACATCCCATTTTCTTTTCTACTTCATTCATGACAGTTCTTAAAATGAGGCTATTTTATTATTTTTCAAAACTACAATATTTTTCCTTTGTATCACTTTCATCTAAAAAGGGAATATGTTATAGTAAATGTAACAAAATGTTCACAAATTGTCCTTTTTTTTGACACAAATCTGAAAGCGTTAACAAATAATTGTTAAGGAGCTGGTTCAAAATGGACGTATTTTTCGCATATTTATTAATGGCAAGTGCAACTCCACTCTTTTTATGGAAAGAGAATATGAAATTAGCTATTTTTCAAATCCCAGTTATCGTCGCAATGTGGGTTATGTTCTTCTTATATATAAGCAATGATTATACTATGGCTGGTCACCTAATGTTTGGTGCAATTTTTGCATTAAATGTTATTCTCGCTCATGCAACAATGTTTTACGTGTTTGCTCTGCCTTTCTTTAAGCAATTAAAAAGCAAACGAAGAATCATCTAATAGTGTTAGACAAAATATAAGGTTTAGAAAAGGGGCTAACTCATTGGAGTTAACCCCTTTTTCTTTAAGCTGTAAATACGGTCCCGTGTTGATCCTTCACTTGGTAAATTTAACATTTGCAACAGTCTTGTTGCTAAATTAGGTGAATGTATCATCAAAAAGTCCCTTAACTTACGATTGGTAATTGTCGTTCCAATGAGGAGGATATAATCTTGAAGCGCCAAAATATGAGCATCCTTATCTTTATTGCCACAGCTTGAGCAATTCCACGTGCCATATACCCTTATCATTGGGTGGCTTTGACACGATGGACAAAATACTCCCTTCACTAATTCATCATAGGTAATATCAAATTGCTCTAAGTATGATAATTGTAAAGGTTCATCCGCTTTTTTTAACAAGCGACAAGCCTTTTTTATTTGTTTACCTGTTAACCTTTTGACTTGGTAAGTCTTTTCAAATTGCTGTAGTTTATTAGGAAGATGATGGGCATGTAATACCTTTTCGGCAGCATCCTTGTAATCGTTAGCTGTGCGAATAATCGTCCTTTCATTACTAATAACAACTAGCGATAGAATCGGGAGGCTTGGAAGGTCATTTTTTGCTAGCCAATTTTTCAGATGAAGCTCCTGTCTTTTTAATTGAGATATCGGATCTTTAAAAGCTGTTTCCTCTCCATCCTTTGTCCGGATTAACTGGTGAAAAACCGGATCAAAATATACGGTTCCTGAGATATTTTTCACCTCAACAATGCTGAGGAAATTGCTGTTTAGAATTAAAGTGTCCAATTGAAAATAATGACCGGAATCCTTTAGACGAAGATCATGTAAAATGTAATAATCCTTTTCAGAAAGAAAGCTTAATGGATAATCTAGTGCCTTTTCACCATTATAGCCTGATTGTCTTTTCGCGAGGTTTTCTTGCAACAGAGGAACTTTTGAATGAGTTTTTGGTAGTCTTCGAAGTAAGGCCTGTAATTTGAGGATCGAAAGAGGAATTTCTCTTTTTTTTATAATCATTTTACCCCTCCAATTGATTTTTCTTTACATATTCGTGCTCTTGGCTTAGATTCCTACTGCTTTTTGAAAATTTTATTCGCTAACAGATACTGAATCTGTCAACTTTCGCCGCTAATCTGTCAACTTTTACCGAAAATTTGTCAACTTCTTTAAAAAATCTCTCAACTATTCATAAAAATCTGTCATTCGACAAATCCGTACAAAAATACGCCGCATTTTTCGTTGCGACGTCTAATCTTTAACTCTTTCTTCTGCAATTTTTTTAATATATCGGTTCCTTGTAATGAGGAACTCCTTCATATATTGCTCCAAAAATAAGCGATCAGCAATTCTTCCGACCCATCCTAATGGGGAAGTGTAATCAAACGTATCTACCATCAATGTACCGTTTGCTTTCTCAATGAATTCATGCGAATGATAGAAACGTTTAAATGCACCCTTTTCCATTTCATCGACAAACCGAACTGGAAACTCAAATTCGGTGATGCGCACAGTTAGCTTTTGCTTGATCCCGAAATGAATGGCCTCCCAGGTAACTGTCTCATTTAGTTCAATTAATCCGCTCGTAACACCAGCGATAGCTCTTTCAAATGTCTTGCTTGTTGATTCTGTATGAATTTCAATATCTCGTGCGACATCAAAGCATATTTCTCGCGGTGCGTAAATAAACATATCTGTTTGAATGATAGGCACGTTAAATCTTCCTTACTTATAAGCTTTTCACCTAAAGCAAATCGATTGCCATAAAGGTCTTCAAAAATGACTTCTATACCACATGGCATTCACCATAGAAGGTAACCCCTTTTCCTTCATCAGATGATAATCTCTGATACAAAGAAAAGAAAAACATGCTAATGCTGCCTAAAGAGCCAACGCGGGCATTCCTTTAAGCAGTATTAGCTTTATACAAAAATGTTGTCTCTGCTACTATTACCCAGCCCATCCCTTTACCAAATTAATTATCAGTTAAAAGAATGAATCCTAATGTATTCGTATAAAAGTCAGGTAGCTTCATCATAGACAGAAACAAGAATTTCGGTTCATCTCTCGCTTCTCTTTTAATTATTTTTTCAAATTTAGCTTTGAAAGTGCGTCTGCGAGAGCTGAATTTGTGAACTCATCATTTTGGTTCTTCATATATTTTGCTACATCTCGTTTAGAAACTTTGCTATTTTGATTCTTTTTCCGTCTTTCCTGGAAGGTTGACATTTTTTCACGATGCCCACAGCTGCATACGAAAATTTGCCCTTCTCCCTCGCCTCGTAGCTCAAGCTTTTTATGGCAATTCGGACAACGAGCATTCGTTGTTCGAGCTATATTTTTTCGATAGCCACATTCGCGGTCCTGGCATACGAGCATTTTTCCTTTTTTCCCGTTAACTTCAAGAAGGAGCTTGTTGCATTCTGGACATTTACTGCCTGTAACATTATCGTGTTTGAAACGTTCCTTGCTATTTTTTATTTCTTTTACAATTTCTTTAGCATACTGTCTCATATCACTTATAAAGGCTTTTTGCGATAAGGTTCCTTTTGATATTTTTGTTAGCTTTTGCTCCCATTCTGCTGTTAAAACTGGAGATTTTAAATCTTCAGGAACGAGGTTCAATAATTGCTTGCCCTTAGAAGTAATAAAGATTTCCTTCCCTTTCTTTTCAATGAGGAAGCTGCTATAAAGCTTTTCAATAATATCTGCTCTTGTTGCAACGGTACCGAGTCCACCTGTTTCACCGATTGTTTTAATTAACTCCTTGCTTTCTCCTGCCATGTATTTTGATGGGTTTTCCATTGCAGATAAAAGTGTTGCCTCATTAAATCGTGCTGGTGGCTTTGTTTCCCCTGTTGTTTTTGTAAGCGAGACTACCGATAGAGTATCTCCTTTGTTTACTTCAGGGAGCTTTTGATCGTCTTCACTGTCTTCATCTGTATAGTCTGTATAAACTTCTTTCCAGCCTTGGACTAGAATTCTTTTACCTTTTGCTGAAAAAGACTCTTCACCGATTTTTGCTGTGACAACTGTTTGTTCATACTGAAATGCAGGAAGTAGCACGGCGATAAATCGCTTTACAACTAAGTCATAAATTTTTCGTTCCTTCTCACTTAACGCACTCAACGGAACAGATTCTTCAGTTGGAATAATTGCATGGTGATCGGAAACCTTCTGATCATCAACAAATGACTTATTTGCTTTAATCGGCTTGTTTACGATTTTTGAGATAACAGCTGTATAAGGCTTAACCCGGCAAGCTTCTAACCGATCCTTTAACGTTCCAACGATATCACTTGTAAGATAGCGTGAATCAGTTCGTGGATATGTTAACACTTTATGCTGTTCGTAAAGCTTTTGCATGATCGATAATGTCTCTTTTGCTGAAAAGCCGAAACGTTTATTAGCATCACGTTGTAGTTCAGTTAAATCATATAATGCCGGAGAATACGTCTTTTTCGGTGATGTTTTCACGTCGATGACCTTTGCCGATTTACCTTTTAAATTTGCTAGCTTCTCATCAATATGTTTCTCTGTAAATGTTTTTGTGTCATTTGTTTTCGCATCATGCCAGGTGAGCGCAAGGCCAGCTGTCGTAACTGCCTTCATTCCATAATATTTTTTCGGCTTAAACGATTTGATTTCCTCTTCACGTTGGGCAATCATCGCTAAAGTCGGGGTTTGAACACGACCTGAAGAGAGCTGGGCATTGTATTTCGTTGTAAGGGCACGAGTTGCATTAAGCCCAACTAACCAGTCTGCCTCTGCACGGGCAACAGCTGATGCATATAGATTTTCATAGTCTTTTCCATTTTTTAAATGTCTGAAGCCATCTTTAATTGCCTTATCTGTTACAGATGAAATCCATAAACGTTTAATCGGCTTGTTTACACGTGCCTTTTCGAGAATCCAGCGGGCAACAAGCTCTCCTTCCCGCCCAGCATCTGTCGCGATGACAATTTCACGAACGTCCTTACGAAGCAGCTGTGCTTTGACTGTCTGAAATTGCTTGCCTGTTTTTTTAATTACGACAAGCTTTAATTGTGGTGGCAGCATTGGTAAATCTTCTAAGCGCCATGATTTATATTGATCCCCGTAAGTTTCAGGATCGGCTAATGTAACGAGATGGCCTAATGCCCATGTAACGATATATTGGTCACCTTCTAAAAAGCCATTTCCTTTTTTATGACATTTTAACACTCTAGCTAAATCTCTTCCTACTGAAGGTTTTTCAGCTAGAACGACTGTTTTACTCATATGAACATCCTTTCACTCATAGTCCTCTCTCTATTATAGGTGTTATTAACGAGGAAATCTAATGAATAACTTCATTCGATTACCAGTAGCATATTGGATAAAACAATAGTAGAATGAGCAAAGATACTTGTTTACTCACGGAGGAAAAAAATTATGAGTCTATTAACCATTGATAATCTCAGCCATAGCTTCGGTGACCGTACGTTATTTAAAGACGTTTCACTTCGTCTTTTAGCAGGTGAACGTGTTGGACTTGTCGGTGCAAATGGTGTTGGAAAATCTACTTTAATGAATATTATTACAGGGCAGCTTATTTACGATACCGGTCGTGTCGAATGGACTCCAGGGGTTCGTTATGGCTACCTTGATCAGCATACTGTACTAACAAAAGGTAAAACGATTCGCGATATATTAAATGATGCTTTTCTTCCTTTATTTGAGCAGGAAAAGGAGCTAAATGAAGTAACAGATAAAATGGCAACTGCAACACCTGAGGAGCTAGAGGAGCTACTAGAAAAAATGGCACAAATTCAGGATCGCCTTGATGCTGGTGGCTTCTATTTACTTGATATGAAGGTTGAGGAAACAGCAAGAGGGTTAGGACTTGATGCCATAGGACTAGACCGCGATGTTTCAGCATTAAGTGGTGGGCAACGAACAAAGGTGCTGCTTGCAAAGCTTTTATTAGAACAGCCTGATGTCTTATTGCTTGACGAGCCAACCAACTATTTGGATGTTGAACATATTCGCTGGCTAAGTAACTATTTAAAGGATTATCCATATGCATTTCTATTAATCTCACATGATACCGAATTTATGAATGGTGTATCTAATGTCATTTTCCATTTGGAATTTTCTAAGCTCACGCGATACACAGCAACGTATGAGAAGTTTTTGGAGCTTGCTGAAATTAATAAAAACCAGCATTTACACGCTTATGAAAAGCAACGTGAATTTATTAAAAAGCAAGAGGAATTTATCGCAAAAAATAAAGCACGTTACTCAACAACTGGTCGTGCTAAAAGCCGTCAAAAGCAATTGGACCGCATTGAACGAATTGACCGTCCAGAAACTGCAGTAAAACCGACATTTGAATTTAAAGAGTCCCGAAGCAGCAGCCGCTATGTGTTTGAAGCGAAGGATCTTGAAATTGGGTATGACACGCCACTTCTTCCTAAGCTAACGATGACGATTGAACGCGGAGATAAAATTGCAATTGTTGGATGTAACGGAATTGGGAAATCAACCTTGCTGAAAACAATCCTTGGCAAGCTGAAGCCACTAGGTGGGACAATTAATCATGGTGACTTTTTATTCCCATCTTATTTTGAACAAGAGGTAAAAGCAGGAGATATTACACCTATCGATGATGTGTGGAATGCCTTTCCAAATCTCGATCAGCATCAAATAAGAGCATTGCTAGCACGTTCAGGTTTGAAAAACGAGCATATCTCTCGTCCATTATCACAGTTAAGCGGTGGAGAACAAGCAAAGGTGCGTTTATGTAAATTGCAAATGAATGAAAGCAATTGGCTACTATTTGACGAACCTACAAACCATTTGGATGTTACTGCCAAGGAAGAGCTAAAGCGTGCAATTAAAGCATATAAAGGCACCGTTGTCCTCGTCTGCCATGAGCCAGACTTTTATGAAGATTGGGTAACAAAGGTTTGGGATATCGAAGACTGGGCAAAGTAAAAGGAATTCTAGCTCTAACCGGCTAATTGTTTATGGTAAACTCGAAAATCTACGTTTACAAAAAGATGAATAAACTCTAATAAAAGGTCGACCCTCCTAATCTAGTAACAATCGATTAGAGAGTCGACCTTTTTATATAGCTTAATCTGCTATAATCCGATCCAATGCTTGTGAAAGTGTTGCTGTTGTACGGATATGACTAAAGTCTAATCCAAGCTGAATCGCTGTTTGGGCAATTTCCGGTCTAATTCCGCATAATGTTGAGCGAACACCAATGAGCTTTAACGCTTGGATTAAGTGGAATATTTCATGAGCTACCATTGTATCAATAATCGCGACACCTGATAAGTCGATACATAAATCCTCAATTCGTAAATCAGCACATTGAGCTAATGTATTTTCAAGAATGATTTTAGCTCGTGCTGTATCGATATCGCCAATAAGTGGCAGGAGAGCAATTTTCTTTCGAAGTAGGATAACTGGTGAGCTTAATTCATTAATAATTTCCTTTTGCGCTATAAGCTGCCTTAGCGTATTTCGGTTTGCTTCTTCAATATATATGTAAATTGATAAATTAACGACCCTTCTTACTAAATCAATCCAAGATAAAAATTGATCCAAAGCAACATTTTCTTTATTTAAAGAAAAATATTCCTTTAAATATTTTATATACACTTCTTGTGAATTCATGAATTCCCGTACGACATATTGAACAGGTGTTTTTAAGTGCTTTTGGTCCTTTGCTAATTCCTCTGACCAAATTTTAAATTCCCGAAAAAAATCCTCTTCCTTTTCAATAAAGAGCTTATGTAAATGCTGAAAATAATCTTGATTTTGCTCTTTCAATGATTGAATAATCTCTGGATCTTTTGTTGAGTAAATCGACTCAGAATCTTCATCATTAACTAGTTTGTACCAATCCTCAGTGATTTGCCAGGAATGTTCATTTAAATAATTATATAACCCCTGATTTCGATGCATCGTATGTCTCTCCTCTTTATCTAATCTGATGACATAAAATGTTTATATAAACCGACTATTTGACTAATGAATGCTTAAAAGCATAAATAACCGCTTGAGTACGATCCTGTACCTCTAGCTTGCTCAAAATGTTACTTACATGGGTTTTTGCTGTTTTAAGAGCAATAAATAATTCATCTGCTATTTCCTGATTTGATTTTCCTTGTGCCATTAACATTAAAATTTCCATTTCACGGGAGGTGAGCTGATCATGAAGTTTCGTTTCGTCCTTTTGTCGCATTTTCATCATCATTTTTCCTGTAACTTCAGGCTCTAATATTGATTGCCCATGGAATGTAGACCGAACAGCATTGGCAATTTCACTAGCCTTGGACGTTTTCAATAAATAGCTTGTTGCACCAGCCTCTAATGCAGGGTATACCTTCTCATCATCAAGAAAGCTAGTAACAATTATAATTTTTGCTTCCGGCCATGACTGAATAATTTGCCTTGTCGCTTCAATTCCATCCATTTCCTTCATTACTAAATCCATTAATATAATGTCTGGACGTAAACTTAAGCAGAGCTCAACGCCAGCCTTTCCATTATCCGCTTCCCCAATCACTTCAATATCCGGTTGAGCAGATAGGTAGGATGATACCCCTATACGGACCATTTCGTGATCATCAACAAAAACAACTTTAATCATTTGCTTCACCTTCTACATTAAGTACTGGAACCTTTACCTCTAAACGTGTACCTTTATTTTTTAAGCTAACTACCTTTATCGTTCCGCCAATTTCAATCGCACGTTCATACATGTTTTGCATGCCATAGGACCCTGTTTTTCCTTCATTATCAACCTCAAAGCCAACTCCATCATCAGAAACCCTCATAATGACAAAATCATCCCGCTTAATTAACAGGACATCCAACGTTGTTGCTTTTGCATGCCGGAGTGTGTTTGACACAGATTCTTGAAGAATCCGAAATAAATGCTCTTCGACTCCTTTATCTAGCTGCATATGCTCGACCTTCCATTTTATCTTCATTGAGACCTTTTGCATGAGTTCAACAAGCAATTCCTCGACACCTTCTTGAAGTGTTTTCCCTTTTAGAGCCGCAGGACGTAAATGGAGAAGCAGCGCCCTCATTTCTAGCTGTGATTGTTGGATTGTTTCTTCGATTAATTTAAGCTGCTTCGTTTCACGGTCATCTGATAATGGCTTTGATTCGGTGATAGCAGACATCATCATTGAGGCTGCAAATAATTGCTGGCTAACAGAATCATGAAGCTCCCGGGCTAGGCGGTTTCTTTCTTGTGAAACCATTTCTTGTACCCTTTTCTCATGGTCCTCTGCTTTTTCATTTGCTAGCTTTTGCGATAGCTTTGTTTGCTCCAACATATTTTTTTGAATTTTTTCTATTCGAACCCAAATATCATGAATTTCCGGTAGCACCTGCTGTTCAATAGGAATAGGACGACCTTTTTCTAATTCCTTAACAGCAGTTTCTACTATATATAACTGCTTTTTCCAATAATATCCTATTAACGCTCCATAACATGCTCCTAGTAAAATGCTAATACTCGGCACAATGTAAACAAAGGGAAAATCAAGAATCTTATTTTCCCAAAGAGAGCTCCAGCTTTCTAACGGAAAGGCAATAAAAAACATGAAGGAAAATAACACAAACAAAATAATTGTAAAGATGATTGCTGAAACGAGCTGACGTAAAATAATATTCATACTCGCTTCACCTCAAGCTTTCCCGTTAAACCTGCGGTGATTATTTTTACCTTTTGCTCAGCCTGATCATATTCACCACTTTTGTAGACAACTGTCTCATTAACAATTCTATGCTCTTTTTCCTGAAATATTGTAACAGATCCAACGATGATGGAATGATTTAATTGAACCTCTACTTCATATGGGACAAGGATTTGGATATTACCTATTAAGCTACGAATTGAAATAACCGCCTCTCCATTAGGTAAAACCGTATCACTTAAATCTATAATCGTATTTCCGACACCGACCTGAATGTTGATATCATTCCATTCATATACATGTTCAGGCGTTGTTTGATTAGCAAATAGCTTATTTTTAAATAAACTGCCTTGCTTATGAAATTCTCCGGGCTTCGATGCATTCTCTAAGGTAGCAGGCTTTATCTCCTTAGGCTTTTTTTGTGATTGAAAAAATTGAACAACTATTGAAACAAGGACAACACAGAAAAAGTACCTAAACGTTATCATATTTAATACCGTTACGATTAACCATATCCATCCTATCCAGTACAGCATCTTGCCCATAAAACCAGGCTTCCATCTTGAACCAAGATAGATACACCCAGTTGAAAGAACAACGGCAATGATTAAGCCACCATTAAAAAATACTACCTCTAACAAAAGGAGGAGAATTCCGATTAACACTATCCAATTTAAGTAGTCTGTATTCATATTACGTAGCATATGGACCCTCCTTTCATTTTGTTAATGAACTTTATAATATCCCTAAATAAGGTTTGCAGATTTTTTTCAGTATACTAGATAAATTACTCCATAATAGAAGGTGTAATTACCTTGTATTATGGAGTAGCTTATCCGCTACTATTTATTAAGTATGAATAAGGCGTAGTGATTACCTACGCCTTATTAGGATACCATGTTTTGATTAAGAAATCGTACTAGTTTCCTCATTTTTCATTTGTTTTTCTAATTCCGCTATTCTTGCATCAATTGTATTTCGATGATACATCGTGTTTACTTGATGCTCTAAACGATCAAGGTAGTTTTCCATTTCTGTAAATTTTGAATAAGAGTTCGTTGAGTAGTTTGTATTTTCGACTACCTTGTTCATACGATAGTGAGCGCGGGCAATATTTTCTCTGCCCATAAGTTCCATGCGTTTAATATGCATATCCTTTAGCTTATGTTTCATTTCTTCATATTTTTGCTCTAGCTCTTCTAACTGATGTGTTGTTTGCTGAAGAGATTCTCTTAAACGTCCAACTCTCTCTTCGTAGTATACGTGCTCCTTCACTGCAAATTGATGAAGCTCTTCCTCACCTGCTTTTTCCGCAATTTCCGCCTGTCTTTTACGCTTTTCGGCTAGACGTAAAGCTTCATTATATTCACGATTAAACTCTTCCTTTAATAAGTATTGACGTTCAACTAGCTTGCGAACCTTTTCAGTTTCCTGTTCACACTGTCTTAAATAATGATTAAGCACAGCAATTGGATTTTTTTGTTCCTTATTATCTAATGCTTCATGTAAATCCGCTGCAATTGAATCTTTAATTCTAGTAAAAATATTGGCCATTTTACTCTCTCCTTTTATATAAAGGACGTGTGTTACCACGTCTCTTGTTTTATTTGAACGATATAAACGATTAGTAATTTCCTTTTAATTGATTCCACTCTTTTTCAAAATTTGTAAAAGGGTCATCACTTTCATTTGACACTTTTTCAACTTCCGGCTTTTTATTCCATTTCTTATACACAACGTATAGAACATAGATTGCAACTACTCCTATAACAGCTGGTAAATTTGATGCTGATGCAAACATGGCAACAACACCGATAATGGCTAATAGGATTTTCGTGAAAGTTGAGTCTGTTTTCATAAAGCCTTTATATGAAAAATACATCACTGTAAGACTAAGGGCTAAAGCAATCATTGGTGCCAAATTTGAT
>JAPSLL010000113.1 GCA_031180805.1 Bacillus sp. (in: firmicutes)
TCATTCACAGTAGAAAAAGAAAGAAACGTCAAAGCCAATTAAATATTCGGCTTAAAAATTCTTTAAAACATAATCAAATAACAAAAATATGACTTTAGCTAAACCAATTTATTTCAATCATCTGCATAATCGTAAATGGAGGTAAACATGTATGGCTAGAATTATTACAATCACTTCAGGAAAAGGTGGTGTTGGAAAAACAACAGTAACATCCAACTTAGGGGTATCCCTTGCCCTTCTCGGACAAAAGGTTTGCTTAGTTGACGCAGACTTTGGATTAAGAAATTTAGATATTGCACTTGGGCTAACTAACAGGGTCATTTATGATATGAGTGATTTAATAAACGGGAAATGTTCATTAAATCAAGTCGTCATCAAGCATAAAAGTTTATCTAATCTGACATTACTACCTGGAAGCAAATTATACTCACACACTAGCTTAGAGCCATGGAAATTTAGTGAAATTATAAAAAGCATTTCTGAAGAGTATGATTATGTTCTCATTGACTCTCCCGCCGGGATCGAAATTGGTTTTAAAACTGCAGTTGAGGCAGCAGATGAAGTCATTGTTCTAACTAATACGACAGCTGTTTCCGTCCAAGATGCAGATCGTGTGCTCGGACTCTTAGAGGAAATGAACATTAGAAATGCAAAGTTAATCATTAATATGGATTATACGATCAAGAATAAAAAGCTTGGCCTTTTAGGTAATGAACAAATTATCGATAGATTACACGTTCCTTGCCTTGGAACAATTACAAACGATTTAATGATTATCCAATCAAACCATAAAGGTACACCTATTGCTTTTGATCCGACAAATGAAAACAGCATTCGCTTTCGACAAATTGCAAGAAACCTTCATAAGCATGAATTAAAACCATTTGTCTCTTTAAATACAACTAAAGACAAAAAAAGCTTTCTTCCACTTTTGCCTTTTAAGAATAGGGCGGTTTCGAGATTCTGAAAAAGTTCATCTTTTTTTCCTGATTTCCTTGGGGATAAGATGAAATAACTCATCTCTTTAAGACTTTTAAGAGGATAGTATACATGCTATCTTCTTTAAGTTAACTACATTTAAGGCTCATTCTTTCTTAAAGGCTTAATTGCCCTAAACAAGTTGGAGGATATAGTCCATATAAATTCTCCATTCTATAACTAGAACGTCACATGGACTCCCCTATTTTTCCTGTTTGCCACTTAAATTTAGAGGGTTCAGAGTGAGTTCTTCCCCTTCCTTCAAACAGTTCAATTAATTAAGTCTATAAAATTTTACAGGTTTCATACTATAATCAAAAGCATATGGTAATTTATAGCATGTTGAATTTCCATATTGGTGATAGATTGCAAAAAAATTTTTCATTATTCCAATATCCTTAATCAGGGCTAAATTGAAACCTTATTAATGCAAGCAAGCTATAGTAGCCAAGAGAAAATAGGAGAGATTCTTTGTGAAAAACTATATGATTGGGCTAATTATCTCAGCTGTCTGTTTTATCGTCTTAACATTTATCAACCTGTACATTTATAACAATGTTATGTCTTTAAGTATGGTAATTCCATTATTACTATTTCACATCGTTTTATTTAAATACCTTATTCCGATTAGAAGGCTCGTACCATATTTTCTTTTTGTTTGTATTTTTGTAGTATTCGTTTTGTTCACTATACCAAAATTAACGATGGAGCAAGCAAAAGAAAAGGTTGCTAAGGAATTCCAAATAGTTATCACTGAGGAAAGTACGGTTCCAATTGAAAAGAATGGTTGGAATCCTTTTTTAACAGACAGAGCTTACTTTTTGAGAGGTACTGATGCTAAAGGTGAAGAAATTTCCATCATGGTAAGCCCTAATACTGAAAAAGCTTTTAAAATAAAAGAATAAATCTTCAGAGAATTCAATACGGAAGATGAGGACGGTACTTCCGCTTCATTTCTACCTTCTCAAAGCGTGAGATCCGTCCTCCACTCCCTTTTCTATTTAATGATAACCGTTTCTACCATTTGCGGAACCAGATGTTTTTTGCTTTGGTCTATGCTTTGAGTTTTTTTGTTTCTTATGCTTAGCCATTCATTTCATCCTTTCCCAAACGGTTTAAGAGGGACTTACCTCTCTTCAATAGTGTTCGAAATGACAGTAAAAGTATGTAGTGAACGAAGCAAATGGGGCGAGGAACTGAGTGGGAAACTGGGGAGAAATTGGTGGCGTTCTTTCTTATGCTACTGGTTAATATAAAAGAAGCATGAGAGCCGTCCCTTAACCTCTACTTACTTAAAAAGGCACGGCCGATAGATAATGTTCAGCTGTACCTTTTTTTGTATTGCTCTGTTAAATTTTCGTTTTATGTCCTTATTTATAATACCAGTTTATAAACGTCTTTCGGTCACATATTATAGCTTCGAAATTCATTGATTGAACAATATGTTCAATACTACTCTCTTCCTTTGCAAACAACAAGGTTATAAAAGAATCATACAAGCTCATAAAAGCATAATCCATATTTTCATCAGTCACAATTAACTCATTACACGAAAGGTTACATATGTCTAAGGGAGTCGTATCACGTATATTTAAAAATCCATTGTTATCAAAAATTGGTGCTGAGAAATATAATTTAGTTGCTCCTTTTGAGCCAATAACTTTCAGTAAACGATTCAATAAAAACAATGATGTACTATCTTCTGTAGGATAAAAAAGGTCTTGATTAAAATTGGAATTTAGCTTATTTGCTAAATCCTCTCTTTTAAATTCTTTTCTGAGAGCACCGATAGATGTCTTCAAGGCTATCGCTAGCTCATTGTAGGAATTTAAACTACAAATAGACATCATCTCCTGCCAAGAAACGGGCTTCCCAATAGTTAAAATCTCTTTATCACTTGGGTAGATGTGTTGGTAGGAAGTCTCTCTCACTGTTTTCTCCCACCCTGAAGGCATTTGGACAAAAGGATGGAGTAATATTGCAGCAGATTTAAAG
>JAPSLL010000114.1 GCA_031180805.1 Bacillus sp. (in: firmicutes)
TATTTTTTATCAAATAGATGGCAGGTTAGTGATGTGGAATCAGCTTGAAGATACTAGTATAAAAGAAAAGCTTGAAAATGATTTATTACCGCAAGCACCTGCTGTCGCTTCTGCCGTAAATGGCAATTTTGAAGAAGCTGAGCACGTTAAGATTGCCTACGCTGAGCTGCAATTTGAGTGGGCAACTGGAGCTTGGTTTTCTCATATCATTTGGGAAGATGATGACAATGCAAAGCTAGCAAAGGAAGAAATCCTAAGTCACTGGTTCAATACTTTGAGTACTGAAATTAAAACCCAACCATTAGACAGTGATGCCAAGCTTTCATGGTATCCATGAAAATATGTGGACGGTTCTCATGCTTCTATGGAAGTGAAAGAACCGTCCACATTTTGTCAAAGGAGGAATAATTTGTGGAACGTCCAGGAGCAGTATCTCTATGGTTGGGAAATTGTAAAAATGAAAACTTTCTAAGACAATATGTTGATATAAAATTTGATGAAACTGGTGAGAGAATTCCATCGACATTTATGAATGATTTTAATATCGACTTTACAGAGTACAAACAAGATTTAGTAGAATGTACATTTATTGATCCCCCTACATCTTCACTGTCAGAGTTACTAAGGAATGCTTCATACTCGGATACAATAATAGATGAACTTGTAGACTTTTATGGCCCACACTTATCCGAACAATACAATGTTGCAATACGATTATATGACTTCGAATACCCGGAAACGATTGAGGAAGCAGCACTTGATGGTAAAAAACTGACTTTTATTGGTTCGGTAGTTTATGAGGAGTAACTATATATCGACATTTATGAATAAATGACTCCTCATAATATAAAATGTAAAACAGCGTGTTAGCTATCAGATGAATTATTAGAACGTTCTGAGCAATGAAATGAGGGAATCCTTTGGAACGAAAAAGCTTAATTAAATCAATAAGGAATGCAATAAAACAGGACGATCTTAACCAAGTAAAGCAATTACTAGATAAGAATGATGAAATCCTGAACACGATGACTCCTTTTGGTACATGGCTGCATATGGCTGCAAAGAAAGGGCACCTAGAAATCGTTAAGTTTCTAATTGAAAAAGGGATAGATATTGATGCTAGAGGTGGTACATTCGATGCTTCTGCATTAAATCAAGCAGCAGGAGCGGGACATTTGGAAATCGTCGAGTATTTAATAAATGCTGGTGCAGAATTAGATGTAAGCCTAGCAAAAAGAAATCCGTTATTTAGAGCGATTTATGGTGGGCATCTAGAAGTAGTAAAATGTCTAATTGAAAAAGGGATAGATGTTTCGATGAGATATACTGGAGAGAATATCAAGAATATCGATGCATATGAATATGCTAGACAGTTTGGGAGAACAGAAATTGCTGAATATATACGGGGGAAAATGGAGGATTAATTACTAATAGGCACGAATAGGTATCTCGAATAAATCAATCTAAACATAAAAATCATTAGAGTATTTGGGGTAAAAAATATATGGATTATGAATTGTTTGTAGAAAGTCCATTACCATATCAATCATTAGCAGACATGATTCGAAAACAATTAATCGAGGTTCTGAATAATAAAGTATCCATTCACATCGATGAAGAAGAAATCATAATCGGAACAGAATTTTTTTCGTTAGCTCTAGAAATAGATGATATTTAAGACATTACTTTTATTAAAGAGCATTATAAGCTAAATGTTAATGTATGCATAAGAGTTCAACTGTTTAATCAAACGTTTGTTCAAGGTTTAGAGTACTTATTTAGGGTGTTCTGGAAGCTTATGAAAAGAATGCCTGGGAATCTGCTGTTTTTAGAAAACGGTTCAGAGCAAATACTTAGAAAAGAGAATAGTAAATTAATTGTTAGATGAATATCAGAAGAAATATTTTAACTTCAGATTTGCTTCGTTTCCTTGACCTTGAATATATGAAAGAGAAATTCCCAAATTAGTTACTTTCGTTGTAGTGTTTTACCATGTGATAATCGCACCTCATATTAGAGGTTGAATGGTAAAGAAAAACGATGGCTGTTCTAATTTTTTCGAGGATATGATGAAAGGAGAAAAGAAGTGAAGAAATATGGTAGAACAAAAGAAGAGCTTGAAAGATTAATAGAAACTGTAAACAAAGATTTTCCTAAACATTATCGAAAAATAGAAGAAATTTCGATTCATGTTCTTTTAACTCCTGAAGAAGCAATTGAAATTGCAGAAAACTTCCACAAAAAACATGGATTGGATGGGACAGTTAATAAACAAATTGATAACTTGCTTTTTGATGAGGCATATACGTTTAAAGTAGATAAAGAAAATAGAGAGAATGATGATATTCGACCAGCATGGAGAGTTATTGTTGATTTACAATCAAGTCCTTACTTGTTTGAGGATTATACGTTAATTGTCTCTGACAGAGATAAAGCTGTAATGGGGATGTTAGATGTTAATGGACATCCGGTATCATTAGATAATGAATGAATTTGGGGTAGCATTGTGTCAATCGTAGAAAAAAATAAAATAGATGGAATCGGTAAAAGTAAAACCGAAAATAAAGTAGCGTTAATGATTGCAGACCATTTAGATTGGGAAAATGAACTTGAACATTTAACATTGCTACAGGAGAAGCTTAATGCTTATATATCCTTTATTGAAAGTGGACAAGTATATAGTGTTTATCCAGAGGCAAAGTCAGTAGATGGATTTATTTTTGATTTAAGATGTAAGTTTCCACCAACTGAAAATGGCAAAAAATTAATAGAGGTTTTTAGAAAGAGTACACAAGATTTAAAAATTGAATTTAAAGTGTACGAAGCCTAAGAGAGTACTTAGGGGTTGGGAATATGTAAACCTCGGCGATAAATGTATTTTCATATAATTATAGCTGGAAATTGCTTCTCATA
>JAPSLL010000064.1 GCA_031180805.1 Bacillus sp. (in: firmicutes)
AAAATATTCCGGTATCATCAGCACCGGCAATATTAATAGATACTACTGCACCTTTCTCTTCGGTTGGAAATACGTTTGGAACGGTTTCTGAAATAGGCGCATTGGGTGAAACAGCTTATTTAGTTGGAAAACATAAAGTAAGCATCTCAAAACAAAGTTGGGGTTACCGAGTTGAAAATGGAAAATTCTTAAATCCCAAAATCAAAGGTAACAATTTTCATACAAACTACATCGAATCACAACTAAAGCTAGGTAATACACCTAGAATTGCTAATCATGTTAAAGTCTCTGCCGCAATTAAAACATCTTTTAAGAGCAAGTTAGGTGTTGCAGGAATTGCCATTACAGCTGGGGAAAATGCATTTAATAATATTCAATCTAACGAGTCTACTTCAAAGGTTGTAGGTGATGCTGCAGTAGATGTAGGTCTAGGTGCTGTATCACTTGCTACTGGAGCTGCTGTAGTATCTGGAGTTACCATTATTGGAGGTCCACTTCTTTTAGCTGCCGGAGCCGGAGTTGTGATTTCGACTTTAGTAACTTATGGTCTTGAAGGAGTTAAAGTTGGTAAAGAAGAAAAAACTCTATCTGAAACTCTAAAAGATACCGTTGAAAAGGGTATCGATACTGTTGCAGGCTGGTTCAAATAATTACAACGTTTGAATACTACAAATGAAGGTGGTAAATTATTTTGCTTAAAATAAATAGTAACACGAAACGACGGGACATTCCTAATTATATTTTAGAGGGCTTAGCAGCTATTCCTATCTTTCATATCAGATCTTTGGTGTTTGTATTTACATTCATAATGTTAGATCTTGCTATTATTATGCCCCTCTTTTTTCCGACTTATAAAACAGTATTGTATTTAACGGTACCACTTATTGTTATTATAAATATTTGGGCTTTATGGGTTCTGATTCGAAAACCAGAAAAAACAGAGATGGAATTTCTTCTTTTTCTTGGGTTTATTGGAGTCGTTGGTTCCTTTTGTTATTTTGTTCTTGCGATGAAATATCATTTCATGCTAGGAATTCAATCACCTATTTATTACATAAGTATGTTTATTGTTTATTTAGCGGCTATTTTTTATTTTGTAAGAAACGAACATAAAAAATATTCATCTCTAGATGAGAAATCAGCTAAAAAGACTCCAGCTTGGCATTATTTAGTTGTCGCGGTTGCACCAGGCTTGGGTTATCTTTTCGCACAATACTTAATGAGATTATCACCGTCAATTATCCTGATTGTTATGTCTTTACTATTTTGGTTTATATCAATTGTCTACATCTTTTTTCTCGCAAGAGGATTTCATAAATATTTTTTTATTAAGCAAAATATTGAATTTGCAACTTTCCATAATAAACAATTAAAACAAAAATATCTTTCCAAAAAAGTAGGAAATGAGTATGAATAAACAATTGCTGCCTAACGCTTCTATCTAGAGGATTTCATAAATACTATTTTATTAATTAAAACATTAATTTTTTCGACATTCAAAACAATTAAAGTAAAAAATATTTCAACAAAGGTAGGAATGAATATGAAAGAAACACTACTTCCAAACGGTTCTATTATTTTATTAAAAGGCGGAAATCTTAAGCTAATGATCTACGGCAGAAAACAAACCTTAGTCACAGATGATGAACGTAATGGGAAAATGTATGATTATCTCGCAGTACCTTATCCAGAAGGCTATATTTCTCCAGAATATACATATGTTTTTAAGCATGAACATATTGCTGAGGTTGTATTTAAAGGGTTTGTTAATCAAGAGGAAGAGGATTTCCAAATTGTATTAAGCAATGCGTAATACTTAAATCCTTTACCTTATATAGAGGATTTCATACTGAAGGCAAACTATATTTTAATTTGCCTTCATTTTATTTTATTCTATATTAATTTTCATGTTGGTTTTCTTAATACAAATTAGGGAAATCAATCTTTAAGGGGTTCCCCTTCCCACACACTTTTAAAATATCCGGCTAAAACACCTTCTCCTTGAAATCTTCCTTCAAGAACAGCTTGCACCTGATAAAACACTTCTTCCAGTTTTTCGTCTGGTTTAGAAAATGACCCTAGGTACGAATATCTATACACTGGTTCATCTGGAAATCGTTCATAAGCATGCTTTAACATCGCAATACCTTTTTCTTCCCAAAATTCGTCGTCACCGAAGTAATACGGAAACAGCGAAATCATATAACCAAAACACCATAGAAAATCCTCATTTTCCATAAAATTAGCCAATCCAAAATGGGTAACTTCATTTAAGACAGTTTGTACCTCATCAAAATCTACATCTTTAATCTCGAGTGGTCCTTCTTCGACTAAGATATACCAGCAAAAGAAACCTAATCGAATACTTGCTTTTAAGTTATTGGGATTTTTCCGCCAATTCTCAATTAGGAGCGATTTTGCTTCATTCCATCGTTGTTGACCTTCTAATGCATCAACTTCCGGCCATCGCCAATCAATCACAGTGTTTCCCCCTATTAATCTATTCTAAACCTAAGCTGAACAAGACTTGGAATTTATATTTTAATCCTGCTTGTTTCCTACCATATAAAACGCTATTCAAATTAATCGAACAAAGAATTATTGTCCCCCTAATATTTAATAAAAAAATAATTTTTTAACTACACATCCTTCTACTAATTCGCTAGTTTTTGATGAATAAATTGTATAAACGTATTATAAATAGTGTTTTCAAACAGATGTTCTTTATGTTGAACACTATAGATGAACCTTTTGTTCGAATATTGTGGTAATGGCAGTGCAACTAAACGATTTTGGATAAGCTCCTTTTCCAGACTAAGCTTTGGTAGGATCGCTGCCCCAATACCTGCTTCCGCCGCTTCCTTTAGTGCTTGAATCGAACCTATCTCCATTGTGATATTTAACGGAATGCTGTGAGAATCCATCCACTCCTTTGCTAAACGGTAGCTTGTTGATTGCTGTTCATGTAATAAGAATGGATAAGGTAACAGATCTTCTACTTTTAGTTGTTTAATTGCAGCTAAAGGATGATTTGGCTCCACAGCAATGACTAAGGGATCTTCAGCTAACGGTAGGACATATAAATCATCGTCCTTTATCGGTCCATGTGCAATAATCGCTATTTGCAATTCATATTTTTTAATTTTCTCTAATATTGTCGGTGCTTTTTGAACAGTTAACGATATTTTATAATCTTCATGATGTTTTTGGAACGTAGCTAAATATGAGGGCAAAATATATGTAGCTGTCGTTTCACTTGCACCGATTTTTAAAAGTGTGCGCTGAAATTCATTTAAGTGTGTGATTTCTTGAACAGCATTCATTTGCAATTGTATCATTTGCTTTGCATATGGATATAAAATTTTCCCTGCCTTATTTAAAATCCACCGATGTGGTAAATGCTCTTCAAATAATGATGTTCCAAGCGTTTGCTGTAAAGCTTTTAAATGAAATGTTAATGTCGGCTGTGTTAGCTGTAATTTTTCTGCTGCTAAACTTAATTTGCGGTGCTCAACGATGGCAATAAATATTTTTAATTGTTGAATATTCATTTCCCCACCTCCCTTCACTAAAATATAGATAAAATCTTACTGATTATCAATATATTAAGATTTTATTTAACACTATCTTTACAATCCTCAACAAATTTCTTCATATTCATTGTTTATTCTTGATGATGTAATCAATAAATCGTTTAAGGGAGTCGTTAGTTTATGAAAAAAATCGCGTTTTTATTTGCAGCAACATTAGCATTATCGGCATGTTCAGGAAACGAGACTGAAAAAGTACAAGGTAGCACAAGTTCAAAACCAACTAAAGAAAATGACGTACTAACTGTTTATGTGAATGACTTTGATGAAATGATTGAGCCATTGTTTGAAGAAGCAACAGATTATGATTTGGAAATCGTTGTCGGAAACGGAGCGGAAATCCAATCGCGGATCGAATCAGAAAAATCAAATCCAAACTGGGATGTTGTTTGGATGGATGGGCAAGCATCCTTTTCAAGATGGGATGATGAAGGGATGTTTAAGCAAGACCTTGATTTAGAGAATAAAGCAAATTTAAATGACTTTGGTAAGGAATTATTGCCGAAAACTGATGCCTATTACCCTACTGGTGCTCATGCTGCGGGAGTAATTGTCTATAATACGAACGAAATTACAGCTGAAGAAGCACCAAAGACTTGGGATGATTTAACGGACAAGCGTTTTAAAGATTCTGTCGGTATGGCAGATCCGGCTGTTGCAGCACCTGCTTATCCATTTGTCGCATGGTTTTTTGAGGAACAAGGTATGGACGCTGGAAAGGAATATTTTACAAAGCTATTTGAAAATGGCACGAAAGTATATCCTAAAAACCCAAATGTTGTAGAAGCGTTATTAAGTGGAGAAATCCAAGTAGCTGCCCTCCAAGAATCTAACGCATATAAAATGGTTCAGGATGGAGAGCCTGTGGAAATTATCTGGCCAGGGGAAGGTGCTCCAGCATCTGTTCGTTACGCAGCGATTAGTAATGAAACAGACAATGAAGAAGCTGCTCGAGCATTTATTAATTTCCTATTAGAATATGAAACACAAAAAGAAATGATCAATGGTGGTACTGAAGGTTATTTTACTTCTTCTGTTAAAGATGTTGAAAGCCCGGATGACCGTGATAAAGAAGCACCTTTATTAATTGCAGACCCCGCTAAAGCTGCTGAGAATGAAGCGGAAATTAAAACATGGTTTTCAGATCAATCTGTTCAATAATTAGGAGGTAAAGCAATGCCGCGCATGCTTCTAAATAAACGAACTGCCCCTACTCTTTTAGGGTGGGGCGTTTTATTATTGCTAGTTTTATTAATTGTCTTACCACTTCTAGCTGTACTTATTCAAATTTTTTTACCAGGAATATTTTTTGGTGAATTAAATTTTGCAGGCTTCGGCTTAGTGTTTGACATCTTTGAAAGAAAATTGTGGAGTAAATCATTAACAAATTCATTGTTGCTTGCTGCTGGAACAACAGTGTTCGGTACCCTACTTGGCACAATGCTTGCAATATTACGCTCGACCTATCATTTAAAAAGTCGGATCATCTTAGATTTTACTGCATGGGCATTGCTTATTATGCCTTCATTTATTATCGCACAGGGCTGGGTTTTATTTGCCAGTGGAAAAGGAATTGCCGTTACGTTTTTTGGACTTGATTGGCTACCATCCTTTATTTTTCACCCAATTGGTCTCATCTTTATTATGACGTTATGTAAATTTCCATATGCTTATTTAGCAGTTACTGCTGCCTTAGAGTGGAATATGAATAACTTAATAGCTGCAGCACGTTTAAACGGTGCAAACAGCTGGAAATCAATAACTACTGTCCAAATTCCATTATTATTGCCTAGCTTACTTTCGGGTGCTGCTTTAATTTTCATGGATGCGATTGGTGATTTCGGCTTACCTGCTTCATTAGCTGCTGTGTATAGTTTCCCGACATTATCGTATTCGATTTATTCTGCGCTTTATACAGCACCGATTCGATTTGATATGGCTGGAGTTTTATCGTTTTATTTAGTCTTGATTATTTTTATTGTTATGGCCATTCAATTATGGGCTTTGCGAAAAGGTTCCTATTCATATATTACAGGCCAAAGCATTCGTAAAAATGCAATGAAGGTACGGTTTGGTTGGTTATTCGATGGCTTTGTCGTATGTTGTTTAATTGTCATGTTAGGAATTCCAATTGGAAGCAGTATCGTTGTTTCTTTTATGGATACGTTAGGTAATGGCTTTTCATTAAATAACTTTACGTTTCGTCATTATCAACAGTTTTTCAGTGTTGATTCAGCAACTCTTGAAGGATTTTTTAACTCAATATCAATTGCCTTATTAGCAGGGATTTTAGGATTAATCATTGGCTTGTTAATTGGCTATGTCTTAGTTTTTACTGACTTTAAATATCGAAAATGGATTGATTCTATTTCTGTCATCTCATTAGCTGTTCCTGGTGTTGTCTTAGGGATCGGTTATATTTTCATTTGGAATCAGCAATTTTTGGAAGCAATTCATTTAAAGCTTTACGGCACACCTGCGATTTTAGTGTTAGCAAGTGTTGCTGGAGCGATCCCGATTGCTGCACGTCTGATGATTGGGGCTGTAACGAAAATTCCCCAATCACAGTTAAATGCCGCTGCCTTGCAAGGTGCTGGTTTTTTCAAAAGACTGCAGTCGATTTTAATTCCATTACTGCGTTCCTCGCTATTAACAGCAGGTTTAACAGCATTTGGTACAAGTATTTTTGATTTAGCGATTACATCAATTCTCTACCCTCCAAACTATATAACATTACCAGTTGCAATTAATAAAGCATTCGAGGATTTAAATTACGGCTATGCAACAGCTGCAACAATAATTAGTGGATCGCTTGTTATCGTGATAATGATGGCATTTAAATGGTTTATTGAGAAAGGCTTCACATGGTTAGCCATGCTAGGAAAAAAGGAGAGAAAACATGTCATTAATCGTGCAGAACGTATCAAAGAAGTATAATCAGCAAAAAGTTTTAGAAAATATCTCATTTACGATGAAGGAAGGAGAAGTTCTTTCGATATTAGGACCGTCTGGCTGTGGTAAATCGACTCTTTTGCAAATCGTTGCTGGATTACAGGATTTAAATGATGGAGAAATTCGTTTAAACGATCAAGTAATCTCATCAAAAAAATATTCAGCCTCACCTGAAACGAGAGGAATTAATATGGTATTTCAGGATTATGCTTTATGGCCCCATTTAACGGTTGAAAAAAATATAAGATACGGGCTAAAAATGCAGAAAAAGCCAAAAGAAAAACGTGATGCAAAGGTACAATTTTTACTTGATTTATTGCAATTACGAGGGCTTGAAAATCGTTATCCAAGCGAGCTTTCCGGCGGCCAGCAACAGCGTGTTGCGATTGCCCGCGCTTTAGCAACTGAACCGAAATTGCTCTTACTTGATGAGCCTCTATCAAATTTAGATATGCAGCTAAAGTTTGAAATGCGTAATGAGCTTTCAAAATTATTGAAGGAATTTAAAACGACTGCTTTACACGTTACACATGACCCGCTCGAAGCATATGCTTTAGCAGATAAAATCTTAATTTTAAGAAACGGTCATATTGAACAATTTGGCACTCCCCATGAGGTTCGTGGTAATCCTGCCTCACTTTGGGTTGCAGGCTTGCTAGGGATGACAAATCGTGTAAACGGAATTGCCCATAGCACCAATTCAATTAAAATTGGCGATCACATCATCCGCGCTAAAGGACAGCTTGAAAAGGACGAACGCTGTGTTCTAGTAACAGGTACTGAAACGACAACCATTCATCGGCAACATGTTGTTAATTCGTTTGCTGGTGTTATCAGTCATATCGTTTATGAAGGAGAAAAATGGCGATTAATCATCGAAACCACTGATGGGTCTGTCACCTCTTTGACAGAAAAGATTTACGAAAAAGGTGACAAAGTATGGGTAGAAATCCATCCAGAAAAAGCTTGGATTTATCCAGATTATAAAGAAAGTTAAGGAATGAGGCATTATACATTGAGAATTTTGGCGATATCAGATATACATGGTCATGTACAAGCTTTATCCTCATTATTGCAAGCGGCAAAATATGATGCCACTCATGATAACCTGTATTTATGTGGGGATTATATTGATAAAGGGCCTGATAGCACATTAGTCCTTGAGCTAGTCATAGAGCTTGTAAAAAAAGGTGCTAAGGCGATATTAGGTAACCATGAGCATAATTATCTACGAGAGAAAAGGAAAATTTTCAGCACGGAAATTGATACATTTATTAAACAATTGCCTTTATATATTATGACGGATCAATTTTTATTCGTACACGCAGGTATACATCCGCAAAGAGGAATGACAGAGCAATGTCAGGAAGATTTGTTAACGATTCGCGAGCCGTTTTTTTCAGAACAGCATCCCTTACCTCAAACGGTTGTTTTTGGTCATACCCCAACATTTAAATTTGGAAAAAACTATGGGGAGCTATGGCATCATGAGCGAAAACTAGGAATCGATACAGGGGCAGGCTTTCATCAATACTTAAGCTTGGTTGATTTAACAAATAAAATTCAATATCGATACTGTATAAAAACGAACAAAATTGAACAAATCCATTTTAGAATGAAACAATAAAAAATGGCTTCCTACTAATTTTACTAGCTTTACCATTTCAAATGTAATATTTAAAAATTGGCTCTGTTAAACGAGACTAAGAGTACACTTGTTTAATAGGTTTAACAGAGCCATAAAATACCGATATTCTTATTTAATATTGAAGTTCATATTTATGTTCTTGTTAATTCAATTGCTAACCCATTACTCTTCCCACTTATGATTTTTTATCCGTTCGTATTCTTCCACCGATATCGTCAAAATCGTTCCGTGCTTAAATCCATATGGAAACTCAAATGCCTTATCAGAGCGGACAAATTTCCCTTCCGCAAGACTATCTGCAATAAACGGAACATATCCCTGCCCCGCGCCGGGTACACCATAAAAGTCAAGGAACAAGCACCATTTTCCATCGTCAAGACGGACTGCTGTTGGCGCTTCATAAAGTCCTGCCTCCAATGACTCCATACTTTTATCAAAGTTTTCAACACGAGTGTAAGGTCCTGTTACTTTCTCAGCCTTCATAAGAACGATTTTTGCTGGCTTGTCTTCACTTTTAACAAACATATAATAGCTACCATTTTCTTCATAAATAGCAGAATCAATCACACCACTATCTTCCTTCTGATACAATACATTAGGATCAGTAAAATGAACAAAATCCTTAGTTCTGCTATAGTAAATTCCCTTCCAGCCAAAATCATTATACTTATGAGGTGACGACCAATGAAGAACATAGTCATCCTGCTCTTGAGCATAAATAATATCCGGGGCCCACATACAGCCGAAATCCTCGTTGCCAATTTTCACAAGCCGTTGCTCTGACCAATCTACCAAGTTATCAGATTCCCATACAGAGAAACACTTGCTGCCCTTTCTTGCGATTTCTTCCCAGGAGTTGCTGTATTGATTGCGCATACCGTAAGCAAGACTTAAGTCTGTTGCAAAAATATAAAACTTATTATTTTTGTTGGAGCGAATAATTGTAAAATCTCTTACACCTTTGTCACCATAATATGCCCATAGGATTGGTCGGCCATTATTTACTTCTTCCCAATGGTAGCCATCCTTGCTTAGCCCAAAATATACCTGCTCACCATCCGGAGTCGGCTTCTCTCGAAAATGGACAAATAAATATGCTTGCATCCTACTCTTCCTTTCTCTTGTGTTTATTTCAATCGATCGATTAAATCACCATTTTCTACCAATCCACCATAATGCTTCACACCTTGATAGATAACAAAGGACATGCTCGCTTCCACAAACATGCCCCAAAAATTTTATTTTAAATCCAAAACAATGATATTCACTGAATTAGCCGATAAAGGAATGACTGCACAATTGTCATCAAGCTTAATTTCTTTTTCTAAAGGAATAACTAGCTCAGCGTTCTTTTTATTAACATTCGGTGTATGAACAATTGATTCATCACCAGTTACCGTAATCATTTTCGCTTTAGTTGCTACATTTAAATCCTTCAACGAAACTTTCGTTGTTTTTTCAAAAGGATCTGCATTAACAAGTTTTACATATACGTGTTTTTCATCCTTTGTCACAGAGTTAAAAATGTCCCGGTTATACGCTTCAAGCTTATAATCCAATACCTTGCTTGTAAAAGCACCATCTGTATAAGAACAGATAAGACGACCTCCAGATTCTCCACCATAATTGACTGAAATCGTATATGGTGTATTGTCAGCTAGTACCTCATAGCAGCTTGTACGCAAATTTCCTGCAGCTGTACTTGATGAGTAATCCCCTAGCATGTAGCCTTGAACACCTTCTTTATATACCTTTACACCAGTCGCATTACCGTTATATCCTATTGCATATTCGAGAACATCCTTTTTCTCTTGGGAAATATTTGTCAAACCTACACCAACATAAAAGCCGTCATTACCTGATACCTTTGTCGCTGTAACTTCAACCTTATAGTTCATCCAGCTATCATTCATAACATATAATCCGTTTAAACCACCGTTTTGCGCCTGTAAAACAAGCCCTTTTTCCGGATCAATTGTATATCCCACAGATCCTGGGATGACCTTCCATTCAGAGTTCAGTTCCTTTGTGAAGTCCTGTTCGAAAAGCACTGTACCAGTTATATTTTCAATTACCTTCACTTGCTTAACATGGATTTCAGCATTACCTGCAGCAATTTCAATTCCACCACGCGGAGTAAGCTCTGTAAGATGACCATTTCTGTAGGTAGAAAATGACGTCCCTAACAATTTCGTGCCAAGATATTTTGCAAATAGATGCTGTACGTAATAATTTGGTGTGTACCAAACCGTTTCATCGTCGAACCAAATTAAATCTGGTGTCCAGCGATACGTTCCATCAGTTAAGACCTTGTTAAATAACGGTGCATAGGCTGCTAATCTAACCACATCAGAATTTCGTTCGAAGCCTGTCATAATTGCTGCTTCGGCAATCGCACCAGCTAATGTATTCTTATCTGTTGAAGCAAATTCACCAACGAACACCTTGGAAGTTTCTTTTTCATCTAAGCTACCGTCAGGCTGATATGCTCTGTAATAATAATTATATCTATCAGCATTGTTTAACAAATACTCATTTGAACGGTAGTAGTGCTCATCAGCAATCGTATCCATGTAGTTTGCTTGGTTTTCATACCAAGTAACGACCTCTTCTGTCACTGTCTTGCCGTCAGTAAAGCTTACAGTAGCAGCCTCTGTCAAGTTTCCACTTAAAAACTTCCAGCCTTCCTGATATGCGTCATCATCCGCTTGTGCACCGACTGTTGAAATGATATGAAGCACATGGCCAGGATAATGCTTGTCCATATATTCGTCAATCGCAGCTTTAAAGTATTCAAAGTTTGCGAAAAACTCAGTGCCCCAGTTTTCATTGCCGACACCTAAATAATGTAGGTCGAACGGTGCTTCATGGCCCATCTTTTTGCGCAATGCAGCCCACTCATTATGTTCAAAATCTGTGCTTATCGCAAAATCAATTAAATCTGTAAAGCTTTTAACAAAATGCTCTCTTAGGTCTCCGCCCGCTGGATTGACATAGTCTGACCGCGCTTGACAGAGTACACCACAAGCCATAACAGGAAGCGGTGTTGCATTTAGGTCTTCAGCTAATTGGAAATATTCCATATAGCCTAATCCCATCGTCATCATGTAACCCCATACATTAAAGTTTTCTTTACGGATTTCGATATCCCCTACAGAGTCCTTCCATTCGTAAACATTATCCCAAATATAGGAGCCTTCTGAAATACAGCCACCAGGAAAACGAAGGAATGTCGGATGCAGGTCTACAAGTGCATGAACTAAATCCTTTCTTAAACGATAGTTTGGATTTCCTTTATAATTTGCATGAGCTGTTTCTGATCTTTCTTCCTCATTCACACCCCAGACATCCTGTGGCATTAATGAAACCATGTCGATCGAGATTTCACCGTTAAAGGTTAAAACAAGCTGACCGAGGGACGTTTTCGTTCCAGTTAAGACAATCTTTGAATCAACACCATACTTTTTCCAGCTGTTACCACCCTGTACTTGTACGGTCATTGTATCGCTAATTGGCTCACCATTTTGATTTTGTAATTGTAATGTGATACTGCCTGTGGATTCTGCCTTTGCCCAAATCGTAAAATCGTAGCGGTCACCTTGTTTAATAAACATTGCACAATGATGACTCGAATCCGTAAACCCTTTATTCATAATCGTGCTTCCATCAGGTACGGTTATATAATGAGAATTGACGTCTTTATCAGAGATACCAAAAAATTCATTTAATCCACCAGTATTGTTAACGGTTACTTTATCAACATCACCAAACCATGCATGTAACGGTTCATGGTTTCTTCCTGTCGAACAGCCACATTCCCCAGAAGCGTGGGAATACGTATCAAAGGCAAATGATTCGAAGGAACGGTTTTGCACAAGCTCTGCATATATTCCGCCATCCGCTGCATTATTAATATCTTCATAAAATAGTCCGTATAACGTCTCACTAATATCTAACACTTCGTTGCTTCCGTCGATTGTTAACAGATGAGATGGAATCTCTTTAGGAAGAACAGATACCGTAAATTGCTTTTCTGTTGTATAATCCCCCTTGCTTAAAATAGCTGTCAGTGTAACACCTTTAGGGATGCTGATCTCTCCTACTTTTCCATTACTTGATAACGATACGGGGTCACTTGATTTCCATGATACCGCGACCTTTCCTCCCATAAGCGAGGATGGCAATGAAAGGTCATTTGAGACAATCGTTACCGGAAATGATAAATATTTATTCTTCGCAAGCTGAACAATTTCGGCATCTGATAAAGATTCACACATTACCTCAATAACCTCGTCCTGCGTAAACCCCGCTTTATAAATCCGGAAGTCAGATAAGGAACCGTTAAAATCCGCATCTGCTTCATGCTGTGATTTTCCTATGTAATTATAACTGTAATTAGACGGATCATCGAATGTTTCAAACCAATTGCGAAGCTTTGCATACGTTCCGCTTGAAGTTTGACTAATCGAACCGTCTACAGCTATTTCGCCGTTCACATAAATAACAGGACCTGCACTGCTTAACGTCCCACCTTCTGTACCTGTAACAGACATGGCGACATGAATCCATTCACCTGAAGAATACGTTCTCCCAGTATCTGCAACAAGATCGGCTCCGGCAAAACATGTGCCTCGTAAATTTCTTGTTAAGAAAAGGTATGGTCCTGTTGACCCTTTACCGAAATCAAAAATTCTTTCCCAAACATTCGTGCCCTTTTTCAAGTAAACCCATGTACTAACAGTAATCCCTGTATTGTCGTTTATATCCTTGAGTAAACCAGAAGGAAGCTTTATATAAGAAGTGCCGTTTTTTCCACCGGCAAGCGTAACAGCTGTTCTGCCACCTACTGTTTCAACGATAGGGCTTGTTACTCCCTCTGTTGTGGCATCATTGCCACTTCCTGAGCTGTCTTTTCCAACATTTTCAGGATCATCAAAATAATAATGAGCAATGATACGGTCGTTAAATGAAATGTTACTATCGTTTCGCTTCATAGATGCTCTCCTTTGCTAGAATGATAGAGGTAAGTACAACTTTATCCATACGAACGTTTACTTGTGTGTAGTTTTTAAATACCACAAACAAAAACATGTACTTACAACTATTATAATCGTTATCTATTATTTTTCCAACAGATTTCCTCTGTTTTTCTATTTTCAGCAAAAGGCTTTGATAAATCTACGTTTTAACTTACCATTACTCATATTTAATACCTGTAAAAATATTGATAATAGCATATATCTTAATTATAATATTTTCAAAAAAAATTGATTACCTTTTTCCATGTACGCACATGTAAAGTTTAATAGGAAACTTAAATAAACGTACAGTTCCATTCATATAAAAATAGCCACCAGTAATGGTGACTTAGAATTTAAGCCTTATGTCATTTAAAGCTTCTCTTATATATTCATTTAAGGGGTCAGTCCCTTTTGAGTCATTCTCTTTTTTGTATCTATTTCTTCCTATGCTTCACCTGTTATCACAACAACTCTATTTAGTAGATATGCTTTTAAACTCCGCCTTTAATTCTGTATCCCTTTGCAATAGAATGCTATGAAGCCCTCCGCTCCAATCAACAAAGTGCTTAAAAATCAACAATAATCTTTAACATAGCCTTATATTAAAAAAGCATTCTTATTTATTATTCAAAATAACGTATTAGTTTTTCTTATAAAGTATTTTATCGAAAGTTATATTTATTATATAATAACCAATAATAAGAGATGGAATCCCTATGACAAAATACCAAATGTTTTTAGGTATATACATATTAAAATAATATAAAAAGAGGACTGCCCATATAAAAATAGTTAAGTATTTTAAAGTTTTTCTCATTTTTTCCACCTTTAGAAACTGTTAATAAATGTCTATTGGACTATTATTAGGTCTTCAATCTCTTTTGTCAATTTGTTTTGCATTCGTGAAACTGCTTTATATTGATAAATACTAATTTTCCTCCTAAAAAAATATCCCCACAAACGTGTTTTTTCAACATTTATGAGGACAATTTATCACATTAAACAATATAAATATATTATTTTACAATTAGTTTAATAAAACCGTTGACTTCCTACTTCACAGCTCATTCCTTGTCAATTGCTGTTCTTATTTAACCGCTTTCCTTCTCATCCATTGTGTAGCAGCCCATTTATCACCAATGATAACTGGTGCTCCCCCATGGAAGGTTAACTCATTAAGCATTTGGTTATTGTAAAAATATTCGAAGTAAACAGCCATACCTTTTTGCGGGCTTACAGATAAGTTTATCTTAGGAAAGTATGTTTCTCCCCCCTGCTCTACATCACTTAAATACATAACTAGTGTGCTTATTCTTGGGTTTTCCGCTGATGAAAAATAATCTAGATGTGCTTTAAACTCCTGACCTACCTTATAATTTAGCACTTGAATTCCTTCGCCATGTTCAACTGGGATATTCATAATTTGAGATATTCTTTTTTCAATATTTGTAATTACGTTGTGTTGTCCGTCTTCAATGAACATACTACTGCTTGTTCTCTGTTCATGTACTTCGCGAGAATCGCCTATTCTTGAGCGCTGCAGCCTGTCCTTTGATAATTGAATTAGTACATCACATTCATCATCACTTAAAACATTGCCTAAGATAACAATTAATGGTTCATCAAATCTAGCAATTATATTTATTTCCCTATCATCTGTTCGGATTTTATTACCAAAGTGATTAAAAATCGTTTGTTCTTTCAAAGTTAATTCTTTCGTTTCCATCGTAATCTTCCTCGACCTTCAATAATGAATTTTTCACAAAAAATGTTTCTTATAACGAAAGCATGTAAACGTTTAATCACAAGATGATGTCTATTTCGTTGTTTCTTCCCCTCCTAAAATCAAGTGTGTTGAAGTGAAAAATATCTAATTCCTGTGAATTGATTTTACTATTTACTCATTTGTAATACTACTATTTTTTGATGGAAAACTAGAAAAATTGATCGCTAATTTCAACTCCATGCCCCCACTTTTTGCATGTCCCTCATCCCCTACTACAATAATATTTATTCAAGCATTATTAGGTAAATTCAGAAAATAACAATTAAATAATTATTTGTACAGAATATTTTTTCAATATTGACAATTGGTGTTTTTAAGTATATTCTAAATGTCATAACTTAATAAATTGATATTTTTTCTTATCAAGAGAGGTAGAGGGACTGGCCCTTTGACGCCTCGGCAGCGGACTATTCATAGTACTGTGCCAATTCCAGTAGCAATTTGCTAGAAGATAAGAGGAGAAGATGAAACTTTCTATCTACCCCTCTTTTATTTTTTAAAAGAGGGGTTTTTGATTTTATCGGATAGAAGAACAAAAAACAGAGATTCGTTAAGGAGAGGAAATTAGATGACAAAAACATTAGTAAAAGCACCATTTAAAGCAGATCATGTTGGAAGTTTGTTAAGACCAGAAAGAATCCATCAGGCGAGAAAGAATTTTCAAGAAGGAGTAATTACTGCACAAGCTCTACACGAAATTGAAACAGAAGAAATCAAAAAAATAGTTGATAAGCAAATTGAAGTTGGTCTACAAGCAGTAACAGATGGAGAATTCCGCCGTAGATTTTGGCATACCGATTTTCTTGAGCATTTAAATGGAGTTGAAGGGTATGTACCAAACCATGGATTTAAATTCAATGGGGAGGAAACGGAAAGATATGATGTCCGAGTTATTGGAAAAGTGTCATTTAACCAAGACCATCCACATGTAAAGGAATTTAAAGAATTTAAAGAAATCGTTGGAGACCGTGCTGTTGCAAAACAAACAATTCCAAGTCCAAACCAATTATTTAATGCTGGTATCCGCAACCTAGACATTTATCCAGACATTGAAGAATATACAAAGGATATTATTCAAACATACCGTGATGCGATCAAAGCGTTTTATGATGCAGGCTGCCGTTACTTACAGCTAGACGATGTGTACATAGCTGGTCTTAATGCACCAGAAATTCCATTTAATGATAGTGGATATTCTCGTGAGGAATTAATCGACTTAGCGTTACGCGTTGTAAATGGCGTTTTAGAGGATAAACCTGAAGATTTAGTTGTAACGACTCACCTTTGCCGCGGAAACTACCGTTCAACATGGGCATTTGAAGGAAGCTATGCAAAAATCGCCCCAACGTTATTTGCTAAAGAGCAAGTAACTGGATTTTTCCTAGAATATGATGATGATCGCTCTGGTGATTTCGAGCCATTGCAACATATTCCAAACGGTGGTCCACAAGTAGTACTCGGTCTCTTCACTTCAAAGCACGGTAAACTAGAAAACAAGGAAACCATTAAAGCACGTGTTGAAGAAGCAACAAAATATGTACCTTTAGAGCAACTATGCATCAGCCCGCAATGCGGATTTGCTTCAACTCACCACGGAAACATTTTAACTGAGGACGAACAATGGGCGAAGTTAAAATATATTGTCGATATCTCTAAGGAGATTTGGGGATAAAAATCGGATTCAAATTGAGAAAAGCTCAGTTTACAATGAGCTTTTCTCTTTCTATCATAAGGCTATATAACCCTTACTTACTACTATTATCATTAACGCTTATTTCGTTGTCTAAAATCTCGTTCAATTTCCTCCTTCCAGCTTCTGTCGATTTTCTTTCCACTTCGCATCATCGTCACAGCCTCATTTACCGCTTGATAATTTAATTTGGTTCCCTTGTTATCTGCATGGTAATTAACGGCGAATTCCTCGTCAATCCCATATTTTTCTGCTGTTGAAATCGAGTCAATATTCGCACCTAAAAACATGAATTCCCAACCAAATTGCTCCTTTTGCCGTGTGACCATTTGTTTGATTTTGTTTGCTGTATACTCCCTACTCGCATTTTCCATCCCATCGGTAGTAATGACGAAAAGCACTTTAACGGCACGATTTTCCTCATTTGTTCTTTTTTGGACATTGCTAATTTTCTGGATAGTCGAGCCAATCGCATCAAGAAGTGCTGTTGTTCCTCCTACTTGATAATCATCTTCAGAAATGGGAGATATCGCTTTGACATTGATTCTGTCATGAAGCAATTCATAGTCATGGTTGAATAATACCGTTGTGACAAAAGCTTCTCCTTCTTCCTTTTGTTGTTTTTTAATCATTGAATTGTAGCCGCCAATTGTATCTGCTTCTAGTCCTGCCATTGAACCACTTTTATCAAGAATAAACACTAATTCTAATTTTTTGTTTTTCATTTTTGTCATCCTCCATATCATGTTACGTTAAGAATAACAGGATGAAGGAACCAATAGGTCGCTTTTAAGGCGACATTTTATCCACCTACCAATGGCTGGTCAAAAGCAAACAAAGCTTCATTCAATTCATGAATATTGTAGTTTCCTTCATGGATAAAATATTCAACGATCACATCAAACTTATTGCTATGAGAAAGCGTATAACCGGCTGCAGCCAATAATTCATTCGTTTCAGCAATATTTAGCTTTAAAGCTATCGCAAAGGCTATCGCGGTTTTCTTTTTTGGATGATAATCGGGGTTCGTACGAATTTTTGAAAATAACCGTCGATTCAAATTCGCTCGAGTATATGTTTCAACATCAGTCATTCCTCTTTCGTCTATAAAACGAAGCAGCCTTTCGGAAAATGATTCGTCTAGATTTTTGACTAAGTCTACTAAGCTATTTTCTTTATGAACATATTCCCCTTCTATTTCTTCTTCCTTAAAAATACTTTGTTCTGTGAGTGGCTTCAACGCATACTGAGCAGCTCTTCTCGTACGGCTATACATCGTTTCGACTTCATCTACATAATGTTCATCAATATACTCATTTATTGAAGAAAATAGCTTTTTGCTTAAACGAAATGATTTTTTATCAAACACAACAATGTATACGAGCATATCTTGCTCAAGCAAAAATGAACTAATCGTTGAAACAGCGATTTGTAATGCTTCTTCCTTTGGATAACCAAATATCCCTGTCGAAATTAATGGAAATGCAATAGATTCAACACCATGGGTTTTTGCTAGCTTCAAAGAATTGTTGTAAGATGCCTTTAATAATTCTGCTTCCTGATTTGAGCCACCTTGCCAAATTGGTCCTGGTGTATGAATAATAAAGCTTGCAGGCAAATCAAATCCTTCTGTCATAACCGCTTGTCCAACTGCACAGCTACCAATTTTCTCACAAGCCTTCTCTAGCTCTTTTGCACCTGCAGCCTGAAATATAGCACCACATACACCCCCACCCATTTTCAACTCCGGATTGGCAGCATTGACAATCGCATCAACATCCATTTTCGTTAGATCGTTTCGAACAATTTCTAAAGGCATAATGATTGCTCCTTTTTTCGGACTATACTAATACTTATATGATAACGAAATCCGTATTGATTAAAAAGTGGCTAGAGCTAGGTAAATTTGATAAAGTTATAATCGTCATATATAAATTTAACGAATCTTTAAGAATTTGTTAAAATAATAGGATAGAAATAAATTTTTAAAAATGAGGGATGACATTCCCCCTAGAAAGAGGAATACAATGATTGTCAAAACAAATGAAGAACTTGAAGCATTAAAGGAAATAGGGAAAATCTGTGCAACGATTCGGGACGAAATGATTAAAATGACTAAACCTGGTGTTACAACGAAAGAGCTCGATGATTTTGCTGGTGAGCTTTTTGAAAAATATGGAGCTGTATCTGGTCCAAAGGAAGAATATGATTTCCCTGGATTTACGTGTATTAGTGTAAACGATGAGGTAGCACATGGAATTCCTGGAAAACGTGTCATCCAAGAAGGCGACCTAGTAAATATCGATGTATCTGGTTCGAAAAATGGATATTTTGCAGATACAGGATTGTCATTTGTCGTCGGAGAAGGAGAGCCTGTATTGTATCAAATATGTGAGGTTGCCAAAAAGGCATTTGATGCAGGATTAACAAAAATGAAGCCAGGTTCACGATTAAATCGAATCGGAAAAGTCGTTTATCAAACTGCTCGTTCCAATGGCTTTACCGTTATTAAAAACCTTACAGGACATGGCGTCGGACACGCTTTACATGAGGAACCAGACCATATTTTAAATTATTATGACCCAATGGATCCGATCCTTTTAAAAGAAGGAATGGTTCTTGCCTTTGAACCATTTATTTCAACAGGTGCAGAAGAAATTTACCAGGAAAGCGACGGCTGGACATTTAAAACTGAAGAGAGAAGCTATGTGGCGCAAATCGAGCATACCGTTATCGTGACAAAGGAAGGTCCGGTAATTATTACAGAATAATGGTTGACTTAGCTTTTTAGAGTAATAATATATATAGTAGTTTTTTTACAACGGGCACTTATAATTTGAAGTGTCCTTTTCTTTACTAAAATTCGTCTTTTTAAGGTATATATCCTTTTTCTGTTTTCATCATCTAAAATAAACATATTGCTATCGTCTAACATTTCGTTTTTTATTCAAAATCATTTTGAGCGTAAACGATTACTGCAAAAAAATTCGTCTTTCTCCATGTTTTCGTATGGCAAACTCTTATCCACAATCCTTCAATAGTATATTTATAGATGTCATCTATACACTTACTCCTTTTAAGAAACATTAAATTTTCTCTACCTATATATTACACTTTATAAAAACCGGTATTACGCTTGTAAGGAGAATAAATTGTATACCTCAATGATTTAATTAAATTCACCTGAACCTGCTTGCCATAATAACAATTCTATCTTCTTAACTAATTCATCTTTTTGCTTCGTTTCAAAATCTACTAACGGGTTCCCCCAATCGAAATCTTTAATTAATTCAAGACCATAACAACC
>JAPSLL010000065.1:0-6620 GCA_031180805.1 Bacillus sp. (in: firmicutes)
CCCTCATAAAAATAGTTATCTACCTTCCAAAACTGTTTTTCGCCATCGGTATTCTTTATCCAACCACTATTTGGTGTTACAAAGCAAGGGTGAAGAATGGAGAATATAAAGTAACCACCGTCAACTAGTAAACGATACATTTCTTTTATAGCTGATTGATAATCTGGTAAATCCTGAATAACCATATTTGAAATAATGATATCGAATGTCTGATCAGCAAGAAAGTTGAGCTTTTCACAGTTTCCATGATAATACTCTATTTGTAAGTTACGTTCTGTTTTATTTTTTGCAATTTCTATCATCTTAACTGAATAATCAACAGCTGTGACAGTCCCTCCAAGCCTCGCTAATTTTCTGCTAAGGTACCCTTCACCACAGCCTGCATCTAACACTTTCTTTTTGTCTATATCTTCAAGCAGCTGGAACAAAGCTGGATTTAGCAGCACCTCCCGATGAACCCCGCCATGTTCATCATAATCGGCTGTAAAAGCTTTAGCATGCTTATCCCATCTTTTAATTGCTTCAGAAGAGCTAATCGGATTTTTCATTTCAATTTCTCCTCTCTTAAAAGGACACAACATTTCTTGAGAAAATGTTCAGGTTGCTCCTTTTTATTTATTAATCTTCCATTATAAAAATAGTGTTATAGGTCATTTTCAATGTTTATGAGAAATCTTAAGTCGTAAAAAAATTCTTCAATTGTAGCAATCATCAGAACCTTCTACTTTTTACAACTCCACCATTTTAACACAAAGAATTGCAATCGTTTACAGAAATTAGGGGAAACTAAACATAATTAAGTATTTTAACGAACAACTGGAGGGCTAATTAGATGGATTTTTATATTTACATATTATTACTTATCGGCTACGCTGCCTTACCTTTTTTCGGTTTAATTTCGAAGCATCATTTCCCTTATGCAAATGTGCTGTTTATCGTCACTTTCGGCCTTATTTACGATAACCTCATCCTTGCCTTTGGACGTTTTATTGGCGAGAGTGCTCTTCTTGAATCACTTAGCATCTGTAGATATTGGCTACATGCCTTCGTCACACCGACGCTAGTATTGTTTAGCTATGGGGTAATTCGACAAACAGCACTTCACTGGGCAAAGGCTCGTACGTTTCATTTTGTTGCTTGGATTTACATGCTCCTTCTTATTTTAATTGAGCTTATTACTGTCAGCCTTCAATTAAAAATTACTCCTGTATTTGAATATGGTGTTCTCCATTATGTACATGAAACAGATACAGGGATTCCGTATATGATCGTCGGTACCGTTCTTTCAGTTTTGCTAGCTAGTATCATTGTTTGGTGGAAAGAAGGATTGAAATGGATGCTGATAGGTACGATCGTTATCATTATCGGCAATGCTATTCCTCTACCCTTTAGCAGTTCAGCCAAGATGAACGTTTTTGAATTTCTATTTATCGCCTCTTTGTGGGGAACGAAAACAAAAATATAGGTATATAAGGAGCTTTTCGTTCATATGATTGTTTGTTAGAAAAAGGAGGTCATTTCTATGGCAAGCCAAACAGGGGTTATTGTCCAACAATCATTGAACGCTTTACTAGAGGATCCATCATTTTTACCTGTATTACATGACAAAGCAAGGAAGCAAGCTTTTACATCATTGGCAGCAATACTGTCTACCCCTAATCATATTCATAAATCTTTTTTACGTGTTCCATTAGAAAAAGGAAAGGTTGTCAGGATTCCCGCCTTTCGTGTCCAACATAATGATACGCTAGGGCCTTATAAAGGAGGGATTCGCTTCCATGAATCCGTCAACGAGGAGGAGGTCATAAACCTTGCCGCGTTAATGACGTTGAAAAATGCACTATATGAGGTTCCCTTTGGTGGCGGAAAAGGTGGGGTTGCAATAAATCCCCGAGATTTCTCTGATAAAGAGCTGCATTTAATCTGTGAAAAATATGTGCGTTACTTTAGTGATATTCTCGGCCCTGATAAGGATATTCCTGCTCCAGATGTTGGGACAGGCGAGCGTGAAATGGACTGGATGATGGCAGAATACAAGAGCATCAATCCAGGAAAGCCTTATCGTGGCAGCTTTACTGGGAAAAGCATCGTCAATGGAGGTTCACTCGGTCGCAGAGAAGCAACAGGGAAAGGGGTTTATTTTACCTTTCGTTATTTACTTCATGATTTCATCAATGAGCAAAAACAATTCCTTTTAAAAAGCAACAACCGTTTTGCCAAAACCGCATTATCGCTAGCAGAAAAACCTATAACATTAGCAGTACAAGGGTTTGGAAATGTAGGATCTATTGCAGCATTAGAAGCATATCAGTGCACATACTTACAAAATAAAGTAGTGGCTGTAAGTGACCGAAATGTTACTCTCTATAACGCTAACGGCTTAGATATCCCAGCCCTTATTGAGTTTGCATCATTAAACCGTGGAGAGCTTCCAGTAACTAATGAGCAGCTATCAACCGCTAAAATCGCTGCAGAGATTAAACCACGTGATGCGGTTTTATACGTAAATGTCGATGTCCTGCTTTTAGCTGCCTTAGAGGATCAAATACACAAGAAAAATATGGAGCAAATTAAAGCAACCATCGTTATTGAAGGCGCAAACGCACCAATAACAGGTGAAGCAGATACATTTTTAAGCAATAAAGGCATCATTATTATCCCTGATATTCTCGCAAATGCCGGCGGGGTTATCGTTTCTTATTTTGAATGGCTTCAAGGCAGGGAAACTCAATTTTACAGCGAAGCAGAAGTATTTCAATTACTTTATGAAAAGATGAAAACAACCTTAGATATAATCCTTCCTCACTACTTCGCAGATCCTCTTCCATTACGGCAAAACTGCTATATCCAAGCAGTGATGAAGCTATGCACAATCCTTTATCGACATGGGAAATTATATTAAAAAAGAGGGGGACAGTCCCCCTCTTACAAATTTCGATTTCGATATAACAAATAAATGAAAAACGGGGCACCAATTCCAGCTGTAAAAACACCCGCAGGGATATCAAGTGGTAGGAATGCCGTTCGCGCAACCATATCTGCAATTATCACAATCATTCCACCTATTAACGCTGAAATTGGAACTAAGCTTGCGAAGGAACGGCCAACTAGCATTCTACCAATATGGGGAGCAATTAACCCAACAAACTCTATGCCTCCAGCAAACGCTGCGGCAGCTCCTGCTAATGCCACACTAATTAATAAAAGAATTAGTCTTTGCTGCTGTACCTTCACCCCAAGTCCTGTTGCAACATCATCACCTAATTCTTTTACATTAACGAGTCTTCCAAGTAAAAATGCACTTGGAATAAAAATGACCAACCAGGGAAGCATCGCTGATACATCCTGCCAATTCGCTCCATATAAACTTCCTGTTAACCATAAATACGATTTCGTCGCAATCGTTGTTTCACTGACAACAATCATCATCATGACGATAGCCTTCATCGCAGCTGAAACTCCAATTCCGATTAAAACGAGCCTTATCGGTGTAACACCCTTTTTCCAAGACAACAAATAGATAATCGCCGAAACGATTGTTGCTCCTGCGATTGCTGCAAAAGGTAGGAGGCTTATACTAACGGCTCCCATTAAATAAACGATAAACAAAATCGCGCCAACCGATGCGCCACTTGTTATTCCTATAATATCTGGTGAAGCGAGTGGATTACGGATAACAGCCTGCAAAATTAATCCAGCTACACCAAGTGCTGCTCCAACCATAAACGCAAGCAACACCCTTGGTAGCCTTAATGTATGCAAAATAAAATCATACTCACCACTACTAAAGCCGACTAGCTCCTTCATAACTTGAAAAGGATGAATAAAGCTACTCCCCACAGCTAAACTTAAAATAAACAGTAGCAAAGACAGTATGCTGAGAAGAAGAATTGCAATTATCTTCCTTTTCCCGATTTGAAAGGAAATAGAACCAGTTTTTGTACGTACAGTATAAAAATCATTCATTTCTTGCTAACCCCCTGCGCGCAAGATAAATAAAAAATGGTGTTCCAATGAAAGCGGTCATCACACCGATCGGGAGCTCCTGTGGCATAATAATAAATCTTGCTGCAACATCTGCTAGAAGCAATAAACTTGCCCCAACAAATACGCTATAGGGAATGACCCATCTGTAATCTGGTCCAACAAGCCCACGAACAATATGTGGAACAACTAAACCGATAAACCCAATCGATCCTGCAACAGCAACTGAGCCTCCTGCCAAAATGACAACAATTACTCCAATTAACGCTTTTATTAAAATGGTCCGTTGTCCTAAGCTTTTCGCTACATCATCTCCAGAGAGCAGAATATTTATTGACCTGCCTAAAAATAGCGCGACAAGACCTGCAATCAACATCATCGGTAGCACAGGTAACAGCATATCCATGCTTCGTCCAGCTACAGAACCTGCTAACCAAAATAAAACGCTTTGAAGCTTTTGTTCATCAATTACTAAAAGCCCTTGGGTGAACGAAACAAATAAAGCTGTTATCGCTGCCCCAGATAATACAATTTTGATCGGCGATAAGCCATCTCTGCCTAACGAGCCTAAAAAATAGACTAATACACCCGCAACACCAGCACCTAAAAAAGCAATCCACATATAACTCACCAATGAATCAACCTGAAAAAACGTTGCGGAAAAGACAATAAAAAATAATGCACCAGCATTTACGCCGAAAATATCAGGAGCAGCTAGTGGATTTTTCGTTAACGCCTGCATCAATGCACCAGCAATAGCAAGATTTGCACCAATGACAGCAGCAATAACAGCTCTCGTCAGCCGTGATGTTTTTATAATGATATGCTCTGTGCTCGCCCCATCAAATTGAAAGAAAGCATCAAAAGTCGTTTGAAACGAAATCACATTTTGTCCTAACGCTATGCTTGCAACAAAGGAAACTACAAACAATCCAATACATAAAAACAATCCTACAACCTTAAGAGGTGTTGATGTAAAGACAATGGCCATGTTTCTCCTCCTTTCATTAAAAAAACGCTAAAAATAGGAGAAGCTGCAGCCTCCTCCTACCAAAAAGCTTATTTATTTTTCTAATTCAAATTTTTCATATAAATCATCAAGCATTAAGTTTGCAGCTTTAATGCCACCACCCATATTCCAAATGATTTCATCAACCGTATGAACCTCATTTGCTTTAACAGCATCTAGGTTTTTCCATAGAGGGTGGCTCGTCCATTCCTCATATGTTTTCTTAACCGCTTCGTTATCCTCCATAAAGAGGTAGAAGATATCTGCGTTCATTTCTGAAATACTCTCTTTGTCAGTTAATTGAAGAATATCTTGAGAATCATCCGTTAAATTTTTCGGTCCCTTAAATCCTAATTCTGTAAGAACAGAACCAGCAAAGCCTGTTACATATATTCGAGCATGGTCTTCTCTAAAGTTTAGCACTGAAGCATGAAGCGGCCATTTATCCGCTAATTTTTCCTTTATTTTCGTTTGAAAATCTGCAACTCTCCCATCCCAAGCAGAGATGATCTCCTTTGCCTTCTCCTCTTCGTTCATCGCCTGCCCCATTAATTCAACTGTTCCTTTATAATCAAATACCGTTTCATGAACAACAGTTGGAGCGATTTCTGTTAGTTGATCATAGATTTCCTCATGACGAATTTTTGAGGCAATGATTAAATCTGGTTTTAACTTATCAATTTCTTCTAAGTTCGGCTGTGTTTCCTGACCAATAATTTGTACACCCTCTAAATCATCCTTTAGATAATTATAGATTGGCTGTTCAAGCCAGGATTCTACTACACCAACAGGCTTTATACCAAACGCAACAGCTGAATCTGTTGCCCCTTGATATAACGTAACAATTTTTTTAGGAGTCCCCTCGATTTTTGTCGTCCCCATCGCATGAGTGATTTCACGAACATCACTCTCACTAGCTTGGCCGTTAGAATCAGAAGAAGCTGACTCATTAGAATTACTACATCCAGCTAAAATCAAAACAAAGAATAAAATAAGTGCAAAGCCGCTAAGAAGTGGTTTTCTCCCTAATGTGTATGTAGTTACTGTCATGTTATGTCCCTCCAAATCATATATGATAATGATAATTATTATCATTACAAATCGGATTATATCCTAATCCATTTCCACTATCAATAGGTAAATGAAAATTATTTTCATTTACAAACTGATTGGACTAAAGTGAGGATGAAATCATATCGAAATTTGTCGAATGACAGATTTTTTACTAAAGTTGGAAGATTTTCTTTAAAAGTTAACAGATTTCCAGCAAAAGTTGGTTGATTTTTATAAGAAGTTGACAAATTTTGAAGTTTGGACTCTCCTTTCCAAAGTTTATTTTACTTATTTACATGCTAATGATATATTCTTCAATAAAAGGGGTGTTCAAGATGGGATTAGAAATGCGAAATGAATGTGAAAAATGCTCTAAGAAGCTTACATCTGAATCTTTTGCTTATATATGTGTTCATGAGTGCACCTTTTGCGAGCCATGTACTAAGGAAATGGAAAATATTTGTCCTAACTGTGGAGGAGAGCTTGTTAGAAGACCAAGAAAAAATACTATCCCTACTCGGTAATTCTCTCGTATTCATTGATGGTTTACGCTAGTAATAAGTTGAATCTATTG
>JAPSLL010000065.1:6720-19857 GCA_031180805.1 Bacillus sp. (in: firmicutes)
TACACTCTATGATTCGTATTAATTCTACCGACTTCCATTCCTATCTAGGAGTTTACTCTTATTATTCCGATTTCGCGTTAATGCTCTTCTTTTTAAATAATAATTAATAGATTTAAGCTTATATTTTCTACTTTTATCCTAAGTTTAAAAATATCCTTCATTTCTATGACTATTGAATCATTTTTCGAAAACTTAGTTTGTTTAATAGCTAAACTAAATGGATGTTGCTATAATAAATCTCGAAGTTAGGACTTTTTCATTTACGTATAAATGTAAACCCTTTCTTAATTATGTTTTAAAGGAGGCATTGTAATCATTTTTGGTAAACCTCAAATTCTAATTACAAAGGAGAGTATCGTATGCTAAAAGTATTTCGTAAACCAATCCTTACCGGACTAGCTTTAGCCTTAATCGTACCTGCTGGAATGACTAGTGCCACTTCCACTAGTGAGCCAATAAGTGCTTTAGACGTTGCACCAATGGATAAACGTTATGAAGATTCATTTACAATCGGTGCAGCTGTTGAGCCTTATCAATTAGAAGGAGAAGAAGCAGAAATATTAAAGCACCACTATAACAGTATCGTAGCAGAAAATGTGATGAAGCCTATTAATATACAGCCAAAGGAAGGAAAATTCAACTTTACTGAAGCTGATAAGATTGTCAAATTTGCAAAGGAAAATAATATGGATATTCGCTTCCATACGCTCATCTGGCATAGCCAGGTTCCTGAATGGTTCTTCCTAGATAAGGATGGCGAGCCAATGGTTGATGAAACAGACCCGAAAAAACGAGAAAAAAATAAAAAGCTATTACTGAAGCGTGTAGAAAGGCATGTAAAAACGATTGTCCAACGGTATAAGGACGATATTGATTCATGGGATGTTGTAAATGAAGTCATTGATGACAACCCGCAAAATGAAAAAGGATTACGTGAATCACCTTGGTACCTCATTACAGGAACAGATTTTATTAAAGTTGCCTTTGAAACAGCAAGAAAATACGACAAAGATGCTAAGCTTTACCTTAATGATTACAATACAGAAGTTGAACCTAAACGAACTCATTTATATAATCTTGTAAAAGAACTTCTCGAGCAAGGTGTACCAATTGATGGTGTCGGACATCAATCCCATATTCAGCTTGGTTGGCCTAGCCTTCAAGAAACTGAGGATGCAATTAATTTATTTGCAGGTCTTGGCTTAGATAACCAAATAACTGAATTAGATGTTAGCTTATATGGATGGCCACCAGCTCCAGCATATCCGACATATGAAGATATTCCTGATGAAGTCTTCCAAACACAAGCAGAACGCTATGATGCACTATTCGAGTTATATGAAAAGCTAGATGACAAAATTAGCAATGTTACCTTCTGGGGTATTGCGGATAATCATACATGGTTAGATGATCGTGCAGAGCAATATAATAATGGCATTGGGAAAGATGCTCCGTTTGTATTTGATATACATTACAATGTGAAGCCTGCATATCATGCAATTATGGACTAAAAGGGTCGGTCGAGAGTTTAATTACAAACTCCTTGGCATTCCCTCCTAAATTTAGTCTACTTTTGGTTACTAAATCTAAAAACCTACAGCTCTCTCAATGAGTTTGTAGGTTTTTTTAATCTCATTATGCCGACAGCTTTCACCTAATGCCTATTCTTCTTCCGCTTTAAGAGAAGCTTCAGCAAGAAAAGCTAAATCTTGCGAGTTCTTACTGATTTCTTGAATCGTTGCCGAAAATTCTTGAATTGCCCCTGCTTGATTATCTGTCAGCGTATGTATTTCTACAAACGTCTTACTTAATTTTGCTAGAAGATTATGGATATTGCCCGTGATTTCATTAATTTGATCCACGTTCTCCTTAGAGTTTGTAGCAAGTTTTCGTATTTCGTTTGCTACGACAGAAAAACCTTTACCTGCTTCACCCGCTCTAGCCGCCTCAATAGCAGCATTTAACCCTAATAAGTTACTCTGATCTGATAATTGTTTAACAACTGATGAGATTTTATCAATTTCCTCCGCACTTGAACTAACATCCTTCATTTGCACAGTCATTTCGGTTGCACGATCAGCTAATTTTGTCACCGATCCGTTTATTTCTTCAATAGATGCCGCAGTTTGCTCTACAATTGCAGAAAAGCTTTCCGCCATCTCAAATAACTTATTTGCCTTTTCAAGACTTGTACCTAGTCCAACTCCACCGATTACTCTCCCTAGCTCATCATGTAATGGAATGGCACGAGCAATTAACGGAAAGCCAAATATCTCCTTAGGAATAACCGCTGACATTGACCTGTTCTGCCTAATCGCATTTGTAATAATATCTCCTTCTGTCAAAGGGTCACCAGCTTTTACGTTTAAAGAAAAGGTTTTTCCTGGAATATTCATAATTAATTTCTCTGTATCATAAATCCCTACGGTTATGTCATCTTGTACTAAACTATTTAATAATGGAGCTACTTTAACAAAAGCACTTATTAAATCTATTCCATCATTTACGGTTTGTTTTTCCAATATTTCTTATCCTCCTTATTAAGGATTTATTTGTCATAATCCTTATATCACAGCTTTTTGGTAAATTTTTTTAACAATTCATGAAATCCCCAAATATTTTCTACCTACTATATATCGGTGAAAATTTCTAAATGTTAAAGTCGTTTATTTGAATAAGTTTTTATAATTTTTTGTCCATCCTGTTTATGATTTTAATTATTGATAAAGCAAAGTAGGACTTTTTCTTAAAGCACAGGTTTATAATCTAAGTTATTTTCAAAATATGGTGAATATCGTTTGTTCTTCATTTTAGAGAAATAAAAAATAATCCCCCATTAATTAATAGAGGATTATCTATTTTGAATCTTTATTGAAATAAGAAGCATTAAGAATTCAAATCATATATTTGACCTTTAATTAAGTAAGCTGCACTTTCAGCTATATTTGTAATATGATCAGCCGTTCGTTCGAGGAAACGATTAATTAATAGTAATTGTACTAGCTGTTCTGTTTCCTCTGGGTTTTCTCTTAAATGACTTGTAAGCATTTTATATGTTTCTCCATAAAGCTTATCAACCTTGTCATCTAAATCGGCAACTTCTTTGACAAGAACCATATTTCCTTCAAAGAACGATTGTAAGGCCTTATGCATCATCGTAATGGATATTTCTTTCATTTGATCAAGATTCGTATCATCTACTTGTGATTTAGAAGTACCTATTTTGATTGTAGCTTTTGCAATGTTTACTCCAAAATCAGCAATGCGCTCGATCTCTGAGGATATTTTTAGAACACCAATGATTCTGCGTAAGTCTCTTGCAACAGGTTGTTCCTTTGCCATAAGCCAGACAATGAATTGATTAATTTCCGTTTCTAAATTATCAACAACTGAATCTTCTTCAATTACTTTTAATGCTAATTCGATATCATGGTTCTTAAAAGCGTCAAAGGCTTTATTTATTGACGCAACGGCAAGCTCACCCATCATTGTCATTTTTGCTTGTAGTTCTTGCAAATTATTTTCAAAGTTCTCACGAGTAACCATTTTTATCCTCCAAATTTAGCCGAATCTACCTGTAATATAATCTTCCGTTCTTTGGTCGCTTGGCAAAGAAAAGATTTTACTTGTTTCATCGTACTCTACTACTTCACCATTTAAGAAAAAGGCTGTTTTGTCTGATACACGCGCTGCTTGCTGCATATTGTGTGTCACTATTACAATTGTATAGTCTTTCTTCATATTTTCAATTAATTCTTCTACCTTTAAAGTAGAGATTGGATCGAGTGCAGAAGTCGGCTCATCCATTAAAATAATTTCCGGCTTCATCGCAATGGCACGTGCGATACAAACCCGTTGCTGTTGACCACCTGATAAGCCAAGTGCTGAAGTTTTTAAACGGTCTTTTACCTCATCCCAAATTGCTGCACCACGTAAGCTTTCTTCAACTATGCTATTCAATTCCTTCTTATTTTTAATCCCTTGCATTCTAGGACCATATGCAACATTATCATATATACTCATCGGAAAAAGATTGGCCTTTTGGAAGACCATCCCAACCTTTGTTCTTAATTTTATGACATCATTTGTTTGGTATATATTTTCATTGTCGATAACAATATCTCCATTAATTTTTACATTATCGATCAAATCATTCATACGATTTAATGTTCGTAAAAACGTTGATTTCCCACAGCCGGAAGGTCCGATTAAGGCTGTAACTTCCTTTTCTTGTATATCTAAGTTAACCGAATAAAGTGCCTGCTTCTCTCCGTAAAACAAATCTAAATCTCTTACACTGATTTTTACTGTCCCCTTTGATTGCTGGTTCATCTGTGATACATTTCCCTTCCCTGCTTTATTATGTTCAAGCACTGTTGTATTCATGTCATACACCTCATTTAATAGTCAGCTTTATTAAGTTTTTTCGATATAAATGTAGCTGAAAGATTCAACACCAGTATGATAACAATTAAAACAATTCCAACTGCAGCAGCAAGTTCAATGTCACCTGACTCCTGTGTCACTAAAAAGGAATGAACCGTTAATGTTCTTGCGGATGAAAAGATCCCTTCTGGCATTGCTGCAACCGTTCCAGCTGTTAAGAATATTGCAGCTGATTCACCGACAATTCTCCCAATCGATAAGATAATACCAGACAATATTCCAGGCATTGCACTCGGTAAAATTACTTTATACAAAGTTTGTAGCTTTGTCGTACCTAAAGCAAGTGAGCCTTCACGATAAGAATGTGGAACTGTTTTTAATGATTCTTCTGTTGTTCGGATAATAACAGGTAATACAATAATCGTTAAAGTTAATGAAGCAGCGATGATTGACATCCCTAATTTTAAAGTTGTTACAAAGAATACTGCTCCAAATAATCCATAAATAATTGATGGGATCCCTGTCAAGCTTTCTGTCGCAAAACGGATTATTTTTACTAATCTCCCCTGCTTAGCATACTCTTGTAAATACACTGCTGCAAAAATTCCGATCGGTGTTGCAATGATTAAAGAGATAACAATTGTATAAATTGTCGTCACAATCATAGGCCAAATCCCACCGTGACCTGAAGGAGAATAATCACCAAAAATAAAATCAATGTTAATTAATCGGAATCCTTTATAAAAGATATAGCCAACAATCATCACGAGGATGGCAACTGTTAAGAAAGCTGAAAGCCACAAAAGTCCGCGTAACAAATTATCCTTAAATGTTCTCAACTTAATTGCCACCTTTCGCACTGATTTTTGCTAATACAAAATTCAATAATAAAATAAAAGAGAATAATACAATCCCAGTTGCAAATAGCATTTCCTGATGTGTTCCAAATGCATAGCCCATTTCTAAAGCAATATTTGTCGTTAGTGGACGAACACTGTCTGTTAGACTAGTAGGTATAACTAGGCTGTTTCCTGCTACTAAAATGACAGCCATTGTTTCACCGATTGCTCTTCCTAAACCTAAAACGATCGCTGCCATGATTCCTGACTTTGCCGCTGGAACAACAACTTTAAAGATTGTGCCTATTTGAGAAGCACCAAGAGCTAATGAACCTTCACGATAGGTTTTTGGGACTGCTCGAATGGCCGTTTCTGCTACAGTAACGATCGTTGGTAACATCATAATAGCTAAAACGAGGATGACAGCTAATAAGCTTTGCCCCTTCGCCAAATTTAAATTATTTTGCAAAAAAGGAACAATTATCGCGAGTCCAAATACCCCATATAAAACAGATGGGATTCCTGCGAGTAGCTGTACTGCAGGAGAAATGATCTTTGCTATACTCCTTGGAGCAATTTCTGCTAAAAATATAGCTGTGAATAAACCGATAGGAACACCTATGATTAATGCGCCTAATGTGGCAAATAACGATGCCACAATCATAGGAAATATTCCAAATTTGTCTTCACTAGGTACCCAATCGTCTCCAAAAATAAAGTCGATAAAGCTATATCCATCTGCAACAAATGGAAGTGAGCCTTTATAAAATACAAATCCAACAATTAACAATAAGCTAATTACTGAAAGAAGTGCACAAAGCTGAAATAATCTTGATGATAGCTTCTCGTACATATACTTTCTTCTATTTGTTTTTCCTATTTCAACAGGTTGGTGTGACATATTGTATTCCTCCAAGATCGCTTTTACACATGATGTTTGTTTATGACTGACAAATAAAATCATACATCAGTGAATGTTGATTATTTTACTGGTATAGCTCCAGTTTCTGCTACAATCGCTTGTCCCTCTGAGCTTAGTATATAGTCAATGAACTGTCGCCCAGCATCTGTAAGTAGCTCTTCCTTGTGGACAAACAAAAATGGACGGGACAGGCTATATTTTTGCTGCAGAACATTTTCTGCTGTAGCCTCTACTCCGTTAATTTTTACTGTTGAGATAGAGGGATCAATATATTCAAATGAGATAAAACCTACTGCATGCTTATTTGTTGCAACAGTTGTTTTTATATTACCGTTACCGCTCGCTATGATTGAACTTCTAACTAATTCACCTGAAGAGTACCCTACGATTTCTTGGAAAGCATCACGGGAACCTGATCCATCCTCTCTGGAAACAACGACAATTTCCATATCATCGCCACCAAGTTCCTTCCAATTCGTAACCTTACCTGTAAAGATATCCTTTACTTGTTCAATCGTGAGATCTTTAACTTTGTTGCTAGGATGAGTAACGACAACAATACCATCGTAAGCAATAATGGTTTCTTTTAGACCATTTGCTTTTTCTTCTTCCTTCAAATCGCGAGAGGACATACCAATTTCTGACACACCACTTGTTGCATTTGTTATGCCAGCAGAAGAGCCTATTTGATTTATTTCAATCTTAACTCCATTTTCCTCCATATATTTCTCGGCAATTTTTTCAGCTAAAGGTCCTACAGAAGTAGAGCCTGAAATTGAAATTGTATCTGAACTATTATTTGACGATTCTGTTTCTTGATTACTATTACCACATGCTGATAATACAGCTACTAATGATAGCAACAATATCCCTATTGTTGTCATTCTTTTAAACGTCATTTCCAAACCTCCAAGATGTTCTATCACTACTTCTCTACTTCAAATTATTAATCTAATATTAAGAATAAACACGTTTTGTAAAGTAACTACGAACCTTTTGTAAAGGTTTTGTAAATTTTATTAATTAAGGGTTAAGAAATTGTAAAAAAATCCATTTTTTAAAAAAACTTATCCATAATATATATTCAGTCTTTCCTATTATGAAAGTTTTTCCCATGAAATAAATGGTAACGTCAGTCTTTTCAAAAAAAAATGCCTTGCCCTTATAGAGCAAAGCATACCGATTTAGCGATGAATCCTTTGAAATTTTGCTTACTTAGTAAAACCATTTACTAATACCTTACTTCTTTTCATATTTATTTTAGCCTCAGAAATGAAAAGTCCAGTTAATGTAAGCAAGATCCCTAAGGCTGCCATCCATGTCATTGGCTCGTGCAACACAATCATCGCTGTAATGACCGTAATAACTGGAACTAAATATATGTAGATACTCGTTTTAATCGCACCCAATTTTTTGATTGCAAAGTTCCATGAGACAAAGCATAGAGCAGAAGCACCTAGCCCTAAGAACAATAAATTAAACAAGTAAACAGGTTGAACAAAGCGTTCTAAATCAAGCTTAAAATCAAATGAAAAAAGTGCCGGTATCATAAACAAAATACCATAAAAAAATACTCTCCTTGTCGCTTGAATCGTGTTATAGCCATAGCTACTAATTTTCCTAGTTAACACAGAATATATCGCCCAAATGAGTGTAGCCGCTACTGCTAATAGGTCGCCAACAGGATTTACTTGAAAATTAGTTGAACCATTAAAGCTAATTAAAAAAATACCTAATAACGCAACAATAAATCCAATGAAAAAATTCATCCGTAATGGTTCGTTTTTCAAAAAAAGATAAATAAGTAAAGCTGTAAAAAATGGAACAATAGCACTTATTACACCAACATTCGAAGCTAATGTAAAAGTTAAGGCGATGTTTTCCAAAAGATAATACAATGTAACTCCACAGAGTCCAGCACAGGCAAATAACAGTTCATGCTGTTTACCCATAACCTTCAATCGATAAGGGTAAATAATTTTTAAAGCTATAATTCCTATAACAAACCGGAAAAATAAAATCTCTATTGGAGAAAAACCATTTAATAAGATTTTTGTAGAGATATATGTTGTTCCCCAAATGATAATTGTAATAATTGCTGATAAATGTCCTACTGAAAGTTTGTTTTCCATCTTTTTTCCTTTCCACTTTGTATCTGCCTATTTACTATATTCAATATAGATGTTGCGGTATTGCCCTGGAGTTAATCCGATGAATTCCATAAAGAATTTGCTAAAATGACTTTGATCGACAAAGCCCGTTTGCATAGCAACCTCCAGTGGTTTAATACCTTGTTCTAATAATTTCTTCGCTTCATTGATTCGGACCGTTTGTAAGTAACGATATGGAGTAATTCCACGGATACGTGCAAATGAGCGTAACAATGTGTATTTATTCATATTACAAATTTCCACCAATTCTTCTAGAGAAATATTTTCTGTATAATTCATTTCTATATACTCGCAAACCTTAGCAACTTTCTGTTCAATTTTACCAAATTCAATATCCTTAGCTACTTCGCAATAATCTTCTATTAACTGTTCCATGAGAAAATAAAACGTTTCTTCTTTCTCAAGCTCTGTTATTTCATCCATTACCATTTGGTGAAGATGATGCAACAGATGAGCATGTTCACTATGATAGGCAACAGGAGTATTAAAGTAAGGAAGATTGTCTTTTCCGGTAATCTCCTTCGCCACTTTCCTCATGATATCTGGCTTTATATTCAAGCATCGATAATCCAATGATTTATGATCAACTTGTTCACATGCATGATTATCGAAAGGGTTAAAAAAGATAAGATCTCCGCTATTAATAACATAATTTTTATTCTTACAAGTCAATTTTCTTTGTCCACTTTCGATAAATCCAATTACATAATATTCATGAAAGTGATTGGGAAACTTTTGCATAATACCATGGAAACGATATGCTTCGATTTGCAAATCATGATCAAAGCGAATTGTTCTTTCCTCCTGTTTCATCTAAAAAACCTCCCTGCAATGGTCTGAAAATTAGTGTAGCACATATTTATTAGAGCCTCTTGTATGATATTGACTTAAAAAACAGTGTGCTAGCATCAAATCTACTACACTGTTTTTATTTACTATAAATTTTTATAAGCATATTAATTACGATAAACCATTTTTAAAGCAGCCAATTTTAACTGGAGAGGTAAATATTATTTATAGGTAATCCACAATATGTAACTAATATACTGTAGCAAGAAGTAGTAAACCACCTAACATGCGCATTGAAGTATAATTCTATTTAACTATTTTATAAAATTGATACGCAATCTATAATTATACATATCTTTTTAGGTTAATGACTATAGAAGATAGTTGTATAGAATAATGAAATGTTTTCAAAATAATGTTTATACATTCAATATAAATGCTATGGAGTGAAAAATATGTCGAGAAATATCTCACCTTTTAAGTTGAACGAAAATCAATTCGGTGAATCGTTGCCAGAACAAATCGCAAAACATATTTTAGAAAAAATTATGAAAGATGAATTAAAGCCTGGTGACAAAATTGTCGAGGAGCATATTGCTCAAGAGCTCAAAACGAGCCGTGCCCCTGTCAGAGAGGCATTATATTTATTGCAAATTGATAATATTGTTGAAAGGGTACCGAGAAAAGGAACACTCGTCAAATCTTTTACGAAATATGAAATAAAGGAATATACCGAAGTAATGATCGGTCTTATTCAATTGGCACTAGAATTATCTAAAGAGAAATGGACTACAGATTCCCTAAGTGCCTTAGACGAAAAGCTTGCAAAAATGTCCAATATGTTTAATGCTGGAGAATTATTAGCATACCAAGAGTCTTCAAGTGCATTAACGAACTATTTTTTTGAGATTGCTAATAATAAAGCTCTTAGCAAATTTTATTATGAATCAGTATATATCCTTAATGTATTTGCCAAAATAAAATGGACTACTGAAACAATGATTCATTTTCATCCGAAGATGGTAGAAACCGTCAACTTCATTAAAAGCAATAAAATTGATCAAGCTAAAGCTATCATTCCTAGTTTGTTGCTAGATACACTAACTGAATAGAAGGCTTGCTCCTTCACAAGCAAAATTGTCGACAATCTACAATAATAGCGTTATCATAGACATGTAAATGATGAAAGGGAGGAATAAAAGATGGATTTTTCGGAAAAAGTTGTTTTAATTACAGGAGCAGCTGCTGGAATCGGACTTGCAGCAGCAAAGGCATTTGCTAAAGAAGGAGCGAAATTGTCGCTTATCGACTTGAAATTAGAAGCATTACAGAAGGCTGCTAATTCAATTGAAGCGAAGGATCTTCTTTTACTACCCGCTGATGTGTCTAAAGAGGACGAAGTTAAACGATATGTTACGGAAACGAAAAACAAATACGGTAAAATTGATGTATTTATAAATAATGCGGGTATTAACGGGAAATTTGGTTTGTTGGATGAGCAAACTGTTGATAATTATCAAGCTGTCTTTGGTGTCAATGTTCTTGGTGCATTCCTTGGATTAAAATATGTTTTACCAATTATGAAGGAACAACGAAGTGGTGCAATTGTCAATACAGCATCTAACGGGGGTTTACTCGGAGCTCCTGGCATGGGAATATATGTTGCTTCTAAGCATGCGGTACTTGGATTAAATAAAACTGCTGCATTAGAGGCTGCTGATTATGGAGTTCGCGTTAATGCTGTTGCTCCATCAGGGGTAGATACACAAATGATGAAATCAATTGAAACAAATGCAATGCCAGGAAAAGAAGGTGATGCTCGCACTGCGTTTGAAAATAGCGTCCCTATGAAACGATATGCAACTCCTGAAGAAATTGCTGATCTAATGGTCTTCCTTTCTTCTGATAAAGCTTCCTTTATCTCTGGATCTTATTATCGAATTGATGGTGGACAAGGAGCAACATCTGTTTAATAGTTGTAAATCTGCTTTGTGCTTTGTCTAAAAAACCTGTCCTAAATGTATTTTTGAAACTGAACTTGCTGACAAGCTGCAACAGATATTAATGAAGGTACATCTATTTTAACAATCGTTTTTCAGCTGAATTTCTTTAGCGTAATTAAGGGGTGGTTAAGTAACCACCCCTTTGTCATGTCACTTTGTAGATGAAACATCTATAGTTACGTTAATTCCTTTACCAACTCGATCTCATCCCTAATTGGTATACCTTCATTACCTATCAAAGGAATTTCAGGCTTTAATTTTCTTGCTTTCTCAACTGCATTGTTGATGATTTTCGATAAGAGAAACCCACGTTTTTGGTAAAACTTTAATGCTAGCAAATTATCATTTGTTGTAATAAGCTTTACAAGTTTACAATTTTTCTTGCTAGCAAGATTTTCAACTTCTTTAACAAGTAATGTACCTATTCCTTTGCCTTCTTGTATACTGTCTAACGATATGATTTCACATTCGTTATTTTCTATTATATAAGTTATTAAACCAACAATTTTATCTCTTTCCTCTACAACAGCGAATCCATCCAACAAACTGCAATCATAGATTCCACTTGATATAACCATCTCTGGACTTCCCCAATGCTCCGTAAAAAAATCAACAATTAAATGTTTTGGTAAGTTCTTAACTTCAACTACATTCATTTTTCATTCACCTCAGCAAACGATCTTTACTTTCTTCGATATGTTATCTTCTTCTGTCAGCTTAACGCTCTATTCATTTATGTTAATATAATTCTGAAAGTGTGATTTTATAAAGCTTATCATCATTTTCTAGCGGGTTACCTCTCCCATCTGTATTATTGCTAATGAAATAAAGAGAGTTATCATCAATAAGTACATCTCGAATTCTTCCAAGTCCAGCTATAGCTTCTCGTTGTTCACCTGTTTCAAGATTAAATTCTAATACTGCAGTACCTCTTAAAGCCGCTACGTACAATTTGCTATCATAAAAGTCCATTCCCGATGGTGCCCAAGTTGCTGCAGTTCCGGAAGTAAATATCGGTGAAACCATCCCTTCCTTTTCCTCTTCTCCTTCAATAATCGGCCAACCGTAATTTTTTCCTGCTTCGATCTGATTAATCTCATCATTTGCATCATTACCATGCTCACTTGCATATAACACACCATCAGGTGACCATGTAATTCCTTGAGGATTACGATGCCCAAAACTATAGATGTAGGAATCTTGAAGCGGATTATCATTTGGAATCGTTCCATCAAGATTCATTCTAACAATTTTCCCACCTAATGAATGGAGATCCTGTGCAAGATCCGGTTCATAAGCATCTCCTGTTGTTGCATAAAGCTTGTTATCTGGTCCAATTTTCAGTCTTCCTCCATGATGATAGAAACCGCTTGGGATTTTATCAAGAAGCAAGCTTTCTTCCTTCCAAACGTTCCCATTCAATCGGAGTGTTACGATTCGATTAAATTGCCCTGTACTATCTTCATATGAATAATACGCATAAGCAAGCTTTGATTGTGGAAAATCTGGTGCAAGTACAAACCCTAATAAGCCAGCCTCAGATGCTGTTGCAAGCTCTCTCTTAAGTTCTACGCTTTGCCGCTCACTCTTACCATTCTCTATTTTAACGATAGAACCTGGTCTTTCTGTCAAATAAAATGTATCACCTTGCTTTTCGATAGACCAAGGAACGTCAAGATTTTCTGCAATTACTTCAACATTTTCAGTGGATACTTGTCTGTTTTCCTGTTCGCGATTCTCCCTATCCATGGAAGAGCTTTGCTGCTCATCTCGAGAATTTTGTAGCTCATTTACGGAACATCCAACTGTTAAGGTTACAAACATAGATATGAGTAAGACTTTTTTCATCAACAATCTCCATTCCTTTCATCCTTAATTTCTCGAACTACTTTACCATTCAATTTCCTCGCTCTGTTAAGGCCCGCTCTATCTGTTTGTTTCAGCATATATCTCTTCTTTAATAATCTCGGGATAAACTTATCGCTTTTAGGATAACCATCATCGCTCTTTCCCCCAAGAAAAAGCTT
>JAPSLL010000115.1 GCA_031180805.1 Bacillus sp. (in: firmicutes)
ATCTGGTGATGATGGCGAAGAGGTCACACCCGTTCCCATGCCGAACACGGAAGTTAAGCTCTTCAGCGCCGATGGTAGTTGGGGGACTCCCCCTGTGAGAGTAGGACGTTGCCAGGTAAGATGAAAAAGATCAGTAGAAATACTGGTCTTTTTTTGTTGAGAAATATAGTTTGAAAAATATAAAAATGATAAATAATTTTAAAGAGGAAGCTTTAATTTGGAAGAGTTTAAAGCATATCCTCTAAAAAATTTATAATATAAAATGGAATTTTCCTTTTAGCTATTTCCATGTAACGTAGTATAAATGGATAATCATTATTTGGTGCAGTTAGAAGAAGATCATACCACCATTCTGTTTCATAACGGGATATCATACTTAAATTATATAGTAATAAATAATGGATAAGGATTTCAGGTAAGTTTAAAAATGCATCCTTTGTTGAGGGAAGAAAATAACAGTCATCCTCAAGACAATACAAAAATGGATTTAAGTTAAAGTTTAAAACAGGATTTTTATTTATTGTTACTACACTATCATTGTTATTTGGTAATTGGTCAAAAGCATATTTTTCACATAAAATTTCTGCCAATCGTTTAGAAGATATATGAAAGTGATTTGAAATATCCTCTGTTATGACAAATTCATGTTGGGAGGAGTTTATTTTTATGAAAAGCTCCTTTTCAAGATGAAATTGATATACTTCATTCATTTCTGGTATTTGTCTTAATAATAAGTCCATTGAGTATTTTTCTATTTCTAAGTGCTTAATGTTGTATAGTTTAGTAGCGATATGAGGAAATAATCCATTACGTTGAACTTTTACCTCATCGCTTAAAAACAAATAGTGCTGTTTTTTACGTTTCCTACTAGACACGCCATGTGAAAGCACGGTCGAGCTTGATGGGTATTCAGGATCAAGTATTAATAAACAAGCTTTAATTAATTGGGACAAACCATAGAAAAGTAACATAGGTTGTATCGCGTGGGGAGATTGGTTTGCCTGCATAAAGAAATTTTCTCCGTGCTTAAGAAAATAAACAAATCTGTAGCAGTTATCATATGAAAGTTGATTTGAATTGCTTATGTGTAAATGTTGGTAATGGCTATCAAGCCTTTTTTGAATCGTTTGTGTTGATTGATAAGATAGTAAGCGTTCCCAATATTGTTGTGTCATGAATTTACACTCCGTTTAATAATATTCTAAATATTTAAATTCTTTTCTCCTTCCTTGACAGTCGTGTTTACTGTTGTTAATCTACTAATAATATTTTGCCGAAAAAAGGGGGATTTACTTATGTGGGAACAAAAATTTTCTAAAGAAGGTTTAACTTTTGATGATGTATTATTGGTACCAGCAAAATCTGAAATATTACCTAGGGATGTAGATTTAAGTGTACAGCTTACCCCAACCTTAAAATTGAATATTCCAATTATTAGTGCGGGTATGGATACTGTAACTGAAGCAGAGCTTGCTATTGCGATAGCGAGACAGGGTGGTCTTGGTGTAATCCATAAAAATATGTCCATTGAGCAACAGGCAGAGCAGGTAGATAAAGTCAAACGTTCAGAACGAGGAGTAATTACTGATCCCTTTTACTTAACTCCAGAACATCAAGTTTATGATGCTGAACATTTAATGGGGAAATATCGTATTTCTGGTGTTCCTATTGTAAACAACCCTGAAGAACAGAAGTTAGTTGGTATTATTACTAACCGTGACATGCGATTCATACAAGATTTTTCAATTAAAATTAGTGATGTGATGACAAAGGATAATCTGGTCACAGCAGGAGTAAATACAACTTTGAAAGATGCAGAAAGTATCCTTCAAAAGCATAAAATTGAAAAATTACCTCTTGTCGATGAAAATGGCGCTTTAAAAGGATTAATTACAATTAAAGATATTGAAAAGGTCATTGAATTTCCAAATTCAGCCAAAGATGCACATGGTCGACTTATTGTTGCAGCAGCTGTTGGTGTAACTGCTGATACAATGGTACGAGTAGAAAAGCTAGTTGAGAAAAATGTAGATGCAATCGTTGTTGATACTGCACATGGACATTCAAAAGGTGTTTTAGAGACAGTGAAAAAAATCCGTATTGAATATCCAAATTTAAATATTATTGCAGGAAACGTTGCAACTGCTGAAGCGACGAAGGCACTTATTGAAGCAGGTGCCAATGTTGTAAAGGTTGGAATAGGACCTGGTTCTATTTGTACAACAAGGGTTGTAGCTGGTGTTGGTGTTCCGCAAATTACAGCTGTTTATGATTGTGCTACAGAAGCTAGAAAACACGGAATTGCAATCATTGCAGATGGAGGAATTAAGTACTCTGGAGATATGGTTAAAGCACTTGCAGCAGGCGGGCATGCAGTAATGCTTGGAAGCTTATTAGCAGGTACTTCTGAAAGCCCAGGAGAGACAGAAATTTATCAAGGTAGACGTTTTAAAGTATACCGTGGAATGGGTTCAATCGCTGCAATGGAAAAAGGAAGTAAGGACCGTTATTTCCAAGAGGATAATAAGAAATTTGTTCCAGAGGGTATAGAAGGAAGAACACCATATAAAGGACCGTTATCTGAAACGATTTACCAATTAGTTGGCGGTATCCGTTCAGGAATGGGCTACTGTGGTACTAAAAATCTTCAAGAATTAAGAGAAAATACTCAGTTTATCCGAATGACTGGTGCTGGCTTAAAAGAAAGTCACCCACATGATGTTCAAATTACGAAAGAAGCTCCAAACTATTCATTATAAAAGATAAT
>JAPSLL010000116.1 GCA_031180805.1 Bacillus sp. (in: firmicutes)
AAAAAAAACAAATGGATAATTACAAATCCTAAAGAATAGAGGGGAAGAGATGGGGAAAATAATTGCAAACGTAAGCAGTACATTAAATGGTATCTTTACTGGACCAAAAGGCGAAGAAGACAACATGGTAAGTTGGGCGATGCCTGGCATCATAGATTCCACAAATGATGGACTTGCCTTGTTCCAGAAGGCTGACGCAATCTTGATGGGCCGGATTACATATGAAGGCTTTGCAAGCTATTGGCCGTTCCAAGAGGGAGATTGGGCTGATGCTATGAATAAGACTCAAAAGTTTGTAGCAACAAATAATAGTGAGTTTACTGAAGTTCACTGGGGGGACTATGATGATACCATTACTCTGATTAACTCAGATGTAATGTCGAAAGTTAGGGAGCTAAAAAGAGAAATCAAGGGTGATATCATTGTTCCCGCAAGCGCAGGTCTTGTCCAAAGTCTAATAAATGCTGTTTTACTTGATGAACTGCGAATCATCATTCATCCGGTCATATTGGGCAGTGGCAAACGTTACTTCGATAACATCGAAACACGTCACGATATGAAATTGATAGAAACCAAGCTTTACGAAACAAGTGGTTCAATGTTAATGCGGTATGAGATTTCCAAATAATAGCTATAGAAATAGAGAGTAAATAAGGTTAGAAACGATCTTCTTAGAATAGAGCGCGATTATTGAATAAGCGACTCTTTCCTTCTTCAACTAACAGTTATTTTTTAAGAGCATGTTTTGATTTAATATTTCAAAACATGCTTTTATATTGGAATAACATAAGAATTTAATGTTGTAAGTGAAAAATAACTCTTAAATTGACAAGGTGTACTCTAATTGAACACAAAAATAAAAGCATGCTAAACATGCTTTGAAAACTCTTATGTCCTATTTAACTAATGCTACCCGTTACTATAAGTACAAACCTTCACAATCTTGCTTAAAGTATATGAAAAAGTAATCTTCTTTTTGAAGGGTCGCAGATAACTAGTTGAACAGCTTTAGTATTTACAGATTTTAATCCCCTACATCCAACCTCTTATAATAGTTGATTTTTTCTTCAATCTTGTGAAGATTATTTTGTAAGTCTTTTATCTTTTCCTCTACATTTTTTTGATGAGCCTCTAATAACTCACGACGCAGACTTACTGTAGAATCACCTTGACTCCGCAGATCAGAGAACTGTTTCATCTCAGACACTGGCATACCCGTTACTCGTAAACGAATTAAAAAGTATATCCAAGAAATATCTGACTCCGTATATTGGCGATAGCCATTTATATCGCGTTCTACTTTGTCAAGAAGTCCAATTTTTTCATAATAGCGTAAAGTGTGTACTGATAGTTTGGTAATATTTGAGATTTGTTGAATTGTAAAAGTCTTTTTATCCATAAGTCTAATTATAGCATAAAAAAGATATTGCTTTAGAGTGCACTCTAAAGTGTAGATTAAATTTATGGAGCTTATTCAAATGAATTTTCATTTCTAAGGAGGATATTAGATGTCAAATGAACGTTATCAGAGAGGTTGGGTAAGGCTTATGGAAATAGATGGTGAAGGAGGCGAGCGAGTCATAGATTCTTTAAAGGAGATTTCCCCTGATCTTGGCAAATATGTTGTTGAATTTGCTTTCGGAGATATTTATTCTCGCAAGGGATTAGATTTAAAACAACGTCAACTAGTAACAATTGCGTCTCTTGCTACTCAAGGAGGGTGTGAGCCACAACTTAACGTCCATATTAACGCTGCACTTAACGTAGGACTCACACCAAATGAAGTAATTGAGGCGATTACTCACTGTGTTCCGTACACTGGGTTTCCAAGAGTTCTTAACGCAACTTTTGTTGCAAAACAAATTTTTGAAGAACGTAATTTGAAGGTAACTAAATAATGTATTTTAGGGTGACTTTAGTTGCCCTTTCCCTATCTTTTGCTCACAAACTTGATACCACAATTCTACTATTCTGCCACTTTCGTTAAATAAAAAATGCGTCCTTATTTATAGCAGTAACTCACCCAATAGTTTAAGTATATGTCTTCACAATCTTCATCACATATAAATGTTTCTAATTACTAACATTATCTCTGTAAAAAATGTTGAAATTACTATCATAGCTTATTTGGATGATTTTTTTTATTGCTTTTATTGAAGCGATAAAAAAAAGAGATTTCAAAGGCGAAAAAGGCAACTATAACACCAGCAAAATATGGATGCGGTGATTTTATAACTTTAAACAGAAGTATAGATAAAACAAAAAAGAAAATTCCGATTAATATCGGAACCAAAAATGATTTTTCACTCACGATAATATCACCTCTTTATTATTATCTACGTTCAATTTAAAATGAAGTTTCATATTTTCGCCAATTATCCTGTCATATTTTTGCTATCCTGCCCCGTTAGTTCAAGAATTTAATCTAAAAATCCTTTGTGTTTAATAACTTTCCTTAAGAAAAAATAGATTAACAATAGAAATGTTTAGTTTCTGTATTTCCTCCCTAGTTATGGTTGGTGAGTTTCTTGCTTATTTTCTAATCGTATCTTGGTCTTCTTCGGCACGTACACTCTGGTTTTCCTGTACATATTGTAGAAACTGACTCCTAAGAATATACGTGCCCCAGGCTTTCCCGCTGCTCTTTTCTCTTCATTTCAATTTTCTCCTTTTTTCTATATACATCTTCAGTGCTTCATCAATCTGCTTATATTCTTCTGTTCCCATTTTTAAAATACTGATTTTCCCTAAAAGC
>JAPSLL010000066.1 GCA_031180805.1 Bacillus sp. (in: firmicutes)
CGACGGTTTAAGTATCGTGAAGCAGGTTGTTGATATGTACGGTGGGACGATTAATGTTACTTCTTTTAAAAACTCTACAATCTTTGAAATAGAAATTCCAGTTTGAAGAAGCTATTTATTAGCTTCTTTTTTTTAGGCTATGTTAAAGATTATTGATGATTTTTATGCACTTTGTTAATTGGAACGTATACGTGAGACTAATGCTTAGAGAAGCGTTTCAAAGGGATACCCCCTAGGAGCTTACTCCGAGGGCCTTTTTTTATAGGGGAAGCAATACTTTAATAGGGTTACGAGCAAAAAAAGTACCAATTCATGTGAGATTGCATATACATAGTAGAAAAACATTTTTGTGAGATGATTGAGCCTCCTTGTTGAAGGAGATTTAAATATATGGTACATTGATCTGAAAAACTTGGTGAGGAGGATGAACATGTGTCGAGTATTACTAAAGGATTTATTTACTCACCCAATTGCTCAAAAATATTTAAACCGTTCTGGAGTCGATCATGCCATTAAGGTTGCGGAATATGCTGTACAGCTTGCGGTAAAGCATGGTGTGAATCCTGACCTTGCAGCAAAAGCAGGATTGCTCCATGATATTGGCCATTATGAATGGTATACGAACGGCGAATGGGATTATGAAAAATACAAAAAAAATGATATTCATGCGATAAAGGGTGCAGAAAGAGCACATAAATTATTAATAAGACTTGGTGAAGATAGACAATATGCAAAGGAAATTGCTTTAGCAATATTACTTCACACAGATTCATATCTTCCGGAAAATTCAATGAAAAAAACGACATTACAACAAATTGTTCGTCATGCGGACGAAATGGATGAAGAACCATATGGTAAGCACCATTATCGAAAAATATCCAAAGAGGAAGCAATGATAAAAATTGATCGTCTTGACCATAAAATTAATCAACTTCTAACAAAATATCGTGAATCAGTTTAAAAATCGAGATATGGCTTTAAGTCTTAAAAACATAAAATCTAAGGTATTAGGAGCAGATCTTTATGCAATATGATTGCTTTAGGTCTGCTTATTTTGTACATATAGGTTAATCAGACGTATTCGTTTTTCAAAGTATAACGTTTGACTGTACGGTTTTAAAAAAATATAATTAAACTAATACTAGGATCAAGAGGTGATAGGATGGGGTGTCATTGTATAAAATCGGTGAGCTAGCCGAAAGGGTAAATGTTTCGAAACGAACAATTGATTATTATACACAAATTGGTTTACTTCAAGTTGAGAAAACATCTACCTCTAATTATCGTTTATATAGTGATAAAACGATCCAAGATATACGCTTCATTGAATTATGTAAGGAATTAAATATGAGTCTGCAAGAAATTAAGGAACGAATGGAAATAAGACGGTATAAAAGCCTTTCGGAAGATGAGCAAGACAAATGTATAAAGTTTGCGAAGCTGTTAGCAGCACATATGAAAAATCTCGAGGTTGAGATACAAGAATTAAAACCGTTATTTGAACAGCTAAATAAGGATTCTCAAGCAAAAGTAACGCAACAAATAAGTTCTCAAAGTAAATCCTTAATCGAATCTTTATCGTTGATTATGAAGTGATTTTGGAGAAAAAATTGGACATCTATAAGAGAAAAAGTAACAACATCTACTTAAATAGGATGTTAGTAAATAGAGGAGGAAGATCATGTTTTTTCATCCAATGGACATATTAATCTTTGCTGCTTTAGGTTTATCCATTTGGGCGCAGTTTAAAGTAAAAGGTAATTTTAACAAATGGTCACAGGTTGCTGTTTCTTCACATAAAACAGGTGCAGAGGTAGCTAGACAAATTCTTGACCAAAACGGTCTTTACCAAGTCCGGGTAGAGCCTGTGCGTGGGACATTATCAGATCATTACGATCCAACAAAACGAGTTGTCCGCTTATCTGAGCCTGTTTATTACGGACATTCGATTGCATCTGTATCAGTTGCTTCACATGAAGTAGGTCATGCAATTCAGCATAAGGAAGCATATGGAGCATTAGTTCTTCGCCATAAGATGTTTCCTGTTGTTAATTTAACATCAGGTATTGCACCATTTATGTTCATAGGTGGTCTTTTACTAGATAGTTTAAATTTAATTGGCTTAGGAATTATTCTCTTTTCCTTCGCTGTTGCATTTCAAGTTATTACATTACCAGTTGAGTTTAACGCAAGCTCACGAGCAAAAAGAATTATGGTCTCTGAAGGGATTATTACTAATAATGAAGAGCACGGTGTAAATAAAGTATTAGGAGCAGCTGCATTAACATATGTAGCAGGTGCGTTAATGGCTTTATTTGAATTGTTAAAGTTCGTTATGATTTTCTTCCAAGGGAACGATGAATAACAAAAGGTGAATATTTCATTCATTAGGAGGTGACAGGGATTGTTCGTAGTGGATAACACTTATGAGCAATCCCTCATTTTGGACATAGTTAACCTGATCCTGATTGCAATATTAATTGCAGTCACTGCATTTTTCGTAGCATCGGAATTTGCAATTGTGAAATTAAGAAGCTCCCGTCTCGATCAGCTTATCGCAGAGGGGAATCAATCAGCGAAAGTAGCAAAGAAGATTGTCTCGAATTTAGATGGATATTTATCAGCCTGTCAGCTTGGTATTACGATTACTGCACTAGGCTTAGGATGGCTTGGAGAACCAACATTTGAGAGCATGCTGCACCCGCTGTTTGAAAAGCTTCATATAAACGAATCATTTTCTTCGTTTTTCTCGTTTATCAGTGCCTTTCTAATCGTAACATTTCTCCATGTCGTCATTGGGGAATTAGCTCCGAAAACCGTTGCGATTCACAAGGCTGAGAATATTACATTGATGTTTGCCAGACCTCTTATTCTTTTTTATCAGATCATGTTCCCTTTTATCTGGATTTTGAATGGTTCTGCAAATTTACTCATTCGTACGATCGGATTAAAGCCAGCATCGGAACATGAGTTAGCACATACAGAAGAGGAGCTGCGTATTATTCTTTCGGAAAGCTTTAAGAGCGGTGAAATCAATTCATCTGAATTTAAATACGTAAACAAAATATTTGAATTTGATGAACGAATTGCAAAGGAAATTATGGTACCGAGAACCGAAATTGTTACAACGTCCGTTGACAATACCTTTGAAGAAAATCTTGAGATTATGAGAACGGAGGAATTTACCCGTTATCCGGTTGTAAACGGTGATAAAGACCATGTTCTTGGAATGGTAAATATTAAAGAGATATTTACAGATTTGTATTATTTAACACCTCAGCAAAGAAAAAACGCATCAATTCAAAAATATATTAGGCCGGTAATCCAAGTAATTGAATCAATCCCTATCCATAAGCTATTAATAAAAATGCAAAAGGAACGAGTCCATTTAGCGATTTTAGTTGATGAATACGGGGGAACAGCTGGATTAGTAACAGTTGAAGACATTATTGAGGAAATTGTTGGAGAGATCAGGGATGAATTTGACCAAGATGAAGTACCGGAAATACAGCAACGTGGAAACATGCATTATGTAGTTGAAGGTAAAGTCTTAATCCAAGAGATTAATCGATTGCTAGAGTTAGATATTGAAGAGGATGAGGTTGATACATTAGCAGGTTGGATTCTCACCCAAAATATTGACTGTAAAATAGGGGATAAAATCCTTTATAAAGGAGTCGAGTTTCAAATTATTGATATGGAGGGGCATCTCATCCGTTCTATAGAAATTCGGAAAATTCCTGAATTAGAGGTCATTGAAGAGGTAGTTGTTGAGTAAATAGGGTTAAAGAGCTGTTTCGATTTTAAGGATTTATTCCTTTGAGACGGCTCTTTTTTCTGTGTTTTCATCAAGCCCCTTGAGGTCACAACGATTAGCTACCGTTTTTGTATAGTATATTCCTATAAAATCATGTAAAGTAGAATTAAAATTACTTAGAAAAAAGTTCTAGAAATGGGAAGCTTTTTTGAAACGTTTCACCGCATTGAAACGTATAGCCTATAGAATGTAATAAAACTGGCTATACTTTTACTAGATTGCGTAAGTTGCGGTGCTTACATATATAGGAGGATTTCGTTTGTTTAAATCAAAAACACATTTTTGGACACTTCAGATTTTATTGTTGTTATTAATTGTCTATGTTGGCACGAAGGTTTCTTTTCTTTTTGAACCAATCATAGTCTTTGCTTCTACTTTATTTTTTCCTATTTTAATTGCTGGAATCTTATTTTTTATCTTTTCACCTTTAGTGAAACTTCTTGAGAAGGGGAAGGTACCGAGAACACTTGCCATCTTAATTCCTTATATAGTCTTTATCGGTGTTATTTCAGCAGTTGTTGCATTCGTTGGACCAATTTTATCACAACAGGTAACAGATTTAGTGAAAAATGTTCCAACCTTTGCAACAGAAATATCGAATTTCATTACCAACCTTACGCAAACATCTGAGTTTAAATGGGTGATGGAACAGGAATATGTTTCTTTAAAGCAAATTGAGGATACATTAACAGGCCTTGCAACAAGCCTACCAGAAAGCATAACTGCAAGCTTTACAAAGGTACTAGGTGTCGTGACAAATATCACATTAACGATGATCACTGTACCATTTATTTTATTTTATATGCTAAAGGATGGCCATAAGCTGCCTGGTCAAATTGTAAAAATCTTACCTCACACATATCGTCATGAAGGGGTTAAGATTTTACAAGATTTAAATAGTACACTATCTGCTTATATTCAAGGTCAAGTGATCGTATCATTATTTGTTGGAGTTGGCTGTTATATCGGTTATTCCATTATAGGACTTAATTATGCCTTAGTTTTAGGATTAGTCGTTGCTGTGGCGAATATTATTCCATATTTAGGGCCATTTATCGGTGCTGCCCCTGCTGTCATTATCGCTTTGTTAGATTCACCAGGAAAGGCTCTTTTAGCAGCACTTGTCGTGACAGTAGTTCAGCAAATTGATGGGAACTTCCTATCTCCACTTATTATCGGGAAACGATTAAATACCCATCCGTTAACGATTATTCTATTATTAATCGGAGCGGGTAGCTTTGGGGGGATATTGGGGATGATCCTAGCGGTTCCAACGTATGCCGTACTTAAAGCTGTAACGTTAAATATCGTTCGCTTAATTAAATTGCGAAATAAATATAAGGTTGAGTTGAAAAAAGAAAAGATTGAGGAAAATGAGAACGAAAAACGCTGATTTTCATAAAATATATGAAAAATACTCTTGAATTTACAAGATAGCAGGAGGAGTAGCATGCCCGCATTTGTAGGTCCTGTTGAATTATTATCAATTGAAACGACTGGAGTTTTTACTGTTGGCGATGCTTTTAGCTTGTCCCCAAAAAGCACCGAAAAAGGGTCATTTGGATCAGGCGTAGGAAACACAGGTGATTTTACTGAGTCACAAAATCTTTTTTCAATTACAAAATTTGATGATTTTGACGTAGTCGACCAATCAAAAGCATTCAATAAATAAAAGGTGTAGACTAAGATTCACTTTGCGAATAGTGGATTTTAGTCTCTTTTTATTTTCTTAGAGTGGCGGGACAAGGTGAGGCCGACAGCACTGTGGAAAATGGACATCTGTTGCTGATAATCGACACTCCAAATAGTAACGAACTTAACAAATTACCGCTCTTTTTATCAGATCGAACGATGCTGGAGAATACTGAAAAACAAGAGGAAATCGGTTATAATAAATGATGGAAAGGGTGAACAAAATGAAAATAAGAAAAGCGAATGTACAAAATGGTGATCAATTTATTACAAACGTATACATATATGAAAACAAAAAAGAGGAATATAGTTTAATTGCTGTACCTGAAATAGAGTGGTCAACGATTGTCGAATATGAAGAAAGTCGTGATCATTTACGTGAAAGATTGCAAAACTCGCTTGCGAAAGCTGTGAATGTTGAGGTTGCAGAGGAGCTAGCTGCGAAAATGCTATTTTGGGTAGGGGAAATGTAAATGGGAAAAAATCATCATCCAATAGAAAACATTTGGATGATGATTGAACGATTAAAAAATCACGTTGATAAAAAGTCCTCAACCTGTCTTATATACTCATCTCTAGAATACCCATTATACAATGTTTCAGCAAGCTTGATTGGATCACCAAAAAAGTAGCGTTCATATTGTGTTTGTCTTGTACCAAATGAGCTCATTGTTAAATCCCAGACAAGGCGAAATAGCTTCGTTTTTTCGACCGCACTACATGCATTGCCTTGAAAGTAATTGTCTAAATCATCGGCAAGCTCTGATTGAAAGTCCTCCTCTGCTGGAATCGCCATCAGTCCACCTGCTCCAATCAACTGTAGGATTTCACTCATTCTAGGATAAAGTGTTGGAAATGTATTTATCGCAACATAAAGGGGGTGAACATTTGGAGTTATTGTACCCCATTGATCCTCTTTTGCGTGAAGCTCAGCACGATCCAACAATGCCTTCATCGTCTCTAAACCGATAATAATTTCACTTATTTTTTCTTTAATATGCTGATAATCGGATAAATCTAAGGAAGTGACCATTTTTTGTGCAAGTCCAAGGATGAATTCTGTTTTAACAATTTGCCTAATGACAACCTGATGTAAAGCATGTGCAGTAAAGCTGCTTTTAGAAAATAATTCGTAGGCAATATCCTGCCTATTATGGAAAAAGATGCGGTCCCAAGGTACGAGCACATTGTCAAAAATAATCATTGTTTCCATTTCGTGAAAGCGAGAGGAAAGTGGATAATTAAAAGCGGAATCCCCTTTATAAAAGCTTTCACGACAAATAAATTTCAATCCTTCTGTATTTGTTGGGATTGAAAAACTGAAGGCGTAATCATCATCACCAAGTTTACTTCCTGATGGGAAAATGAGAACCTCATCTGTCATCCCACCTTGAGTTGCGAGAAGTCGCGCTCCTTTAACAATTAGACCATCTGAAGTTTTCGCAATAACCTTTGCGGCAATTGGCTCTGTTGCAGGGTTTTCATACTGGTGAAAACGATTAACCTGTGGATTAATAAAACTATGTGTAAACGAATAATCGTGCTCACGTGCATGTTCATATAAACGAAGGAGATTTTCGCTAAATGATTTTTCTTGCTTTGTAAGTATAGGAGAAGCCGTAGCTAAGGTCATTAATACAGTATTTAAATAATCAGGTGTTCTCCCCATCATTCCTACCGTTTTCCTAGCCCACACGTTCATCATATAGCGACGTCGTTCCAAATCCTCTTTTGTTTTTGGCTGTAAAAAAGAGATGCCAACTGGTTCCTGTGATAAAGGGGAGGGAAAGGTCATTTTCTGTATGAGGTCTGGATGAAGCTGTAAATCATATAAAGAAGCCTTTGTTTGCATAGCACCTTTATAATCTGGATGGTCGCTAAGCTTACCAGTTACTTTTTTTCCTCTAATCCATACATTTGGCTGCATTTCATTTATACGTGATAAATATTGTTCTCCACTAATGGCAGGCAAAAGCATTCACTCCTTACCAAATTAATCCATGTAACACTATATGCATTGAATTCAAAAAAAAGTGATGAATATAATCATAAAATGATGTAAGAAAATGTTGAACAGTAATTAAAGGAATGTTGCTATCTATGGAGGAATAAGGTAGTAAAGAAAGGAAAAATAAATTTGTAAGCGCTTACTAATTGTTTAAATGCAAACACCATGGAAAGGATAATACTAAAAGGGCATTTATGAAAGGTGTGAGTGGTGTGCAAGAAGAAAACTTTTTTAAAGGAATGGTTTGGGCAACATTATTAAGTATACCATTATGGCTATCTTTTTTTGGTTGGATTAAAATGACGATAAATCTTATAAAATATTTATAATCGCTCCCATCTTAAGTTCCTTCCTAGAGAGATTTTTCTCATATATTAGAAAAAAAGTTATTTATTTATAGTTTTATATAGTAAAATAGATTTAAAACGATCGGCTTATTTGTCTTTGGGGGTTTTCTAATGGAAGTCTTTGTCGCAAAACAACCTATTTTTAATAAAAATGAGGAAGTTATTGCCTATGAACTATTATATAGAGGGAGTCAGGAAAATATTTTTCCAGATATCGACGGGGATCAAGCTACAACAGAGGTTATTATTAATAGCTTTTTAAATATAGGAATGAAGGAATTATCAGATGGTAAGCGTTGTTTTGTGAATTTTACAGAGGGATTGCTAAAATCGAAGGTTCCTACGTTTTTTAACCCTGCTTCAATTGTTGTAGAAATTCTAGAAAACGTTGCGATTGATAAAGAACTGATTGAAATTTGCCGTGAATTGAAGAGTTTAGGCTATACGATTGCTCTTGATGATTTTAAAGTCCAAGAGACATATTCATTACTACCATCCTTGCTAAAATATGTTGATATTATTAAGGTTGATTTTATTGAAACGAACAAGATTGAACAAAGACTATTAGTTAATAAATACCGTCCCTATCAAATTCAACTTCTTGCTGAAAAGGTTGAAACACGAGAGGAATTTCTCTATGCATATGAGCTAGGGTATGTATATTTTCAAGGGTATTTTTTTAGTAAGCCTGTCGTGATTTCTAGCCATGATGTACCTGTTTATGCAAAAACGTATTATCATATTTTGGAGGAAATTTCGAAAGCCGAGCCTAATATCGATATTATTGCAACAGAAATTGAACAGGACTTATCTTTATCATTTAAATTATTAAAATTAATTAATTCTCCAGCTTTTCGCCCCAAAAACAAAATTGAGTCAATTAAACAAGCGATTGTACTTTTAGGACTAAACGAAATAAAACGCTGGATTTATGTGTTATCTGTTCAGGGGATGAACAAAACAAATGATTCCATGATGCAAGAAGTGGTTAGAATGTCGCTCATACGCGGTAAATTATGTGAACAATTAGCAAGCTCAATTGGAGAAAATCATACGTCATCTTATTTGTTAACAGGAATGTTTTCTCTCATTGATACTTTACTACATCGGAAGCTTGAGGATATTTTAATTGATTTACCTCTTTCGGACGATATTCAGCGTGCTCTTCTTAAGAGGGATAACGAGCTAGGGCGTGTTTTATCGTGGACATTACAAATAGAAAAGTCCATTACCGTTGAAGGTATACCTCTTTCTAAGGAGAAGATTTCATTATTTTATAAGCAAGCCTGTGAGTGGGCAAATTATATATTAGATATAAATGAAAAAACTTTTTAATTGTAGAAATGCTAGTTAAACGTTTGTTAACCAGCATTTTTATCATTTTGATGATTTTTTTCCAGCTGCCTTTTTTTCATAAAGCCTAGACTAACTAAAGTCACAACAATGATTAGTTCGAAACCGTATTGAATCCAGTCATTAGTAAATAGCCATTGTAAAAAGGGCTCCTTTACAATCATTTTTGTAGCTGTCCAAGCAACAATTGCAGCACCGACAAAGATAATAATCGGGAAACGTTCAATAAATCTTAAAATGATCGTGCTGCCAAGAACAACAATAGGTATCGAGACTAGTAAACCGAGGAAGACAAGCAGGAAATCTCCATGTGCAGCACCTGCAACCGCTAAAACATTATCAAGCCCCATAGCAGCATCAGCAATGATAATCGTTCGAATTGCTCCCCAAAAGCTATTCCCTGCTTTAACCTCATGACTATCTTCCTCTGTCATTAGTTTATAAGCGATCCAAATTAAGGTGACACCACCTATTAACATTAACCCAGGTATTTTAAGCAAATAGACAACAAGTATTGTTGCAATGGAGCGAATAATAATGGCCCCGACCGTTCCCCATATAATAACCTTCGTTTGCTTATTTTTCGGTAGATTTTTTGCAGCAAGACCAATTACAATTGCATTATCACCAGCCAACACTAAGTCCATGATAACGATCGACAACAATGCTGTAAAAAACTCCATCGAGAAAAAATCCATCATCTTCACCCCACTGTACCTATTTTTTGATTAATGAGCTTTTATATCCAGTTAAGTTTTAGCATGTATAAAATTGTTAAAAGTGATAAATGTATTAGTAGTATGCGAAATTTGAATGAAATAAAGAGAGAAAACAATGAATTCCCATATATATGGTATAATACTCAATATTGAATAACTAATATTGAGTCGGGGTGTAGTATATGGCAAGGCTAGTCGTTTTAGGGTTGTTAAAGAAAAAACCAATGTCTGGCTATGAAATTCAACAAGTTCTTCAAAAGAGCCAAACAGATAAATGGGCAGGTATATTACCTGGATCGATCTATCATGCCCTAAAAAAAATGGATAAGGAAGGGCTAGTGAAAATTGAAGCTGTTGAGCAAACGGGAAATCGCTCAAAAGCAATTTATAAAATAACAGAAGAAGGCGAAGCTGAATTTCAAGAGCTTCTCAAGGCAGCTTTCAAAGAAAAATCAGTTATATTACCAACATCTATTTATTCAGCTATTTCGTTTATTGATGAACTTCCTAATGAAGATATTTTGGAAGCATTAGCAGAACAAAAGCAGCAAATTGAAAAAGAACTTCATGAAATGGAAGCTGGAGAGCAGCAGAAGGCGATGATACTAGATTTAGACTTTTTTACAAAACTATCTTTTCAAAATATTTATGATCAATACAAGCTTCAGCTGAAATTCATCAATGAGATGATGGAACATCTTTTCTCTAACGATAAAAAATAACTTAAAAAAGGAATTTTACTTCCTTTGTCGAATCTATTAGTGTTAGAAAAATGAATAGTTAGTGAAGTAATTTTTCATATTTCAAAGGAGGTCTTCGTCTCTATGGGAGTGCAGCCTACATTTTATGTTTTAGACGATAAAATGGTTGCGGTATTTTCGGTTAGTAAGGATAATAGCAGGATTAAGATGGAATGCTTGTTTTCGAAGACTGGAATTGAGGACTACACCTTAGAGTATCATGGACCGATTGAAAAAAAGGAAGAATTAATTGAAGTAGCTATTACGAAGGCGAACGATATTTTCGAGCATATGATCATAACAGTATAAAAAGGTTGAATCCGACATTTTCTGTTTTATTTTTAAATGTTGGATTCAATCTTTTTTTGTTTCTATCGAACTAATGATTATCACTGTAATAATAGTGAATTACAACCATTATATCCATAAATTAGCATGTGGATTTGCAGGATTTGTATATTTAGAACTATTGCGTTTTTCTTGCGGTGTCACGCACTAAGTATTACGTATTATTTTCGGTGAAAAGTACACTTTTTTACAGTAAACTGAAATAGTAAGAAATATAATTTTGTTAGTTGGCCATGCATTCGCTTAAAAAGTATAAGGAGGGTGAAACGATGGATCAGCAAAAAATAGAAGAAATTACAGAAATGCTTTTAAAGCTAGAAAAGGAAATAAACGAAACTAAAGCTTCATTACAGAATATAAATAAAAGTATTGATAAGTTTGATAAATACGCATATTTGAACGTTTCGTAAAGACTTGGCTATAGGCCAAGTTTTTTTATGTTATTTATTGACATAAAATGGAGGGGAAGGTAAAAATGTAATAGTGGTGAGGGGTATAATATACTATAATTACTACTCTTTCAAAGTAGAATATAGTAAAATTATATCAAAGGGGTGATTGTGATCATTGCAAATCATGATGAATTGATCAAGCACCATATGAAACAAGCAATTACCACTAATATTGAACTTTGTGATCTCCAAAATCTACTCTATTCATTTATTGAAACAAAGCAGCAATGTCATTTTGGATCGATAACAATTATCCATCATCATGCTTTTCAAGGAGAAGATCCAGAAGTATTCAAGCTAGCTGCAGCAGTGGAATTGTTACTTTTATCCTTTGATATTTTCGATGACTTGGAAGATTTAGATAATAAAAATGAGCTATGGATGCAAATGGACGCATCTATTGCCTTAAATGCTGCGACAACTTTATATACGCTCAGTCAGCAGACAGTTATATCATTAGCAGCAGCTTCTAAATTCAAGATTCTGCAAACGTTTTTAACTTTTGCAAGTCAAGCGATGGAGGGTCAGCATGATGATTTGAAAAACTCCGCTAACACAGAAGAAGAGTGTATGAATGTTATGAAGCGTAAATCTGGCTCACTTATTGCATTGTCAGCTCAATCAGGGATGCTGCTCGCAAACACCTTTCATCCAGAAGTTGAACAATACTCCTATCAAATCGGGATTGCAGCTCAAATTGATAATGACTTCAGAGATTTATTTAATCCTGAGAAAAATGACCTATTAAAGGGAAAATGCTCTTTAGCAAGGCTATATTTACAAAAAAACTTTAATCAACATGCAAAAGAGTTAATGGCTTTTTATAGGAGCAATAAAACAATAGAAGAGGAATTTGGTAGCTTTAAAGCTTATAAAGAGAAGCTGTTTCATGCTGGTGTTACTCAATATATGAATGTGATGAAAAACATCTCACTAAACCGCGCAGCTCGAATAATCGATAAATTAGAAATAGATTTAGAGGCTATTGATATGATTAAGTCCAAATTGATTTTTTCAAAAAAATAACTCAAAAAGGGGAATGGAAATGCAAGAGATTGTTAATTTTTTACTTGATAATCCAGAAGTAATAGAAAAGGTTATGAATGGACAAGCCAGTTTACTAGGAGTGGAATTAGATGACGTTTTGTCGGTGATTGAGGGAATTCTTGGTACAGGAAAACTAATGAATTTTTATTGGCATTAATAGATAGTTATGAAAGGTGTTTTTAATGAAGTTAACCTTTAATAAGTTCTTCTATATTTCAATCATCTTAAGTATTATTTTTACTGTATATATAATTTTTTTAAACTTTCATTACCCTTATGTAGGTGCGGGAGTAAAGAAAATTGAAGATAATAAACTTATCGTTACTGCAATAGAACCTAAAACGTGGGCTGAAAAGGAAGGAATAAAAATAGGTGATGTGATTGTTGAAATAAATGATGCAGACCCTACATTACATAAACCTGCTAATAATCGCGGCATACTTGAAAAAATTTATAATTTTAAAGTGTTGAACGACGATGAAACTGTAATAAAGTATACAGTTCCACCAACTTTAATTAGTTATCAAAGTTTATTTATTATTATAATACCATTAACAGTACTCTTTTTATGTTTGTTTTGTTCATATTTTATTTATCGCTCGAATAAACAAGCGAATATGAAATCCGCCAATTTATTAAATATGTTTCTTTTGATTATTGCTATGGCTTATATAAGTGCTAGTGGTTCTTCAAGAGGTGACGAAATAAGTAGATATATTAACCTTACACTTTTTACAATGGTACCAGTTAGCTATTTGCACTTTATTTACCAGTATTTCATAGAGTTAGGAAAGAAGCTCTTTAGTTTTAACTTTTTAAGAATGGGTTATTTCCTAGTAATTATTAATATTTCAGCGGAAATAGCATATATATTTTTCCCATCAATTAATGGTTTTAATAGATTATTAAATTTGAGTAGTTTTTCTATTTTATTGGTCTTAACATTTGTATTAAAGTTCAGAGGATTAAAAAAAATAAAATATTCTGAACAAGCCTATATCGTAAAAATCTTAATTGTTATGAATGTATTAGGATTCACACCATTTTTGGTATTTTATGTTATTCCTTATATTTTATTTCAAGAATATATTTTTTCGGCAACATTTCTAGCTGCATTTCTTTTATTGATCCCATTTTCTTTAGTCTATCAATTTTTAGCTACAAAAATATATGATATTGAATTTCTATTAGGTAGGATAAGATATTATTCACTATTAGCTGTAATACCAACATTTATTATTGTTGGTATTATGCTTAATCTTAAAGAAACGAATTCGACTTTATATCCAATTCAATTGTCGGTATATATTTTTATTGCAGTTATACTTGTATTTTACCTAAAAGAAATCATCGATTATCGCTTCCGGCTTAAGCGATTTTCCGAGAAGTATAACTACCAAGACAGCATTTTTAAATATACCCAAAGCATTCGGAAGGCAAATAACTTAGAGCAAGTTATTTCTGAGCTTAAACAGGTGATTGTTGATGTATTGCTTGTGAGTAAAGCATTTGTCATTGAGGTTGATAAAGAAAAGCAGATTAGACAAGTTGATTTACATGCGAAGGAATGCGATTATTCACCTTATCTATCACAAATTCAAGATGTCTCAGCAGAGATCGGGAAAATTGTTGAGGTTGATAAGGGATTTGTAATTAATATCGGTGAGACAGAGAGTAAAAGCTATGTTTTGCTTTGTTTATCCATATTAAATACGCCAATTTTAACTCGGGATGAAATATCCTGGCTAAAGACTTTAGCTTTTTATACGAATGTTTCGTTAGAAAACTTTTTGAAAATAGATGAATTGATGCAGCACTTACAAGAGGTTAAAACAGAGGGTGATAATCCAGGCTGGCTTACAAAGCTTTTGTTTTCGATCGAAGAAAAGCAACGTTCAAATTTAGCTAAGGATTTGCATGATTCTGTATTACAGGATTTAGTTTCACTGAAGAGACAGTGTGAATTAGCGTTAGCAGGTGTTGACAATGAATCAGTTCAGTTGAAAAAGCAATTGCGTGATATGAATTACAATATGACAAAAATCATTAAGACAACTCGTGAAACTTGCCAAGAGTTACGACCGCAGCTTTTATATGATTTAGGTTTAGTAAAGGCGTTAAATAAGCTTGTAATGCAGTATCAGGAAACGGTTCCGTTTGATATTCGTTTAAATACTGGCAATTTTACAATGAATCTTGATATTGATATACAGTTGAATTTATATCGGATTGTTCAGGAGCTTTTAACAAATGCACAAAAGCATTCGAAGGCTGCAAGTGTTCTTATCATCCTTGTTTGTATAAAAGACAAGATTGTCCTTCATTACGAGGATGATGGAGTAGGGTTTGAATACGAAAGTCTTGAGGATAAAACAGAAAGTATGGGCTTATCGGGTATTTCTGAAAGAGTAAAGGCATTAAAAGGGACAATCACTATAAATTCTGCAATTGGTGAAGGTGTAAAGGTAGATATCGAGATTTAAATAAGACTTGGCAATTGCCAAGTCTTTTTATAACAATATGTATTAAGGAGATAATAAAGTGAAAGCAATGATTCATATTTTAGTTGTAGATGACCATCCTGCAGTTAGGGAAGGAACAAAAGCGATTCTTGAAACAGAGCCTGATATTCAGGTAGATTGCTTAGATTTAGAGTATACCATTGAGGCATTTGAGCAATATGATTTTTCTCCATACCATGTAATTTTATTAGATTTGAATCTTGGGGATATAAACGGAATGGAGCTCTCAAAGTCGATCCTCAAGAGGCATCCGACCTGCAAAATTATTTTATTTACTGGATATGATGTAGAGGATTATTTTGAAGAGGCTGTACGTATTGGGATTCATGGGGCGATTAGCAAAACTGAGTCCAAGGAAATGCTTCTTTCTACTATCCATCATGCGATAAAGGGAGAAATTATTGTACCATATACATATTTTAAAAATCTTCTTAGTCAAAAACAAACGAAGCCGATTCATTCATCGGTTGAGCAGGTTTTTACAGAACGGGAAAAATCCATTTTACAAGAGGTTGAAAAAGGACTGACAAATCAAGAAATTGCGGATCAACTCCATTTAAGTAAAAGAACCATTGAGTATAACTTAACCTCAATTTTTAATAAACTAAATGTGAGCAGCCGCACAGAGGCTGTACTGATTGCAAAGGCAGAAGGGATTATTGATTAGAAACGAAATGAATGTTTCCTTTATAATAGAGAGAGACTTTTGCTAAGAGTTGAGGAAATTACCGACACTAAAACTGCTTCGTAAAAAGCTACAAAGGATACAAAAATAGCCTAATGAATAGAGGGATATTATGGATTACAATGTGAAAAACACATTGATGGAAGCGTTAGGAATTAACATTTTATCTGTTTCAGATGATGGAGTTGTGGCAACAATGCCTGTTGATCATCGAACACACCAGCCTTTCGGATTATTGCATGGCGGAGCATCTGTCGCATTAGCGGAGACAGCAGCAAGTGTCGGTGCATTTCATTTTATCGATCATGTTACCCAAGCATGTGTAGGTCTGGAAATTAACGCGAACCATATCCGGGGCAAAAGGGACGGGATTGTTACCGCTCATGCAAAACCATTACATATTGGAAAAACAACAATGGTATGGGAAGTAAAAATAGTTGATGAAGAAGCTGAGCTTATATGCGTGTCAAGATGCACGATGGCCATTTTACAGAAGAAACCGAGTCAAAACTAGTCTACTAATAGCTGTAGGCTAGTTTTTTTATTATTTGCATTTCCCCGTATAACATTAATATGCAGTTAATTTTGGATGTTTTTTTCTAACTTTAGATTTTCTCCTTCCGACGGGGCGTTCCCAGAGCATGCTCGGCGTTAGTGCATGTGGGATTCCTTTAGAAATACATCTCCCGGAGTCTTCATGCAATTTACACAAAATGATAAGTAATGAATAATATGCTTTAACACATAATCTTACAAAAAAAGATGAGCTATACAGCTCATCTCATATATTTCTTCTTACTCCGTGCCTTCTTTAAATCGTCCTGTACACTACCCTTCCATAAAGGGACGCCTATATTATAAGCAGCGCGACTTATTAAATGGCCAGCAACAGGAGCGGTAATAAAGACAAAGACAATTCCTAGCAATACACGTGAATTCACCTGATGCTCAGTTAGCAGATAATAAAGGAATAGACCAAATAGAATGAAAATGACACCAAGTGTTGCACTTTTAGATGCGGCATGATTTCGTGTATAAACATCTGGCAGTCGTGCAACACCTATAGCTGCGACTAAACTTAGTATTGAACCTAGAAGAATGAAAAAACCAATGATGAAATTACTGATTTCGGTCATTTTCAATGATCTCTCCCTTCTCTAAGTATTTAGAAAATGCAACTGTTCCGATAAACGCTAAAATTCCAATTAACAGAATGACCTCGACAAAGGCAGAGGTTTTTAAAGAAATTGAGATAATTGCCGTGATCGCAATTAAATTAATCCCAATTGCATCAAGGGCAATGACTCTATCAGGTGTTGTAGGTCCTTTAATAAGGCGATAGATATATAAGGAGGTAGAGATTGCTACAATTAGTAATGATAAATGGATGACAAATTGAAACATTATCGGCTTACCTCCTTAATTGCTTTTTCAAATGTATTTTTAATATCAAGTTTTGCTTGTTCAACATCATCGATATCCATTGCGTGAATATATAACGTTTTATTGTCATCTGATACTTCAAGCACAAGCGTTCCAGGAGTTAGGGTAATTAAATTAGAGAGAATTGTAATTTCCCAATCCTTTTCAAGCTCAGTTTCTAAAGCAAATATCCCAGGCGTCATTTTAAGCTTCGGTGATAAAATCACTTTAAATACTGAAAGATTTGATTTTATTAGCTCGCTTAAAAAAATCATAAGCAATCTAATGACCGCAATAACATTGTAAAGGTAAAAACGGCGGTGAAAAAATCTTCTGAGAAAAAAGATGACGACTAGGCCGAAAAAATACCCTTTAAAAAACGCGAGTGGTGAATAATCATTGGAAAGAAACATCCAAGTAAAGGCTAGAAACACATTTAATAATAATTGAAAGGCCATATGCACTACTCCTTCAATACGGCTTGTATATAAATTGATGGGTCAAGCAGAGTTTCAGACGCTTGTGTTATATATGGTGATACCCATTGGGTACCGACACCATATCCGATCGATAGTATTAATAAAATGGCGATCGGAAATACCATTCCTTTTATCGTCCGAACCTTTGGTACAAAATTCTTTGCCGGCTCACCCCAAAATCCGTTAATAAAGATTTTCATCACCGAATAGAGAACGAATAAACTCGACAATAAGACAACAAGTGAAAAGGTATACTCTCCTGCTTCAAAACCACCTTGAACAATTTTTAGCTTACCGATAAATCCGCTAAATGGTGGAATGCCTGCAAGAGAAAGTCCAGCAATAAACAGCATCCAACCTAAAAGAGGATGACTTGCGATTAAACCGCTAAATTTCTTTAGATTGCTTGTTCCTGTTACTGCGATAATAGCACCGACTATATAAAATAGCGCTCCTTTAATTATCATATCATGGGCTAGATAATAAATAGAGCCTTCAATCGCTGCTTGATTGTTTACGGCGACACCAAATAAAATGACACCGACAGCAGTTATAATATTGTAAATAATGATTTTTTTAATATCTGAATACGCGAGCGAACCGATAACCCCGAAAATAATAGTTAAAGCAGCTAGCCAAAGCAATATTTGATGCGTAAATGCTTGATCGTGAATAAAAATAAGTGTGTAAACTCTTGTTAGTGAATAAACACCTACCTTTGTTAATAAAGCACCAAACAATGCCGTGATAACAGTAGGTGGAGCATTGTATGACCCTGGAAGCCAAAAGTATAAAGGGAAAATCGCGCCTTTAAGTCCAAAAACAATTAAAAACATTATCGAAATAACAGTGATTAACCCAGATTGGCCTAATTCCGTAATTCTAACGCTTAAGTCAGCCATATTTAACGTTCCTGTTACAGCGTAAAGGTAAGCAACAGAGATTACAAATAAAGCGGATGAAATAACATTTACTAAGATGTATTTCATCGATTCTCTCAGCTGAACCTTTGTACTTCCTAACACGATTAGCATGTACGAGGACATGAGCATGACCTCAAAGAAAACGAATAGATTAAATAGATCTCCTGTTAAAAACGCTCCGGTTACACCGAGTAGTAAAAATTGAACACCTGAGTAAAAGTAAAATTTTTCTCTTTCTTTGGTGATTGTTGAAAAGGCAAACAACAAGGTTGTAAAACCGATAATACTTGTCGTTAAAACTAATAAACTAGAGTACATATCAGCGACAAGTACGATGCCATAGGGCGCTTTCCAGCTACCGATTTCCAACGTTTGAATCCCGTTTTCATGCACGGTTTGGACAACGATGCTGGCAATGATAATTCCGATAAACGATGATATGGCACTAAGCCATCTTTGCCATTTGATATGCTTCCCTAAGAAGATGAGCAAGATCCCTGTTAACAGCGGTAAAACAATAGGTAAGATAATTAAATTATTCATATTGGTCATTTCCCCTTAATTGGTCCATATCATCTGTACCAAGTTCTTGATAGGAGCGATATGCGAGGACGAGGAAAAAGGATGTGACCCCAAAGCTTATAACGATAGCCGTCAAAATTAATGCTTGTGGAAGGGGATCGACATAACTTTTTGCATGTTCACCAAGAAGAGGTGCTGCTCCTTTTTTTAACCCGCCCATTGTTAAAATAAGTAGATGTGCACCATGACTTAAAAGACCAGTGCCGATAATAATCCGTAGAATACTTTTAGATAGCATAAGATAGGTTGCTG